>VAZV01000073.1 GCA_005884765.1 Alphaproteobacteria bacterium
CGCGACCAGAGCGTGCGCGGGCTTCTGCGGGTGACGCTGGCGCCGCCCCTCGCGACACACCTGCTCATGCCGGACTTCGCCGATTTCGCGCGTCTGCATCCGGACATCGAGATGGAAATCTTGTCGTCCGGCGAGCTGGCAAATCTGACCAACCGAGAGGCCGACGTCGCGATCCGCGTCGTCTACGACCGCAAAACCCTGCCGCTCAATCTTCACGGCATGAAGGGACCGGAGCTGTTCGGCGGCGTCTACATGTCCTGCGATCGACTAGCCGCGTGGCGTGCGGGCGCGCCTGATCCCATCCGGTGGATCGTCATAAGCATTCATGGAATCCCGGGCTGGGCCAGCGAGGGTGAGGTTCGCACCACGGGGGTTCCATTCAGGACCACGGACGCCGAGGCGCAGATCGTTGCTGTACGGCAAGGGCTCGGGATGACGACACTGCCGTGCTTCGTTGGTGATGCCGACCGGCTACTGGTGAGGGTGCCGGGTACCGACCTGCACATGTACGGAACGGTTTGGCTCCTCACACAGGGGGAGACACGCAAGACGAAGCGCGTGCGGCTCTTCACTGAGTTCGTATCCCGTAGGCTCGCCGCGTACGCTCCGCTTCTCGCGGGGCTGTCCATATCGCGCGACTGATGCGCGGCAGGTCGTCGGCAACGCTTGCCGTCAGGATGCCCATGATTTCTCCTTGAATTCATTCACTCATGCTTATCCGGATGTTATCAATGGCCGTTTTGAAGCCGCACCGGAAAGCAAGGTAAAGAATGCAAAACAAATCGTCCTCTATGCTTTGGGCTTCTTGTGCTTTTCTCAAAAGCTCAGCGGCAACATTTTCAATCTCTTCCGTTTCTGCGTGTTTCCAAGCTTTCTTAATGTAGGTATCATCAAGCCTATGAGTGACTGCTATCTCCATTTCCTGGCCTCAAATTGGGTGAAAACCGGATAAGCATGCAACCTGTTCGCGCCCATCGCACCGAAAGTCAGCTTATTCAGGCGATAGCGGCCACTCAGTTTAGAGTGCGAGAACGGTCCTCGTGCCGACCGAGGGCTGGGATTGCGCTAGGCCGGTGCAACTACGAAGCCGGCGCGTGGAAAATGCACGCAGACCTCGCCGATGGCGGAATCGCTGCGTCGGATGACGATCTCATGGACGCCCGAGGCGACCAATTCGCCGATGACCGGGTCGCGTCCGGTATCATCCGGCGTGACGGTGACGGTCTGGCCAGGCTTCCGGCCGACGGGGTCTTGCGGATCGGGGGTTGCGCTGGCGATTGACGTGGCGGCGCGGGCTACATCGAGCGCCTGCTCAGAGGTCATTAGGCTCCGCCGGCCGTGGCCGATTGCGGCAACCCGCTCGGCCCAGCTCAGCAGCCTTGGAAAACCATCGAGCGGCGCCGCCAGTGGTCCGAAATTATGCTGCAAGAACCAAACCGGATGGTAGGCGGCGAGATCGGCAAGGCTAGCGGCAGAGCCCTGCAAGAATGAGCGCCCGTCGGTCAGCATCTGGTTCAGCCAATCGAAATGCGCGCGCAACTGATCGAGCAAGTTCGGTACTGCCGCCTTCATCGCGGCGGGATCGATATTTCGGCCAGAGAATTTGGCCCGGTCTTCGAGAAACCCCTCAGGCAACACTTCGGGTCTCTTCGCGAACAAGATGCCGGCAGCCGGGCTGAAGGTTGTCTTCTCGGCCCACCAGGCAAGCGCGTCGGCTGCGCCGTGGCCGGCGGGATAAAAGCTCGGAGTGGGGTACCGGCGCTCGAGTTCGCGCATGATCAACTGGCTGTCGCAATAGATGTCCGCGCCAATCTGCAGAACCGGCGTCTTGCGATAGCCACCCGTCAGCGCTGTCAGATTCGGTTTCGGCATGATGACGGGAAGCTCGACCGATGCCCACGCCAGACCCTTGAGCCCGAGACCGACCCGAACTTTCTCTGAATAGGGAGAGGTGTCGTAATGGTGCAAGATGATATCGGTCATGGGAGGGACGCCTTCACGTGAAGCTCGGCGAAACGCGCAGCATTTTCTGCTTGGTTCATTTCATCCTCCGCTACTGGACCGTTGCGCTCGAGGCGGAGAAAACCTGAAAATGGCAATCGGCGCTGTCAGGATCTTTAGCAACTTGCCGCCGATTGTGGGAGAAGCTCAGCGAATGCGAGCGGAACGCTGAAACGCCGATGGTGTCTGACCGTAGGCTCGTTTGAACGCGGCGCTGAAGTGACTATGGCTGGAAAAACCCAGATCAAGCGCCAAGCTGGTCAAGCCGGCATTGTCGCCAAGCAGGTCAAGTGCTCGGGCCAGCCGTAGTTGTAACTGGTAGCGATAGAGCGGAAGCCCTTCTACCTGTTGGAACACTTGCGTGAGATAGACCGGCGAGACGCCGACGTCGGCGGCGACCGCCGCCAACGTCCAGCGGCGTCCCAAATCGGACGCGAGCACGAGTTTCGCGCGGTCAACCAGTTTCCGGCGTCCAATGCTGCCGGCCGCAGCTCGCGAGCTGCACCCGCTCAACACTCGACGCAACAGCTCGAGGGTCAGACTCTCGGCTTCGAGTGTCTCGATCACGCCACGAGAGAGGCGATGACGGACCAGTGTCGTAAGCATCTGAACGTGGGTGTCAAGATGCAGGTGTGTTCGATTGAACGCCGGACGGCCCTTGACTTGGAGATAATCCGCCGACACCAGCTCAAGCAGCGTCGGCGTGTCGAGCCGGATCGATAAACTTGCATCGCCGCCTTCGACCGGATGGCTGACCCGGTAAGCCTCGTCTTCGTTGATGAAGACGATCTGGTTCGGCTCCGCGACCGCCTCTGCACGGCCGATGTGTTGTACGTACGCGCCGCGATAGGGGAAAACTAGATGCGTCGCCGCGACGCATTCCTCAGTGCTCTTGTGCCTGCATACTCCCTCGCACACCACGTCCCATACCGCCACCGTATCGGTCGACAGGAGGGGGCGAGCGTGGAAGTCGGTCATGCTGATGCATCGCGTTCATCAAGACGTTCGATCGCCACATCTTAGGCATTCTTCCGCAGAGAACAATCGGGCGCACCGCACTTCTGACCCTCAAGGCGGAGAGGTTCAAAGCGCCTCTATTAGGCCGCACCATACCGATGGCGACTGTCGGAGTTGTTCGCTTTCGCGTGGTCTGGTGACTGCCTGCTATCGGCGCCGAGCGGGCCTCTGGTTTGCTTTACCGTGGCGGCGGCTCTGTACCAGATAGCGGCCATCGGCCAGGCGTCGCTCGACTGGTTCGATGTCTGTGTCGCGACGGGCTCTTGTGATACGTGGCCTCGCGACGGTCTTTTTTGAGAAGCGCGGATGCCGCTTAGTCGGGCGAGCGGCGGAGAAAATCGACCAATTGATGCCGATAGTCATTGAAACCGAGAAAACCGCGGATCGCCGAAATTCCTCTTTCAATTCAAGAGCCCGAACTTATGACGGATCAGGGAGACGGTGCTTGCCGGTGCGACGAAAAATTTTCCTCCACTAGGTCAATGCGTTGCGTTGGTTCCGAACAATCGAGTGGGAGTGAGGAAGCGTACCTTGGAATACCAGAGGACGGCTTGGAATGCTTGGAGCGAACCGCTGGAGTCGATAGTAGTCGATCGTGATTAAACGCCGGCAACGGACATCTGACGATTTCGAAACACCAATTGATGCCGTGTCGGTTGATCCTGAGTTGAGAAAGGAGTCAAAGATGCCCACCATCCGCGTGTCAGTGTTGCGCTGCCATTCGCAGCAGTTTGCCGAATTGAAGCAAATGATGGCGGATTCGATTGCAGTTCTCGAACCTGGCATCCGCCAGATGCGCGGTCTCATCCGCTTCTATGCAGGGGAAGACGAGGCAGTGAACTCGCTCACCAATGTCAGCGTGTGGCGCACGTTGGAGGATGCGAAGCAGCTGGATACATTTCAGCCCATGCTTGATCTCGGTAAGGTGTTCGTGGCTAAGGGCGCGACGTTCGAGCGCCCAATCATGAATTATGCATCGTTGTGGGAAGTTGCGCCGTGATGCGGTCCGCAATCGCCGCGACTTCGCTCGCGAAGCTGCGGCTTATAGCGTTTAATGGGATCGAAAGCTTGTAGTGTGGATTAGTTAGCCGAAGGCGTAATCCACCGCATTTTTAATCGAGACACGCCAGTGGAATGGCGGATTACGCCGTCGCTGATCCGCCGTACGGAAGGTCGCCTCTCGACCTTCTCCGACAAGCGGCCCGTCGATACCCTGAACCTGTCGCTCCAGGTGACGACCGAGCGATATGGCGAACGCACCACCAATGTCGTTGCCCTGCAGCTCGAATATCCGCGGTCCAATTAGGTCCGATAACGCCTTCGGCCGCAACAATTCAGGCTGATAAAAATATTCGTTGGCTTGTGTCGAAAGGCGCGCCGGTCGTTCGTCCTGGGGATGCGAAACGCACAAACTGGAGAGAGGTGATGAGAAAGCTCATTGCAATCACCCAAGTCACGCTGGACGGCGTCATGCAGGCGCCCGGTGGCCCCGAGGAGGATCCGAGGAACGGGTTCACCCACGGAGGTTGGGCCATGCCATTCGTGGACGACGCCGCGAAGCAGGTCATTGGCGAGACCATCGCCGGTCAGTTCGACATGCTGCTCGGACGTTGGACCTACGAGCTCTTCGCCGCCTACTGGCCGAACCAGGGCGACAACCCGATTGCGAAGGCGTTCAACAAGGCGACGAAATACGTCGTCACGCACACCATTGATCACCTCGACTGGAAGACCTCGCAGCGCATAAGCGGCGATGTCGTGGACGAGCTCCGCCGGCTGAAGGCGTCGGATGGGCGGGCGTTGCACATCTGGGGCAGCAGCGAGCTGCTGCAGACGCTGATCGCCGCCGACCTCGTCGACGAATATCGCCTCTGGGTCTTTCCGGTGGTGCTCGGCCAAGGAAAACGGCTGTTCGAAAATGGCGTCCCGCCACGCGGTCTCTCTCTGGTTGCAACGCGGAGCACGCCAAGGGGCGTCCTTCTCAACACCTACCGGCCTGCCGGTCCCCTTCCAAAGGTGTGACTCGGTGTCCAATATTGCACGCCGAGTCACGCCCAACGGGCTTGAGGCGTTTGCGCGCGGCCGCCAGTGTTGGCCGATAGACTGTTGATTGGAGTAGCTGTGCGCCGCCGGCGCAAAGCGCTTCTCAAAGGCCCTTATCCCAATAGGGCGTGCGACCGATGCTTCGTGCAAGGTGGTCGACGAAGGCGCGGACCTTCATCGACATGAGCCTGTTGCCGGGATAGACGGCATAAATCGTGCTGGCTGGAGGTTCCCACGCCTCAAGCACGCGTCGCAGTGCGCCGCTACGCAGCGGCTCAGCCACCGCCCATGTCGGCAGCACGGCGATGCCGATGCCATCAAGCGCCGCCGTACGCAGCATCTCAGCACTGTTGCTGCGGAAGCTGCCGCCCACGGCCACCCGCACCTCGCCACGTTTGCCGGCAAGGCGCCACTCGTCACCCCAGGGCAGGAGGCCGGTGCAGAGGCAGTTGTGCTTCGTAAGGTCGCCGGGTTCGCGGGGTTTTCCATGCTCCTTGAGATAGGCGGGCGTCGCACAGACGACGAGCCGAGATGGCGCGAGCCTGCGTACGACGAGCGGGGAGTCCTCGAGCACGCCGATACGGATTGCCAGGTCGAGTCCCTCATCGACGAGATTCACGTGCGCCGGGCTCAAAGTGATTTCGACGGAAAGTTCCGGGTAGCGCTTCAGGAAGGCCGGCACAGCCGGCCCCACGTGCATCCAGCCGAAGCTGTTGGGCGCTGAAATGCGAAGGGTGCCGCGCGGCTCGCGCTGCAGTGCGCTTGCTACCTGCTCGGCAGACTCAGCTTCAGCGAGAATCCGAGCGCAGTGGCGATAGTAGGCTGCGCCCGCTTCGGTCAACGAGAGTCGGCGCGTGCTGCGGTTGAGAAGGCGGATGCCCAAGCGCTCTTCAAGCCGCTGGACATGCGCGCTGACGGCAGACTTGGAGAGTCCCAGCCGGTATGCCGCCGCGGAGAAACTGCCGCCGTCCACGACGCGCGCAAAGGCAGCGATGCCATCGAGCGGATCCATCTTCGGATTGTCCTGAAATCCGGACAGCATGTCCAGGCGATTCCGGCTAATCGGCCGGTCGAAAAAAGGCCTATTCACACGGCGAGCCAAACCAAGCAGGGAGATCAATGATGGACGCCAAAATCACCGCGGCCGCGTCGTTCGTGCGCAATCCCGGCGCCGGTTCGACACTCAACGTCCTGGGCGTCACCCATATCTACAAGGCCACCGGTGCCGAGACCGCCGGTTCGTTCTCGTTCTGGGAAGACGTGGTTCCGCCGGGCGCAGGTGCGCCGCCGCACACTCATACCCGCGAGGATGAAGCCTTCTACGTCCTGAGCGGCGAACTCCTCATCGATTTCGAAGGCGCGGATGCGCCTGCCCGCATTGGGCCGGGTGGTTTCTTCTACGGCGCGCGCCACAGGCGCCATGGCTATCGCAATGTCAGCGACCAGCCGGCGCGCATGCTGGTCCTGTGCACGCCGAGCTGCGGCCTCGATCAGATGTTCGCCGAATTCGATGTCGCTGCCGCCAACGAGATGTCGGAAATCGGAAAGCTTATGGCCATCGCCGCCAGATACGGCGTCGCCATCGAGCGGGCCACCGCGTGAACTGAGTTCAGTCCTGCCCAAGAGCGCTCGCCTATGCCCCTCTAACCGCAAGGATAGATCGACGCCGGCTGCGGCGGGCACGACCGAAGGAGGAAAATCTGATGGAAACCACATCTGTCGATAGGAATAGGAAAAGCGAAATCCGCGTATCCGGCCCGGATTCGCGACCTTATGTGCTGGGTGAGACCGAGGCTGAATTCAGGCGCCTCGAAATGCAGAGCGCATTCATCCGCGATCTGACGGAGGACGTGCTGAAGCGCGCCGGGCTCAAACCTGGAATGCGCGTCCTCGACATCGGCTGCGGCGTAGGTGACGTCGCGACGCTTGCGGGCGAACTGGTCGGCCCAACCGGCTCTGTGCTGGGAGTCGATCGTTCGGCCGCGTCTGTCAGGACGGCCGAGCGACGGGTCGCGCAGACGAGGCAACACGCCAGGATACGGTTTGCAGTCGCCGACCTCGACAGTTTCGTTCCCGACGAAACTTTCGACGCAGTCGTCGGGAGGCTCGTCCTGATGTATCTGCCCGATCCGGCTGCCACCTTGCGGCGGCTCGCCGGTCATTTGCGGCCTGGTGGCATCCTGGTTTTTCAGGAATTGTCGATGCCTTCGATCCGAAGTGTTCCCGATACGCCGCAGTTCCTCCGGTGTAAGTCGTGGATCATGGAGACATTCGAACGGACCGGCTTCGAGACCGACATGGGAGGCAAGCTCTTCGCGACATTTCTCACAGCCGGACTGCCAGGGCCGGAGATGATTTCGGCCGGTCGCGCCGAAGGCGGACACCGATCGCTGGTCTACGCCTATATGGCGGCAACGATGCAAAGTTTGCTGTCCGCGATGGAGCGTGCGGGTGTCACGACTGCAGATGAGGTTGGAATCGACGATCTGGCCGAGCGGCTGCGCGATGAGGCCGTCGCCCGCAAGGCGTGCATCATCCTGCCACCCTTCATCGGCGCCTGGACGAACAAGCCGGCATAGGCAGCTGCGTCATGTCACAATGGATCGAACTTCTCGGCTACGCGGCATCGAGCGCCGTCTTTGCAACCTTCTCGGTCAGTGAGATGGTTTCGCTCAGGTGCCTCGCTATCGCGAGCAACGTGCTGTTCATGGCCTATGGCTTCATCGAGCAACTGCCGCCGGTATTCCTGTTGCACGCGATACTTCTGCCGACCAACGTCGTGAGATTGATCCAGCTTCGAAGGAAGTCCCGAATGATCTTTCATGGAGAACGGTGGCGTTGATGGCGGAGGAGCCTCGACGCCCGCCGGGTCGAGCCTGACTGTGAAGTTGTGCTTCATGGCCTGTCAACATTGTTACGAATAGCCGCCCTAATGAAGCCGGTCGTATATCCGACTGACAAATGGGGCCGCCGCCCCGCCTGATTGCACTCACGATGATCCGGAAAGGAGCTGTCTTCATGACCGACCAATCTCACGCTACCTCAACGACCACAGCTGTATTTGCGTTGCTAAGAGCAAAGCACGGCGTAACCCGCGAGCGGGTCATGGCCATCATGCCCGCCGAAATACGCGCGACGGTCCAGCTCTATCTCGATGGGAAAATCCGCGAATGGTACTCGCGAGAAGACGGCAGAGGAGGTGTTTTCCTCCTAAACACCAGAGACGTCGAAGAGGCGCGATCCATCATGGAGTCTTTGCCTCTTGCTAAAGAGAACATGCTGGATCACGAATACATTCCAGTCGGCCCCCTGATGCCGTTACGTCTGCTAATGGGGGCCAGTCAGCCAAGCAGTAGTTCAGCAGCTCCATGAACGCAGCGGCCGTATGTCAGGATGACACCGAGGCCGCCAAGGCCTTGGTTCGCGGAGCTGCGCGCATCGGAACCACCGCCTTTCCCAAATCCCGGCGTGGTGGTGGGCCGGACTTCGCGCAGCTTTGCCGCCGACTTGGGGCGAAATCTCATCGAAGGCCGGCTCGGCATTCTGACCGCGGTGTTCGAGGCCGTGTCAACAGACATCTGACAGGGAGATCACATGTCGCCGGAAACACTTTTCAGAATACATCTCGTTCTCGGGTACGTCGCTTGGCTGCTGTGCTTCGGCGCCTACATTTGGCCGAGGCTCAACTCGATGGACGGCGTCGAAGCACAACGTGCTATTGCCACGCTGCACAGCTTCCGCTTCTTCGGGCTGGTGTTCATCCTTCCAGGCGTCGTCGGCAATCTGCCGGCTGCCTTCGCCACATTCGCTGCCTACGGCGACTTCGCGACCGGGCTCTTAGCCATGCTGGCGCTTCTCACCGTGAGGATACGTCCGCTGTTTTGGCTGTTTGTTGTCGCCTTCAATCTCGTCGGCGCGGCCGACATCATCATCGACTATTACCACGCCAACCAGATCGGCCTACCGGCGCTGGCGGGGGAGCTGGGCGCGACCTACGCGATCCCGATAATCTACGTGCCGCTGCTGATGATCACGCACGTCGTCGCATTCTACTTGCTGATGCGTCCGCAACTCAGGGCGGCTCAAGCGCTCGCTCGTGATGCCGCCGATCCTAAACTGGATTAGACGCAGAGGCCTTGACGGTATGTCCCGGCGCTAAGCGGATTGTGGTTCGTGGCTATCGATGCGGAAATCGGGCGATGGATGTCGACAGGCGGCGGAACCGATGCCGCGCTGCATAAACAGGTCGCCCGGCCAATCGCTCCTTCAGAGGCCCTTCGGCCAGTGACGTGTTACCTCGAAGGGCACCCCGGTCTCGAGCAAGCTCTTCAGGCTTGAAAGAATGATCGGCCAGCCGTCGGCCACGTCGTCGATCAGGGCGGAAGCTGGTCGGTCGATCTCCTGGGACAGGGTCAACTTGACGAGATCGCCCTGTCGTTCGTTGTCGAGGGCGAGCCGTGAAAATCCTTCGGCGCGAAGCGGAGGCTTCAGCTCGTTGCGCCAGGACAGCGCGAGCCGGGTCGGCGCCGTGTTCTCGAGGACCTGTCCGCTGTTGATGACGCGGCCGTCCGGCGAGAGGAACTGCCAGTTCGATCCGACGGTCCAATCGGACTGCAGGCGGCTGTCGAACCAATACATCCGGGCCGAATATAGGATGCGTAGGTAAAACGGGATTTGGTCATCGGTGCGCTTCCATTGAACTGTGGACATGCGGCGGCTCGATGTGCCTCCTGCGAGGATCCTCGGCTGTCGCAATCGGGTCCAACATCAACACCGATGGCGCATCTCCGGTTTCCCAAGACCGTCGGACTTGGCATACGTCGGCCTCAAGCGCGGCGTGATATATGGCGCTTGTCAAATCCTCGCTAGGTTGCGCCGAGGGGCGTAGCCCGGATGAGCAAAGCGATATCCGGGGCTGAGGGCTCGACATACGTTCCCGCATGTCGCTGCGCTCATGCGGCCTACATCGCTCGCAAAAAAGTGAGCGGCCGCGAGCGTTTGCGTGTCGGCTGCGGCTCACCCCATTCGTCCTGGGACCGGCGCTCGTTTGGTGGAGGAATGGAATGAACAATTCTCGCTATCGCTGGGTCATTGTCGCGGCCGGTGGCCTTCTGGGCTGTGTCGCGATCGGCGGCATGTTCTCGCTGCCGGTGTTCCTCCAACCTATCACGCGGGATACCGGCTGGTCGGTCGCCGGCGTATCCAGCGCCATGACGATCGGCTTCCTCGCGATGGCCTTGACGAGCATGGCTTGGGGCACGCTGTCCGACCGGCTGGGTCCACTCCCGGTCGTGCTGACGGGCTCGATCGTGCTTGCGGCGAGTCTGGCGCTGGCAAGCCGGGCGTCATCGCTGGTTGAGTTTCAATTCATCTTTGGACTGCTGGTCGGCGGGGCGACGGCTGCGATCTTCGCGCCAATGATGGCCTGCGTCACCGGCTGGTTCGAGTCCCATCGCAGCCTTGCGGTGTCGCTGGTCTCGGCGGGAATGGGGATGGCGCCCATGACCATGTCGCCGCTGGCCGCCTGGCTCATCTCGAACCATGACTGGCGAACCTCGATGCAGATCCTGGCCGTCGTCGTCGCGGTGATTATGATCCCAGTCTCTCTGCTGGTCCGCCGTCCGCCCGCGCTTGAAAGCCACCTTTCCGCCCCCTCGGGCGAAGGCGCGGTGCAATCCGACATGTCGCTCTCGCAGGCCTTGCGCTCGCCGCAATTCATCATCCTGTTGCTGACGAATTTCTTCTGCTGCGCTACGCATTCAGGGCCGATCATCCATACCGTGAGTTATGCGGTCAGTTGCGGCATCCCGATGATCGCCGCCGTCACGATCTACAGCGTGGAAGGATTGGCCGGGATGGGCGGCCGCATCGCGTTTGGCCTTCTCGGCGATCGCTTCGGCGCCAAGCGCGTCCTTGTCTTGGGGCTGCTCGTCCAGGCGTTCGGTGCGCTCGGCTATGTTTTCGTGCGCGAGCTTGCCGCATTCTATGCCGTCGCGGCGCTGTTCGGCTTCATCTATGCCGGCACCATGCCGCTCTATTCCGTGCTGGCGCGCGAGAATTTCCCGTTGCGGATGATGGGCACGGTGATCGGCGGATCGGCCATGGCCGGCAGCCTCGGCATGGCAACCGGGCCGGTGGCCGGCGGCCTGATCTACGACGCCTTTGCCAGTTACGCTTGGCTCTACATCGGCTCCTGGGCCGTTGGCCTCGGTGCGTTCCTGATAGCCTTGACCTTCCGGCCGTTTCCCAAGGTCAGGGCCCAGCCCGCGCCGGTGCCGGCGTGAGTTCGCGACTCGCGCCTTGGCCGTGAGCTGGCGCCGCCGAGTAGCGAGCGAGGCGAGTGAGATGACGGAACGGCCGAACCGTCACCGGAATCGTCCTTCACATCTATGTCGACCGAGCGTCGGACGCTCGTTGGCCGAAGCATTCGATAGGCGATCGCCTGCAGATGCGGCCGCCGCTCCTCGAAACGTTGTGCCAGCCAATCGCGTTCGTGCTCATCCATTTGGTCACCCTTCTTCATCGCGAGAGGTCACCTTGATTGACCCGCGACACGGGGGCGGTGTGACAGGGGGAACCGCATTCGACAGCGGTCCAGTGTCCCGGGGAGTTCCCGTCGAATGAACGCGGGCAGTTCTTTTTTTCGAGCCCGAGCAGTTCCCAGTTGACTTACGCATAGCTCAGTGGTTATACGTCGATCAATAGCCAGCGGGTTATTGATCCCAAATGCCGAACGCTCACGATATGCTTTTCAGAACGCTCGCCGATCCAACTCGGCGGGCCATCTTCGAGCGATTGTGCCGCGAGGGAGAGAAGACGGTGGGGGCTCTAACGGCACGGGCCGGGGTCTCGCAACCGGCGGTCTCAAAGCATCTTGGGGTCCTAAAGCAGGCCGGGCTCGTGCGCGACCGCCATGAAGGACGCCAGACGCACTATAGTGCGCAGCTCAGCGCCTTGGCCCCGCTGATCGATTGGACAAGCCAAATGGCCGGCTTCTGGCAAAGCCGGTTCGACCACCTCGAAGATCTACTCAAAAGGATGGACCAATGAACGAAACATCGACCGAAACACTCTCCGTCGTTGTCGAACGTGAAATCCCCCATCCGCCGGAAAAAGTCTGGCGCGCGCTCACGCAACCACACCTGATCGAGGAGTGGCTGATGAAAAGCGATTTCAAGCTGGCCAAGGGCCACCGTTTCAATTTTCGCGCAGACTACCTGCCGAACGGCGCACTGGACTGCGAGGTCCTCGCCGTCGAGCCGAACAAAAAATTATCCTACACCTGGAATTCCGTGAGCGACAATGCAGCGTTCAATCTGAAGAGCGTGGTGACCTGGACCCTCAACCCGACGAGCACGGGGACCCAGCTGCGCATGGAGCAGTCCGGCTTCCGGCCGGATCAGAGCCAAGCCTACCAGGGCGCCAAATACGGATGGCCGCAGTTCTTTGCCAAGCTGGAGCAGGTCCTGACGGAGAAAGATTGAAGGCCGCATCGGCTCGTGATCGAAAGGAGGTCGCATTGATTTGGAACACGTGGATTCGGCAGATTCACCGCTGGCTGTCCATCGCCTTTACGGTGACCGTCATCGCCAACTTCGTCGCCATGGCATTGGGCGAGCCTCCTGGCTGGGTGGTCTACTCGCCGCTGCTCCCGCTATTCCTGCTGCTGTTTAGCGGTCTTTACATGTTAGTGTTGCCGTATGGCGCCAAGTGGCGCGGCGGGCAACGCGCCGGCGGATAGGAGTGAACACAATGGCCGGCAAGACGTTGAAGAAGTCCGCGACGATCGCAAAAGCGACAACAACCATGATGAAGGGGAAGAGCGGCGCGAACGAAACAAAAGGAGGAGGCGATCCCTCCGAGCTGATCGACGCGAGAATCGAGGAGCTAGGCGACTGGCGGGGCAAGATGCTCGGCCGGCTCCGTACTTTAATCAAGCAAGCCGATCCCGACGTCGTCGAGGAGTGGAAGTGGAGAGGGGTTCCGGTGTGGTCGCATGACGGATTGATCTGCACCGGCGAGACCTACAAGAACGTCGTGAAGATGACTTTCGCCAAAGGGGCGGCTCTGCAGGATCCTTCGCGCCTCTTCAACTCCAGCCTTGACGGCAACACAAGACGCGCCGTCGACTTCCACGAAGGCGAGAAGATAGACGAGGAGGCGTTGAAGACGCTCGTTCGCGCCGCCGTGACCCTGAACAAATCCAAAGCCCAAAGCTAACCCACGGGTGCAAAGTGGGAGTGAGTGCTTGGCTCAATTCCTCGGCCTTGACGGATTTCGTGGCGGCTGGGTTGCGGCCTGGATCGATGATCAGGGCAACCACGGATTCGACTATTCATCCGATCTGAGCAGGCTTCTGTCGATCCCGCACCGGCGGGCGATGGTCGACATGCCGATTGGCCTGAAGGTGTCCGGCCACCGAAGATGCGACATCAGCGCCCGCGCACTCGTCGGCGCCTCCGTATTCCTCGGCGCTCGCCGA
>VAZV01000074.1 GCA_005884765.1 Alphaproteobacteria bacterium
GTCAACTTCAGCCATCCTGAAAACCTGCGCGCCAACAACGACACCGATCCCACCGACAATGTCGGTAAGTCGATGTTCGGCTATTCCGGCGAGGTCGCCTATCACGTCCCGATGGGGACCATCCTCAACACCGAGTGGGAGGCGGTGCCGTTCTATCGGTACACTTATGAAAATCTGCAGACCGCAGGTTTTGCGGGCACCGACGCAAATCTGCCGACGGGGGCCGGCCAGCGCCAATTCCACACCGCTGGTCTTGCGGTCTTCCCGTCGCCGAAATTGGTGCTCAAGGCAACCTACCAACGGGTGATCGACAAGAGCGTGGTCGGCGCGCTCTCGGATTCGTTTCTCGGCGGCGTCGGATTTTTCTTTTGATCCGAGCCCTAACCGCGCTTGAGCGCACGATGAAAATGACCGGAGTGAATTGATTAATGACGTGGGCTCGATATAGCTTGCCGGCGGCCGCGATCGTTTCGATCACATCGCCTGCCTATGCGATGCAGTATCTCTCGATCGAGGAGGCCCAGAAACAGGCCTTCCCGTCGGCGACGCACTTTACCGAGGTGCAGCCCGGCCGGGTCTGGAAGGCTGAAGCCGGCGGACGCGTCGCCGGTTTTTTCATCTTCGACCGGGTGGTCGGAAAACATCTCTACATCGACTATGCGGTGGCGCTGACGTCAAGCGGCGCCGTTCACAGTGTCGAGATCCTGCAATATCGGGAGTCCTATGGCGGCGAGATCCGGAGTCCGAGCTGGCTCGCGCAGTTCGTCGGCAAGACCAGCGGCAGCGCGCTCAAGATCAACGGCGACATCAGAAACATCGCCGGCGCGACCCTCTCCTCGACGCACGTCACCGAGGGTGTGAAGAGAGTATTGGCAGCCTATGGCAATCGCCTCCGATAAAGTTCGCCGCGCCAGACCCCTGCTCGGCACCTTCGTCGAGATCGAGGCGGCCGGCGCAGCCAAATCCAAAATGGACGCCGCCATCGACGCGGCGTTCGAGGCCGTTGCGCAGGTGCACCGGCTGATGAGCTTTCACGAGGATGACAGCGACGTCAGCCGCCTCAACCGCGAGGCGTGGCTTAGGCCCGTCAAGGTCGACGCATGGACGTTCAGGGTCCTGGAAGCTGCCGTCGAGCTGCACCGCCGGTCGAAAGGCATATTCGATATTGCCATCGCGGCGACGTTGCAGAACATGGGGTTGCTGCCCCGGCCGGACGGCGATCCGCCAGCCGCAGTCGACGGGAGATTGTTCGATAGCATCGAACTGCTTGAAGACCTAATGGTCCGCTTTGGACATCGTGACGTCAGGATCGACCTCGGCGGAATCGCCAAGGGCTTCGCGGTCGACCGCGCGCTGGAGGTGCTGCGCGGCTTCGGCTTGGCCAGCGGGCTTGTGAATGCTGGCGGCGATCTCGCCGCATTCGGACGAGAGCCGCAAACGATTCACATCCGCCATCCCCGCGATCCGCGCCGCTTGATGTGCCGTGTCGAGATCACCGATGAGGCGCTGGCCTCCACGGCGCGCCGCTTCGATCTGCTTTCCTCGGCAGAAACAACCGGATCTGCGATCATCGACCCCGCGACCGGCAAACCCACTGACGTGATCGACGGCGCGACCGTGCGCGCGGGGTCTTGCATGATGGCCGACGCGCTGACAAAGATCGTCATGATCTGTGGGACTGAGGCGATCGAATGGCTTGAGCTTCACAACGCCAGTGCGCTGCTGATCTCCAGCGACGGCGACGTTCGTATCACCCCCGACTGGCATCACGCAGTCCACCTTGCCGCTTAAACCCTCATTTCGTTGGTCGATCTACGCGGCTTTCGCGGTCCTGTTCCTGACCGGCGCGGGATGGCTTATGGCCGATTGGCAAAAAGAGCTTTCCACGGGCGAGGTCTGGCAGCAGACCGCAGCCTATCTGCTGATGGTGCATGGCGGCGCTGCCATGGCGACGCTGCTCTTGCTGGGCGCCCTCATCCCGCTGCACGCGCTGCGCGCCTGGCGAGCCGACAAAAATCGCATCTCGGGGTCGTTCATGGCCACTTTCAATGCGGTGCTGATCGTGACCGCGTTCGGGCTTTATTACCTCGGATCGGAAACGCTGCGACCCTGGATGAGCTGGATCCACATCGCCGCCGGATGTCTCCTGGCGCTGTGGTTTCCGGTTCACATTATTTGGGGTCGACGGAAATTGCGCTGACGCGGCAGGCCGATCAAAGCCGCCATTCCGGGCGGTCGTCTTGAATCTTCCATTCTGCTCCGATCAAAAAAACGAGCGGCTCCGTATCAACGATGGCGGCGGTCATCGCGGCCGAAGTCTTTGAGATGCTCGGGATTGGAAGCGAGGTCTGGAACTCCGGAGTCAATCGCCCCCCGCGCGCGCCTCATCAGCCCTGCAAGACTGTGACGCCCACGCGCCTTAGGCGATGCTTCGAGCACGAGCCGCAGCCCCTCCTCGACCAGATCCTTGAGCTTGCGGCCGCGCAGTGCCGCCTCCGTCTTGGCGCGACGGTACAGATCGTCAGGTACTTCAACCGTTGTCTTCATCATCCGCACCGTTCCATGCAAGCCGCTCCAAAACTATCCGATGTCGCTGGCAGATGCGTGTATCGTGCGCATGACGGAAATCCATGATCGTATGCCGTCCTGACGCGCATAGTCCGAAGCCGGTGACCCTCAGCCCAATCGGGTATCGCTAGTAATGTAAAGCTTCACTGCAGCGGCGGATCGCCGCTGGTGCGCTTCTTGGCGAGGTCCATTTCGGTAACGGCGATCAGGATTTCGGCGCGGGTCTTGAGATCGGGCGCCTCCAGCATCGCCTGCTTTTCCGCAGGGCCGTAAGGCGACATCATCGCCAGCGCGTTGACCAGGGCCTCGTTGGGGGCGCTTTCGACGCCCTCCCAATCCACCTTGAGATTGTTGGCCTTGAGGAAATCCGTCAGCACTTCCAGGAGCGCCTCGCGGTCCACCGCTTCCTCGCCCTTGCGCGCGGTGAAATCGTCGACAAAGGGGAAATAATCGACCTTGCATTGCCGATACGCGGTCAGCACGGTCATTTCCTCGACCACCTTGAAGCGCGCAATGCCGGTGAGTTCGAGAATGTAGCGGCCGTCGCCGGATTCGGCGAGCTGGGTGATCCGCCCGACGCAGCCGACGCGGAACAGCGCCGGCTTTTCCTCGTTCCGCGAATGGGCGACGTCGGGCTGGATCATGCCGATCAGCCGATGGCCGTCGCGCAAAGCGTCGTCGACCATTGCGAGGTAGCGCGACTCGAAGATGTTGAGCGGCATCTGGCCGCGCGGCAAAAGCAGCGCCCCGGGCAGCGGAAACACCGGAATGATTTCGGGGAGCTCGCCGGGCCCGCGGTATTCGGCGTTGATCGGCATCTCGTGCCCTGGTGGTTAGTGGCTCTTTAATTTGCGCGCACTCTTATCGCAAAGCCGGTACCCACTTTTCCGGATCATGCTCTAGGAGAACAGGATCGTCGACAGCCGCTTTCGCCCGTCCACGGTCGCTTCGTCGGTGCCGCCCCATGCCTCGAAGAACTGCACCAACTGTTTGCGCGCGCCGTCGTCGTTCCATTTGCGATCGCGCTTGACGATCGCCAGGAGCTGCTCGGTGGCCTCACTGCGCTTGCCCATGGCGTTCAGCGCGGTCGCCAGATCGAATCGCGCTTGATGATCGAGCGGATTCGCGGCGACTTTTTGTTCCAGCTCGGTCACCGGCCCAAGCGCGCTCGCCTGCTCGGCGAGTTCGATCGACGCCTGTACGGCCTTTACCGCCGCGTCATTGCGCTTGGTTTCGGGAACCATAGCCAGTGTCTGCTTGGCCTGCTCGATTGCGCCGGTGGTCACGTAGCATTTCGCGAGCCCCGCAAGCGCTGCGATGTTGGTGGAATCCACCGCAAGTGCCTCGGCATAGATCTGCGCCGCCGTCGCCGCATCGCCCTCGGCGAGCACGGTCTCGGCCTCTTTCAGGATTTCGGCGATATTGGGTTCGCCCGCGGCCGTCACACCCTTGGTCAGCTTCTCGATGAATGCATTGACCTGACTTTCCGGCACCGCACCCATGAAACCGTCGGCGGGCTGACCGTTGACGAATGCGATCACCGCCGGAATCGACTGGATCCCCATCTGGCCCGGAATCGCCGGATGCTCGTCGATGTTCATCTTGACGAGCTTGACCTTGCCCTTGGCGGCACGCACCGCCTTTTCGAGGGCCGGTGTGAGCTGGCGGCAGGGGCCGCACCAAGGCGCCCAGAAATCGATCAGCACCGGCTGCCGTTTCGATTCCTCGATGACGTCCTTTACGAAAGTCTGCGTGGTGGTGTCCTTGATCAGATCGGGCGCCGGTCCGCTGCCCTGCTCAACTATCGTCACGGGATCCTCGTCGGATGTGTTTTTGAATTGGGGCCGTTCTAGCACGCCCCGACGCACGGGTTCAGGTGTTCCGTTCATCTAAATGGCGGCTTGACCGCGATTTTCAATTGGTTCCGGGCGGTGCTGCGGGTCTCGGCCTGATCGGAGATCGGGTGGGTATCCGCCGTCCGCTAGCCCATTGTCGGTGGGCGTCGGGGTCAATAGGAGCTCTTGAAATGGCAAAGGCCTATTACAGCACTGTATTCGAAGAACCGGCTGCGGATATCTGGGAAATCGTCCGCGATTTCAACAATTATACCGTCTGGGTAGGCGGCGCCGGCGAAAGCCGGATCGAGGACGGCAAATCCGGCGACGCGGTTGGCGCGGTTAGGAACGTGCTCTATCAGGAGCGCCGCGTCCGCCAGCGGCTTCTGGCATTGTCCGACGTCGAACGCTCGCAGACCTACGAATTCTGCGGCCCGCCCTCGCTGCCGATGAGCGGTTTCCAGGCGACGTTGCGCATCACGCCCATTGTCGATGGCGACCGCGCCTTTGTCGAATGGTGGGCGACATTTGACTGCGAGGCAGGCCGGAACGAGGAGCTGACCGGGACGCTGCGCGGCTGGTTTGCGAAATGGCTCGAATCGCTGCGCGCGGCAGTGAGCCGCCAAGGTTCCGAGGAGCCCGTCTTGGCGGAACATTAGGGGATTCGAACGCATTTCCGGGACGATTCGCTGCCCAGACCCTCCCGATCGCGCGATTTGACCATCTTCGGACTGTTGCATTCGCAGTGCGCATTTGGCATAGCTCTGGCGTTGCCGGCGAGCGATCGTCGCCATCCAGGATGCGGGTGTAGCTCAGTGGTAGAGCACGACCTTGCCAAGGTCGGGGTCGAGGGTTCGAGCCCCTTCGCCCGCTCCAGATTTTCGCGTCAACAAGCGCATTGAAGTCTGACGAAGGCCCGCTGTGTCAGCGGCCTTGGCTGGCGTTCGCCAGGGCGACGAAAAATAATCTTATCCGCGCTCTTTCTCGTAAGCCTTGAGATGCGTGTAGGCCGTGCGCAGTTTTGGCACCGGAATCTTGGCCGCATCGCCGCGCACGATGAGGTCGCCGATGACGTGATCGGCTTCGACTTTCGCGCCGGCCTTGATATCGCGGAACATCGAGGCCGTCAGTTGCGAGCCCTCGGTGGTGAGCATGCCTGTGGCGCGTTCGAGGAAGGGCGCGCGGGGCGCGTAACCGCCGGCTTTCGCGATCGCGCTGCATTCATCGAGGATGCCGAGCAGGAAATCGCGGCCGCCGGGGGCTGCCAGGATGTTGCCGACGGAGCTGCGCATCAGGCTGGTCGAGGCGGCGAGCGACGCCAAAAACACCCACTTCTCCCACATCTCCTGCAGGATATTCTCGCTCGCAACCGAGCCGAACTTGCCGCCGGCGAAGATTTCGGTGATGGCGCGGACACGATCGGTCATCTTGCCGTCGCGTTCGCCGAAAGTCAGCGACTGCATCGGCTGCAGTTGCACCACCTCGCGCGCCTCGTTGAGCGTCGCCGCGATCGCGCAGAGACCGCCGAGCACGCGCTCGTATGCGAATTTCTCGTCGAGGGCATTGAGGTGCAGCATGCCGTTGAGCAGCGGGATGATCGAGGTGTTCGGCCCGACCGCCGGCGCGAACGACTTGATGGCGTCGTCGAGATCGAACGCCTTGCAGCTCAACAGCACGACGTCGAATTTTTCCTTCAGCGTGTCCGCCTGCACCACCGGTGGATTTGGCAGCGTCACGTCGCCGTTCGGGCTTTTGATCACAAGGCCCGTGCTCGCAAGCTCTGCGGCGCGGCGCGGGCGCACCAGGAAGGTGATATCCCTTCCTGCCTGCAGCAAGCGGCCACCGAAATATCCGCCGATGGCGCCAGCCCCGACCACGAGAACGCGCATGTTTCAGTCCCTCTTTGTTGTTGTTCTTGAAGAGCCAATAGGGGGTAGCGAGTAGAAGATTCCATTCGCTATTCGCTACTCCCTATTCGCTACTACCATTTCCTCGACCTCGCGCAACTGCTCCTTGCCGAAGAACATCTCGTTGCCGACGAAGAAGGTCGGCGCGCCGAACGCGCCGCGCTCGACCGCCGATTGGGTGTTCTCGATCAGCTTGGCCTTGACGTCGGCATCCTGCGAACGCCGCAGCAGTTTTGCGGCATCGAGGCCGGATGCCGAAAGCGCCTTCGCCGCGACTTCCGGGTCATCCATCTTTTTCGGCTCCCGCCACATGTTGTGGAAGGCCGCTTCGACATATTTTTCGAACACGCCCTCGAATTGCGCCGCAACCGCGGCACGCATCAGGCTGAGGGTGTTGACCGGAAAGAACGGATTCCAGACATAGGGCTGAACGCGAAAGCGCTTGATGAACCGTTCGGTCTCGATGACCTGAAATTCGCCCTTGTTCTTGATGCCGGCCAGCGTCTCGGCCGGCGAGCGGTTGTTGGTGGCCTTGAAAATGCCGCCGAGCAGGATCGGCACATACTCGAACTTTACGCCGATGCGTTTCTCGATCGCCGGGATCGCTTCATGGCTGAGGAAGGCATTGGGGCTGCCGAAGTCGAACAGGAATTGCGGGCTCAAGCGCACGGGCGGTCTCCCTCAAATCGTGGCCTCTTATATGATCTCTATCATTTCAACCAACCTAGTTACTCGCGGTGATGCGATCAACCGGCGGCGCGATCGCTGAACGCGAGCTTGACGACGTGGTCGCGGATGTCGCCAGGCCAGCCGGCGATGAGCTCGACAAAACCTCTGCGGTCGTCTGCGAACAAGGCCCGTGAGGCTTCCTCGAAATTCGCAAAATTGCCGGCCATCGTCGACATGAAATGATAGGCCGCCTCGGTGGCGGCGCGGCCGCGATCGCGATCACCGCTGGAGCGCCGTGCTGCTTCGACGAGCTTTCGCAACGCCACCGACGCGCCCCCGGGCTGTGCCCCAAGCCATTCCCAATGTCGCGGCAGTAGCGTCACCTCGCGGGCCACGACACCCAGTTTGGGCCGGCCGCGCCCGCGCGGCTCGGGCGCCGCCAGTCCATCCGCAGGAACTTCGGAATTGGAAGATGGTTGCGACAAGCGCGCCACGATATCTCGTTGGCTGCCGCGGAGATCCAGATCGACGGTCCGGCCGTTCGAGTCGTCGAAGATGACGATCGGCTGCGTATCGAGACTCTTGGACGCTTTCACGACGGCGCGCGCTACATCGGCCAGTGGGCCCGAAGCAAGCCGTTGCTCGCCCCTGAACGCGGTGACGTGTTTGGGACCTGCCTGAATCATCGTGACAATTCTCTGTTCAATGCCATCCTCATTTATACCCGGATAAATTTATTAGGTCAATAACATCCGGGTAAAATATGTTACGCCCAGGCGTCTCGACTTTCCTGCGCCCGGCTGGCACCAAGCGCCGCGCGACGCGCCATCGCGGGGGGACGCCAATGCTGACGGTTCATCATCTCAACAATTCACGCTCGCAGCGCGTGCTGTGGCTGTTGGAAGAGCTGGGCGTGCCTTACGAGATCGTGCGCTACCAGCGTCAGCCCGATATGCGCGCGCCCAAAGAATTGCGCGACATTCATCCGCTCGGCAAATCGCCGGTCGTCACCGACGAGCGCAACACCATCGCGGAGTCTGGCGCGATCATTGAATATCTCGTCGGCACCTATGGCAACGGCCGCTTGATCCCGCCGTCAAACACGCCGGAGCGGCTGCGCTACACCTATTGGCTGCACTATGCCGAGGGCTCGGCAATGCCGCCGCTGCTGCTGAAATTGTTGTTCGCGCTGATGCCGAAACGCGCGCCGGCGCTGCTGCGTCCGCTGGTTCGCAAGGTTTCCAACCAGGCGCTGAGCACGCTGGTCAATCCGCAACTCAAGCAGCACATGGCGTTCTGGGAAGGCGAACTCGGCAACAGCCCGTGGTTTGCCGGCGACGAGTTTACCGCCGCCGACATTCAGATGAGTTTTCCGCTGGAAGCGGCGGCTGCGCGTGGCGGCCTCGAGCAAGGCCATCCCAAGGCGATGGCGTTTCTGGAGCGCATTCACGCCCGTCCGGCCTATGCGCGGGCGCTGGAGAAGGGCGGGCCGTACACGGTTGGGCGCTGACGCCTCAGTTCTGCGTCGCCGCGATCGCCTCTTTGACCAGCCGTGCGAAACCACGGATGTCGCCGGTGGGATCGACGGCGTGGCCGAGACGGACGACGACCATCTGCTGCGAGGGAATGATCGCGACCCGCTGGCCGAGAAGACCGAATGCAAAGAACGCATCACGGGGAATGCCGAGTCCGACCCGGCCTTTTGCATTTTTATGCTCGCTGCGGTTAGTCCAGAAGCCGGCGCCGTAATCCGTGTCCAGCGTCGCCGCGGCTGAAAAACCCACCCAGTCTTCCTGGAGGATGCGCTTTCCCCCAACCACGCCATCATCGAGATAGAGCAAGCCAAAGCGTGCCCAATCCCTCGCGCTGGCCAGCATGTTGGCGGAACCCTGCAGAGTGCCGCTCGCGTCGAACTGGAGCGTCACATTGCGCATGCCCAACGGATTGAACAGTTCGCGCCACGCGAATGCCAAACTCTGTTCCGGACCGCCTACGGCCTCGCGGATGATCCGCGCCAATATCTGGGTGGTCGCACTGGAGTAGCGCCACTGCGTTCCCGGCGGAGCGATCATCGCTGCCTTCACGGCAAAACCGGCCATGTCGCCGTACAGATACATCTGACTGGAGGGATCGAAGCCGCTATTGGTTTCATCCAGCGCCAGGCCGGTCGTCATTCGCATCAGATGCTCGACTTCGATCTCTCGGCGCGGATCGTTTGCGCCGTGCCACTCGGCGATCGGCGCCGGCATCGAGGGCGTCACGAGACCATGCTGGGTCAGAAGGCCGACCAAGGCGTTGACCACGGACTTGGTCATGGAAAAACCCGGCAGTTGCGTATCGATGCCGACACCATCGGCATAACGTTCGGCGATCACCTTGCCGTCATGGACCACCACGACCGCCTTCGTTCGCCGAAGCGGCGGCACCGCGGACTCCTCGAAGGCATGATCGAGCGCGGCTTTTAGTGCCGGGTCGGACGGTTCGACGACGGCCGGGCCGGCAATCTCCGGAAGAAGCGGCGGGCTCCTCGGGATTTTCAGTGCATCAATATCGCTCCGCAGCAGATAGGGTTCTTTCGATCCACGCAGCAGGACGCAACCAAAACCGTCATGAAACGCGGCGCGGCTGCCCAGCAGACCCATCACGGAGGCGTCGACAGTTTTGGTGACGTGATCAAGTTGATATCGCATCACCCAGCGCAGGCGGCGGATGCCGGGACGATCCAACGTCTCTGCGAAAACGGCGTGAGGATCGAGCCCGGATACAAAGGTCTTCCCGCAAAGTGTATCGGCAACCACCCCAGTCGCGACGCGAACGGCGCGATCAGGCCTGACGATGGTTGTGGCCGCGGCCGCCGCTGCCAGAGCACCCGCAGCCAGCGCGCCGGCGATCCATTTCCGCGAAACCATCCTCGTGCCCCGAACGCCCTGCTTCTCAAGCGTCGGCGTGCAGCACCCGGCCGCGCGTTTCCGGCAGCGCGAAGGCTGCGAGGAAGAACACGCCATAGGCCGCGACCGCAAAGATCGCGATCGCGTCGGCGAGCGAGGTGGTCGCCGAAAGCGCGCCAACCAGGAACGGGAACAGCGCGCCGATGCCGCGGCCGAAATTGTAGCAAAAGCCCTGGCCGGAGCCCCGCAGCCTCGTCGGATAAAGTTCGGTCAGGAACGCGCCGACACCGGAAAAATAGCCCGATGCGAAGAAGCCGAGCGGGAAGCCCAGAACCCACAACACCTCGTTGGTCAACTGCAACTGCGTGTAGAGCAACACCACGGCGATGGCGCCGAGCGAGAAGATCAGGAACAGGTTGCGCCGGCCGATGCGGTCGGCGAGCCAGGCGCCGACGAGATAACCAACGAACGATCCGACGATCAGCGCCGCAAGATAGCCGGTAGAGCCGACGATCGATAGCTTGCGTTCGGTGGTGAGGAAACGCGGCACCCAGAATGTGATCGCGTAATAGCCGCCCTGGCAGCCCGTCACCATCAGCGACGCCAGGATGGTGGTCTTGAGGATCGGACCCAAGAAGATTTCCCACAAGGGCGGCCGGTCGCCCGAGGTGATCTGCCTGGCGCGGGTCGCCGCGGCGATCTCCGGTTCGGTGACGTAGCGCCGCAGGTAAAACACCAGCAGCGCCGGCAGCGCGCCGACGGCGAACATCCAGCGCCACGCACTTTCCGCCGGGAGGAAAGAGAACAGGATCGCCTGCGACAACACCGCAAGGCCCCAGCCGACCGCCCAGCCCGATTGCACCGAGCCGACCGCGCGGCCGCGATATTGCGGCCGGATCGCTTCACCCATCAGCACCGCGCCGGCGGCCCATTCGCCGCCAAAGCCGAGGCCGAGCAGCGCTCGCGCGATCAGGAGCTGATCGAAATTCTGCGCGACCGCGCAGATCAGCGAGAAGAACGAAAACCAGAGGATCGTGAATTGCAGCGTCCTGACGCGGCCGATGCGATCGGCCAGATAGCCGCCGAGCCAGCCGCCGACCGCGGAGGACAAGAGCGTCACCGTGCCGGCGAGGCCTGCGGTGCCGGGATCAACCTTCCACAGGGTGATGATGGTGCCGACCACGAGCGGATAGATCTGGAAGTCCATGCCGTCGAGCGCCCAGCCCGACGCGCAAGCCCAGAAGGTGTGGCGCTCGGGCGGGTTCATGTCGCGATAAAAGGCGAGCAGGCTGGTGTCTTCTATCGAAGCGACTTCAATCGGCTCGGTCGTAGCCATGATCGTTTCTCCCCGGAGAGTTTATTGACCGGCTGTTTCCGCAAGGTCACCGGCGCGCGCGTTTGCCAAATTGGCGCGGATCGGCGGCGCTGTCATCCGGCAAATCGGATGCCGGCGCCGGCGAGGGCCTATTGTCCCGCCGCTTCCGCGCCGCGGGTGCGGGGGTCCGGCGCGCCAAGCAATCCGCCCGCATTGATCGCGATCGAATTGGCCGATGTCTGGCCCATCGGTTCCACGATATGATGGCCCCTCGCTTTGAGCCCGGCGAGAACTTCGCCATCGAACCCGCGCTCAATCCGCACCTCATCCGGCAACCACTGATGGTGCAGGCGGGGCGCTGCGACGGCGGCCGCAACATCCATGTGATAATCGAGCACGTCGACGATCACCTGCAGCACGGTCGAGATGATGCGGCTGCCGCCGGGCGAGCCTGTCACCAGTATCGGCTTGCCGTCCTTCAGGACAATGGTGGGCGACATCGAAGATAGCGGCCGCTTGCCGGGGCCAGGCAAATTGGCCTCGAACCCGACCAGGCCAAACGCATTGGATGCGCCGGGTGCCGCCGTGAAATCATCGAGCTCATTGTTGAGCAGCACCCCCGTGCCGTCCGCGACCAGGCCGACGCCATAGGGGAAATTCAGCGTATAGGTATTGCTGACCGCATTGCCAAAACCGTCGACCACGGAAAAGTGCGTGGTGTTGCTGCCTTCGCGCGGCAGCCTGGCCGAGGCCATCTCGGCCGCCGGCGTGGCCCGCTCGGGGTCGATGCTGGCGCGCTGCTTGGCGGCGTAGTCTTTGGCCAGGAGCGCCGAGATCGGTGCGTTGATGAAGGCGGGATCGCCGAGATAGCGGGCGCGATCGGCGTAGGCGCGCTTCATCGCCTCGATCAAGAGATGCAGCGAAGCCACCGAGCCCTGTTTCATCTCCGCAAGCGGAAAGCCTTCGAGGATGTTCAGCGTCTCCAAAAGCACCGTGCCGCCGGAAGAAGGCAGCGGCATCGAGACGATGTCGTAGCCGCGATAGGTCCCGTGGACGGGGCTGCGGATGATGGCCTGGTATGATTTCAGATCGTCGGCGGTCATGATGCCGCCGGCTTCGCGGACGGCCGACGCTAGCTTTTCCGCAACCGGTCCCTGGTAGAATCCGCGCGGACCCTGTTCGGCGATCGCCGTGAGCGTTGCCGCGAGATCGGTCTGGATCAGGCTGTCGTCCTGGCGCAATGCGGTGCCGTCGGGGCGGGCGAATATCCTTGCGGACGCCGGCCAGCGTGCCAGCCGCCGGTAGAATGCGGGCAGCGTATCGGCCATATCGTCGGTAAGGACGAAGCCGTCGCGCGCCAGCTCGATGGCCGGCTGCAGCAGCTGCGCGAGCGTGAACTTGCCCGAGCCATATTTCTCCAGCGCCAGGGTCAGTCCCGCAACGGTGCCGGGCACGCCGATGCTGAGCGCGGAATCCCGCGACTTCGCGTTGTCGGGTTTGCCGTCGGCCCCTAGAAAAATCTCCGGCGTGGTCGCGAGCGGCGCGGTCTCGCGATAGTCAATCGCTATGTCTTGCGCCATTTGCTGGCCGCGCTCACGCAAGTGGATCACCATAAATCCACCGCCGCCGATATTTCCCGCGCGGGGATAGGTCACTGCCATAGCAAATCCGGTAGCGACCGCCGCATCGACCGCATTGCCGCCTTGCTTGAGGATGCCGGCGCCGACGCGGGCAGAGATTTTTTCCTGCGCCACCACCATGCCGTGTTCGGCGGCAACGGAATGGATGGTATCGGCCGCGGCGGGGATGTAAAGGCTCCGCTCTTGCGCCGTGGCGGGCACAATAAAGGCAACCGCCAGCGCGATTGTCGCGAGAATTTTGCGCCGGTCAGCTATCAACGAGATCATCAAAATTCCGCCGCGAGGGGACGCCATCCAGCGTCGGCAAATGCGAGAAGGGTATGGTCGCCACGAATGCTATATGGCTTTCGCTGCAACAGGCAAAACGTCGGCGTGATTTTGAAGGATATTTTTTCATGACGACCATGACCGCAGACGCCCGCGTTGACATACAACCCATTTATCCGCCACGCGCGGCCGTTATTAGCTGGATTTTCTTCGCGTGGGCAGCGGAGCCTTTTTTCACTCTCGTCACCACCTTCGTGTTCGCGCCTTATTTCGTCACCCATGTGGCGTCCGATCCGGCGAGCGGGCAATCGCTGTGGGGTTTTGCCACCGCTGCGGCGGGCTTGATGATCGCGCTGATGTCGCCGGTTTTGGGGGCGATTGCGGACGCGAGCGGCCGCCGCAAGCCGTGGATCGCCGCATTCGGCACGCTGCTGGTGATCGGCTCCGCGCTGATGTGGTTCGGCAAGCCCGGCGATGTCAGCGTGATTGCCCCGCTGCTGCTCGCCTACGCCATCGCGACCATTGGCGCCGAATTCGCCATCGTCTTCAACAATGCGATGATGCCGACATTGGTGCCGCCGGACCGGATCGGGCGATTGTCGGGCACCGGCTGGGCTACCGGCTATGTCGGCGGCATCCTCAGCCTCGTGCTGGTGCTCGGTTTTCTCGCGGCCAATCCCGAGAGCGGGCGCACATTGTTCGGATTGAAGCCGCTGTTCGGCCTCGATCCCGTCACCCATCAGGGCGACCGCATTGCGGGCCCGCTCACCGGCGTCTGGTTTATCATCTTCGTGCTGCCGATGTTCCTGCTGACGCCGGATTATCCCGCCAAGCGCCGCCTTCGCGACGCGCTGCGCGAAGGGCTGGTCGAGCTGAAGCAAACGCTGGCCGAACTGCCGAAACAAAAATCGCTTGCCGCCTTCCTGCTCGCCAACATGATCTACACCGACGGCCTGGTGTCGCTGTTTGCCTTTGGCGGCATCTATGCCGCCGGCACATTCGGCTGGGACACGATCCGGATCGGCACCTTCGGCATCATCCTGGCGATTGCCGGAACCTTTGGCGCC
Organism: Alphaproteobacteria bacterium; assembly: GCA_005884765.1. Classification (GTDB taxonomy): domain Bacteria; phylum Pseudomonadota; class Alphaproteobacteria; order Rhizobiales; family Xanthobacteraceae; genus Bradyrhizobium. The sequence goes on from VAZV01000074.1 coordinate 14,157, forward strand.
TGGCTCGGCGGCAAGCTCGACGACAAGCTTGGGCCGAAACGCGTGATCGGCGGGAGCATGATGATCCTGCTCGCATCGATCGTCGCGATCCTATTGGTGGACAGGGAACAGATCCTGTTCATCAAGGTCGCGCCTCCGGCGCCTGACGGGCCGCTGTTCGCCGCCGCGGCCGAACGCGCCTATCTCTTTCTGGGTTGTCTGATCGGGGCGGCCGGCGGACCGCTGCAGGCCGCCTCGCGCACGCTTCTGATCCACATGGCGCCCAAGGATCGCATCGCGCAATATTTCGGCCTGTTCGCGTTGACCGGAAAAGTTACCTCGTTCATCGGCCCCTTGTTGATCGGCATCGTCACGGCCGTGACTGACAGCCAAAAAGCCGGCATGGCCACGATCGTGCTGTTCTTCGTGGCCGGATTGGCGCTGCTTGCGAGGGTGAGGGATTAATCTGTGCTCGTCATGCCGTTGGCAGCTACTCGCATTCAATTGTCATCATCCGCGAAAGCGGATGATCCAGTAAGCACCGGCGATTACTGGATACCCGCCTTCGCGGGTATGACGACGTCGGTCGAGGAGCTGCTGGCAGTCATCTCAATGCCGGAAATGCCGGACGCCGGTGAACACCATGGCGATGCCGTGATCGTCGGCGGCCTTGATCACCTCATCGTCGCGCACCGAACCGCCGGGCTGGATCACCGCCGTGGCGCCGGCTTCGATGCACGCCAGCATGCCGTCGGCGAAGGGGAAGAACGCGTCGGATGCGACCACCGACCCCCTTGTGAGCGGCTCTGCGAGCTTCAATTCGGCGGCCGCGTCCTCGGCTTTCCGCGCGGCGATGCGGGCGGAATCGACCCGGCTCATTTGTCCTGCGCCGATGCCGACGGTCGCAAGATCCTTGGCGTAGATGATGGTGTTGGATTTGACATGCTTGACAACGCGGAAGGCGAATTTGAGGTCGCGCAACTCGGCCTCCGTGGGCGCGCGCTTGGTTGCGACCTTCAGCGTCATGTCGTCGACGACGGCGTTGTCGCGGCTCTGCACCAGAAGTCCACCGGCCACCGTCTTGGCGGTCAGCCCTGCCGCGCGCGGATCGGGCAGGCTGCCCGCGAGCAACAGGCGCAAGTTTCGCCGTGCAGCGACAATCGCGATCGCTTCTTCGGTCGCATCTGGCGCGATGATCACTTCGGTAAAGATTTCGGTGACCGCGCGGGCGGTTTCCGCATCCAGTGTCCGGTTGAGCGCGACAATGCCGCCATAGGCTGAGGTCGAATCGCACGCCAAGGCCTTGCGGTAGGCCGAGAGGAGATCGGTGCCTTCGGCGACGCCGCAGGGGTTGGCATGTTTAACGATGACGCAAGCGGCGGTGTGCTTGGGATCGAACTCGGCGATGCATTCGTAGGCAGCATCAGTGTCGTTAATGTTGTTGTAGGACAGTTCGCGGCCCTGCAGTTGCCGCGCGGTCGAAACGCCCGGACGCTTGTCGGGCGTCGAATAAAACGCCGCCGTCTGGTGTGGGTTCTCGCCGTAGCGCAGCGACTGGATCAGGTGGCCGCCGAAGGCGCGGAAATCCGGTGCCTCCAACTTGAGCTCTTTTGCAAACCAGTTCGAGATCGCGGCGTCATAGGCGGCGGTGCGGGCATAGGCCTTGGCGGCGAGACGGCGGCGCAGGCGAAGCATCGTCGCACCCTTGTTGGCCGCAAGCTCATCGAGCACCGCCTTGTAATCCTGCGGCTCGATCACGACCGCGACGTCGTCATGATTCTTGGCCGCGGCGCGGATCATGGCGGGGCCGCCGATGTCGATGTTCTCAATGCAGTCTTCGAAGCCCGCACCGCGATCGACGGTCGCCTCGAACGGATAGAGATTGACCACGAGGAGATCGATCGGCGCGATGCCGTGTGCCCTCATGGCCTCGCCGTGTTCCTTGTTGTCGCGGATCGCCAGCAGCCCGCCATGCACCTTCGGATGCAGCGTCTTGACCCGGCCGTCCATCATCTCGGGAAAGCCGGTCAGTTCCGAGACATCGGAGACCTTTAATCCCGCGGCCACGATTGCCTTCGCCGTGCCGCCGGTCGAGATGAGCTCGACGCCGTGTTCGGCAAGGGCACGGGCGAATTCGATCAAGCCGGTTTTGTCGGAAACGGACAACAAAGCGCGGGTGACGCGGCGGGGATGGTCGGTCATGAGCGATCCTGGCTAATTAAGCCAGCCCGGTAGCATGGTTTTGCCGGTCACGAAACCGGGGCCAGCCGCAAGGCCGGTATTGGACACAATTTACAATGGCAGTTCCGGTTCGCGCTGGGCGTTGCGCCGTGAGTTCGTCGTGGGCGGCGATGCGCTCGAGCGGGCAAAGCTCCATCGGATCGAGGGCCCGTGACGCGAGTCCTGGCGGATCACGATCTGGGCGGTGCGCCGCGGCCCGTCATTGCCGGCGAGGAACACGCTGTCTTCCAGCTCGACCTTGTCGTCGAGCGCCTCGAAGGTCCAGACATCGCGGTTCGGCAGTACCAGCATCACGCCGCGGGCGTCGGAAAGGCGGCTCGCCTTCACCGCGGGGTGCAGGTGAAAGCGTAGCGCATAGTTGGTCTCGGCGCCCTTGATTCGCCCACCCGGCGCCGGCGCTACGGAGTCCTCGCCGTCAAGCCGCGATCCGTCCGGCGCGATCATCAGCACGCGCCGATGCACCACGCCGAAGCGTGCCAGATAGCCGTCGTGCGAGGTGGTCAGCAGCACGCCATTGGCGACCGCCTCGCGATAGCTCTCGACTTGGACCGGGCCGCTGACAACAGGCGCGCCCTGCAACAGCCGCTTCATCGCCGACAACTCGACGAATTGGCACGACGAGGTGTCGTGATAGGTCAGGGTCGAATGCGCCGCGGTGCCGCGGGCAAAGCTGCGCCAATTGTCGCGTCCGGTCGCGGGCATCCCGCAATTGATGACGATGCGGCTCGCGCCCGAGGACAATTCGAACGACAGGCAGCCGGCGTGGGCATCCTGGCTGACATTCGGCGGCGGCGGCGGACCGGTGTCGATGATCACGATGGTGGCGCCGGCGTCGAGGCGCTGGAAGCCGGTGTGCGGCATGTTTGCCATCGGCGCGCCGTGGGCATCGTCATAGGCGAGCAGCGTCGCCAGCAAATCGGACGGCGTGCTGCTCATGCCGTTGAACATCGCAAAACTGCCGTCACCGTGACGGAAAAAACGCAGCATCGGCATCATGCGGTCGATCGCGTTCAACAATGCCGGCGGCGGCGCGATGTTGCGGGCGGCAAAAGTCTGGCGGAGCGGCAACAGATCGA
>VAZV01000159.1 GCA_005884765.1 Alphaproteobacteria bacterium
CGTTTCCCGCCATTTGTCATGCAAACTGTCTCCGTTGCTTTTTGATGGGCGTTTTTGCTAATCCAACCGCCTGATCAGCCGCCGCCCCATGGAATGTTGCATGAACTCAATCGCCAACGCCAATCTGTTTTCTCGCCTGTTCGATGGCCTTGACGATCCCGGCCGGCTTGCGATCGAAACTCTCGAGGGCAAGCGCATCTCTTACGGCGATCTGATCGCGCGCGCCGGCCAGACGGCGAACGTGCTGGCAAGCCGTGGCGTCAAGCCCGGTGACCGCGTCGCCGCGCAGTCCGAAAAATCAGTCTCGGGCCTCGTGCTTTATCTGGCGGCGGTCCGCGCCGGCGCGGTCTATCTGCCGCTCAACACCGCCTATACGCTGAACGAGCTGGATTATTTCATCACCGACGCCGAACCATCGCTGGTGGTGTGCGATGCTTCCAGGGCCGAAGGGATCGGTGCAATCGCAAGGAAGGTCGACGCCAAGGTCGAGACGCTGGGAGCTGACGGCAAGGGTTCGCTGACGGAAGCCGCCGACAAAGCCAGCTCCGAGTTCAAAACGGTAGCCCGCACCAACGACGACCTCGCCGCAATCCTTTACACCTCGGGCACCACGGGCCGCTCCAAGGGCGCGATGCTCAGCCACGATAATCTCGCGTCGAATTCGCTTTCGCTGGTCGACTACTGGCGTTTTACGAATGAAGACGTGCTGATTCACGCGCTGCCGATCTATCACACCCACGGCCTGTTTGTGGCGAGCAACGTCACCTTGTTCGCTCGCGCCTCCATGATTTTCCTGCCGAAGTTCGATCCGGACGTGATCATCAAGCTGATGGCGCGCGCGAGCGTGCTGATGGGCGTGCCGACCTTCTACACCAGGCTGCTGCAGAGCCCGGCGCTGACCAAAGAGTCCACCAGGCACATGCGGCTGTTCGTCTCGGGCTCAGCGCCGCTGCTCGCCGACACCCACCGGGAGTGGGCCGCGCGTACCGGCCACGCCGTGCTCGAGCGCTACGGCATGACCGAGACCAATATGAACACCTCGAACCCCTATGACGGCGAACGCGTCGCCGGCGCCGTCGGCCATCCGCTGCCCGGCGTCACCGTCCGCGTCACCGATCCCGAGACCGGCAAGGAGTTGCCGCGCGGCACCGTAGGGATGATTGAGGTCGAGGGCCCCAACGTCTTCAAGGGCTATTGGCGGATGCCGGAAAAGACCAAGACCGAATTCCGCGACGACGGCTTCTTCATCACCGGCGACCTCGGCAAGATCGACGACAAGGGTTATGTGCATATCCTGGGCCGCGGCAAGGATCTCGTGATCTCCGGCGGCTTCAATGTGTACCCCAAGGAGATCGAGAGCGAGATCGACGCCATGCCGGGCGTGATCGAATCCGCCGTGATCGGCGTGCCGCATGCCGATTTCGGCGAGGGCGTCACTGCGGTCGTGGTTTGCAACAAGGACGCCGGCGTCAGTGAAGCGTCGGTGCTGAAGGCGCTCGACGGCCGTTTGGCAAAATTCAAGATGCCGAAACGGGTGTTCGTGGTCGACGAATTGCCGCGCAACGCCATGGGCAAGGTGCAGAAGAATATTTTGCGCGATATGTATTCGGATATCTACGCGAAGACGAAGTGAGCACGTCAATGCTGGGGGACCGGGCTATGGACCAAGACGAGGCTGCCGAGATTCACGAGCATTTGCTCGAAGCCGCTTACGCACTCGATGAGGCGAGAGCGACCATCTTCGGCCTCGGCAGAGATAATAAAGAAAATCTAGAGGAGTTCGCCGCCTGTCTTGAGACAGTCGAGACCGACCTGCATTCCAAGCTCCTGCGGGCGATCTACGCTCGATTTCCGGGCTTGATTCCGTTTGACGAGTTTCCGGAGATCAGCAGCTCTCTTCAGTGGGATCAGGTGCGCCTCCCACCGTCCGTTTCGGAGGCCCAGATCGATCAGATCATTTTCTCGGTCATGATCCCGCAATGGCGTAAGATGGCCCTTATGGTTGGCAATGCGGTCGTACGATGCAAAGAGGTCGGGTTGCCGACAAGTGGTGAGGTGCTGGCTGGTCGTATCCAGGCCTTGGTTGAAGCCGACCGCCTCGAGGGCGAGGGCGATCTTCGCAGATGGCGCCACAGCGAGGTGCGACTAAAAGGCTGAAGCATCGTTGCGAGAAACATGCGCCTTCTTATTCGATCACCTCGGCGGCAAGCGCGATCGCTCGCAGCGTAGGGAACGCGCCGTTCGATTTCAGCCCCGCAAGCGACGGCTACTGCCCGTACAGCAGGCTTATCACAAACCTGGCGCCGACGATAAACAGATAGCAGCCGAACGCCACCTCCAGCGTGCGCTTCGACATGGCGTGAGCGGCCTTGACACCAAGCGACGCGGTCAAAAGGCTGGTCGGCATCACCAGCACCGCGCCGATCAGCGAGACATAGCCGAGCGCGAAGGGCAATTGCAGCGCCACGACATCGGGAAAGCGCGCCGCCGCCGGCCAGCCGGCATAGACGTAACCGAGCGCTCCGGGAATCGAGATCAGCACGGCGAGCGCCGAGGAGGTCGCGACTGCCTGGTGGATTGGCCGGCTGTAGAACGTCATCAACAGGTTCGAAAACAGTCCGCCGCCCACCCCCATCAAGGTGGCGAGAATTCCGACGAGGAAGCCGTAAAGCCGCATCACCGGTCCCTTCGGCATCTCATCGCCGAATTTCCAGTTCTCCCGCGCCAGCAATAGTCGAGTCGCCGCCGACCACGCCACGATGACGAACACGTATTTGAACAGCCGCTCCGGCGCAAAGCGCGCCGTGATGCTGCCGGCGACCACGCCGATCACGATCGGCAGCCACCAGATCTTGAGGATGTTCATATCGACCGCGCCTCTGAGGTAATGGGCGCGGAACGAGCTGATCGAGGTCGGGATGATGACGGCGAGCGAGGTGCCGACACAGAGCGGCATCCGTACCTCCAAAGGCACGCCGGCGAGCCGGAAGCACTCGTAAAATACCGGAACCAGGACCGCACCGCCGCCGATGCCGAATAGGCCGGCGAGGAAGCCCGCCAGCGCGCCGACCGCGATGAGCATTAGCGCGAGCTGGGCGAGCGCGGAGGAATCGAGTCCGGCCGTCATTTTTTACGTGTCCGTTTTCAGGAACGAGCTTCGTCAAGGTCGCCGGCAAAGTGCAGGGCGGCGATCGCTGCCAGCGCCGGTGCGGCCCCGATCAAGGCAAATCCGATCGGCGCCGGCCATCCATCATGGTTCTGCACCATCAGTGCAAGTCCGTGCATGAGCAACCCCGTAACCGAGAAGGCGAGCGGGCACGCCAGATTGTCGCCGCCTGCGGAATCGCCGGGCTGGCAGGGCGCGGCGGAGACCTCGGGGCTGGAGACCTGGGGCATGTCGAACTCCGTAAGCCGTGAACTTCCGGCAGCATAGACCGTTGTGGATTACGGTAGTATGGGCGCTATTCGGTAGAGACCTTTGCGAGATACGGAAGGATAAGCATGGACCAGTTCGTGGCAATGGCGACGTTCGTCCGAGTGGTGGAGACCGGCAGCCTGTCCGCTGCCGCGAGGTCGCTGCCGAGTTCGCTGACATCGGTGAGCCGACAGATTTCCGCGCTGGAAGAGCTATTCGGGACGCGACTGCTCACGCGAACGACGCGCCGCCTCGCACTCACGGATGACGGGCGTCTTCTTTACGATCGCGCAAAATCGATCCTTGCCGAGCTCAAGGAGGTCGAGCTGGCGCTATCGTCGGGCCGGCAGCAGCCATCCGGGCGCCTCCGCATCAGTGCGCCAAGCTTGTTGGGTCGGTTGCTGATTGCGCCGCTGCTCGCCGAATTCCTGCGTCGCCATCCGTCCGTGTCCGTCGAACTGTTGCTGCTCGACCGCGTCGTCGACATGATCGAGGAGGACATTCACGTCGCGCTTCGCGTCGGACATTTGCCGGATTCGCAACTAATCGCCCGCAAGCTCGCGGATGTACAGATGATCGTCTGTGCGGCGCCGGCCTATCTGAAGCGCTTCGGCGTTCCGCGTTCGCCCGCCGATCTGCGCCATCACGCCTGTCTGGTGTTCTCGGACACGCCGGGTGTCGGCGAGTGGCGCTTCAAGGAAAGCGCAAAAGCGGAAATCAAAATCCGGATCGCTGGTCGGCTCTGGATCAATAGCCTCGACGCGCTTGTCGCTGCGGCAAAAGACGGCGCCGGGGTGGTGAGGGTGCCGTCATGGCAGATCAAGTCGGAGCTGGCGGCAGGCCACTTGCGGCGAATTCTGCGCGATCACGAGCCGGCGCCCGCGCCCGTGTATTTACTGCTTCAATCTTCCGGGCTGGCATCGCCGAAGATACGGGTTTGTGCGGACTTTCTCGTTCAGCAATTGCACCGTTCCGACGCCCTCGGCCAACACATCGAAAAAGTCCGGTCCGCGCAATAATCGAATTTAAATTCGATCTTTCGGCAGCGCCACGTTCGCCTGGTACACATTGGCGTGTGTGAACGCCTCTAGCAATGAATGCGCGTACTGATTTCGGGCATTTCGCCGTTGCGCTAGCTGTTTCGACTACGTAAATAGGACCCAAATCCATCGCGATCGCTGAACCGCCCCTGCGGGGCCGCAAAAACCGTCAAAACCGCCAATGACTGCCAGGATCGAACGACCGCTCTCGCCACATCTGCAGGCCTACCGCTGGACCTTGACGATGGCGCTTTCGATCGTCCATCGCGTAACCGGCATGGCGCTTTATTTCGGCACGCTTTTGCTGGCATGGTGGCTGATCGCGGCGGCCTCGGGACCCGGCGCCTATGCCAACGTGCAGGCCTTTACCGCAAGCTCCATCGGCCGGCTGATCGTGTTCGGCTACACGTGGGCGCTGATGCACCATCTGCTCAGCGGCATCCGGCATTTCGTCTGGGACCTCGGCTATGGCTTCAAGCCCAACGAACGCGAGGCGCTGACCTGGGGCGCCCTGATCGGCGGGGTTTCGCTGACGGTGCTGGTCTGGATCGCCGCTTACGCGATCGGAGGCGGAAGATGAGCGCGCAGAATTCTCCCGCCAAATCGATGCGCACGCCGCTGGCGCGGGTACGCAGCCTCGGGGCCTCGCATTCCGGTACATCCGATTTCTGGCGCCAGCGCCTCACCGCAGTCGCGATGACGCTTCTGATCCTGCCGGTAATCGTGATCGTGCTGATGCTGATCGGCAGCAACCAGGCTGGCGCGAAGCTAATTCTGGGATCATTGCCGATTGCGATCATCCTGTTGCTGTTCATCGTCGCCAGCGCCTGGCACATGAAGATCGGCATGCAGGTCGTGATTGAGGATTACGTTCACAACGAGAAGCTCAAGCTCGCCGGCATCATGGCCAACAATTTCTTCTCGTTCGCGGTGGCGCTGGCCTCGATCTACGCCCTCCTCAAGCTGTCTTCGGGAGTATAACCCATGGCCGCGGACGGTAACGGCAAGACCGCAAATGGCAGCGCCGGCCCGGCCACCAACGGAAAGGCCTATCCGATCGACGACCACACCTATGACGTCGTGGTGGTCGGCGCCGGGGGTGCGGGCTTGCGCGCCGTGGTCGGCTGCAGCGAGGCTGGCTTGCGCACGGCCTGTATCACCAAAGTGTTTCCGACGCGCTCGCATACGGTCGCAGCCCAAGGCGGCATTTCCGCATCGCTCGGCAACATGCATCCGGACGATTGGCGCTGGCACATGTACGACACCGTCAAGGGGTCGGACTGGCTGGGCGATCAGGATTCAATCGAATACATGGTGCGCCAGGCGCCGGAGGCGGTTTACGAACTCGAGCATTGGGGCGTGCCGTTCTCGCGCACCGAGGACGGCAGGATCTATCAGCGGCCGTTCGGCGGCATGACGGTGGACTACGGCAAAGGCCAGGCGCAGCGCACCTGCGCCGCTGCCGACCGCACCGGGCACGCCATGCTGCACACCATGTACGGCCAGGCGCTCCGGCACTCCGCGGAATTCTATATCGAGTTCTTTGCGATCGACCTGATCATGGACGACCAGGGCACCTGCCGCGGTGTCGTCGCGCTCAATCTTGACGACGGTACAATACACCGGTTCCGCGCCCAGACCACGATCCTTGCCACCGGCGGCTACGGGCGCATCTACCATTCCTGCACCGGCGCCCACACGCAAACCGGCGACGGCAGCGCGATGGCGCTGCGGGCCGGCCTGCCATTGCAGGACATGGAATTCGTCCAGTTCCACCCGACCGGAATCTACGGCGCGGGCTGTCTCGTGACCGAGGGCGCGCGTGGCGAGGGCGGCTATCTCGTAAATTCGGAAGGCGAGCGCTTCATGGAGCGTTATGCGCCCTCGGCCAAGGATCTCGCCTCCCGCGACGTGGTCTCGCGCGCGATGACCATCGAAATCCGCGAGGGACGCGGCGTCGGCAAGCACAAAGACCACATCTTCCTGCACCTTGATCATCTCGATCCAAAGATATTGCAGGAGCGGCTCCCGGGCATTTCGGAATCAACACGGATTTTTGCCAATGTCGATGTAACGCGCGAGCCGATCCCGATCGTGCCGACCGCGCATTACAACATGGGCGGGATTCCGACCAACTTCCACGGCGAAGCGCTGACCAAGCAGAACGGCGACGACAATTTCGTGGTGCCGGGCCTGATGGCGGTGGGCGAAGCGGCCTGCGTTTCGGTGCACGGCGCCAACCGGCTTGGCTCCAACTCGCTGATCGATCTCGTGGTGTTCGGCCGTGCCGCTGCGCTGCGCTGCGCTGAGAAACTGACGCCGAACGGCAAGCAGCCGGACCTGCCGGCCGGCTCGGCCGACAAGGCGCTCGGCCGCCTCGATCGCTACCGTCACGCCGCCGGCGGGACGCCGACCGCAAAGCTGCGCGAGAACATGCAGCTTGTGATGCAGAACAATTGCGCGGTGTTCCGCACCGGCGAGGTGCTGGAAGAAGGGCACAATCTGATTCACAAGGTGCATGGCGGCATTAGTGACATCTCGGTCAGCGACCGCTCTCTGATCTGGAATTCCGATCTGGTGGAGACGCTTGAGTTCGACAACCTGATCGTACAGGCGGTGGTAACCATGGACTCGGCGGCGAACCGCACGGAAAGCCGCGGCGCGCATGCGCGCGAGGATTTCCCCGACCGCGACGACAAGAACTGGATGAAGCACACGCTGGCGTGGATCGATGATGGCGGCAAGGTCTCGATCGATTATCGCCCGGTGCACGACTACACGATGACCAATGACGTGCAGTACATTCCGCCGAAGGCGCGGGTGTATTGATGACGGTGAAGGCTTGCCAATATGGTTGAATTCGCACTTCCGAAAAATTCTAGGATCACCGGCGGCAAAACCTGGCCGAAGCCTGCGAGCGCCACCGAGACGCGCGAGTTCAAGGTCTATCGCTGGAATCCGGACGACGGCAAAAACCCCAGCGTCGATACTTATTACGTCGACATCCATGACTGCGGCCCGATGGTTTTGGACGCGCTGATCTGGATCAAGAACCATATCGACCCGACACTGACGTTCCGCCGCTCCTGCCGCGAAGGCGTCTGCGGCTCCTGCGCCATGAATATCGACGGCCAGAACACGCTGGCCTGCACCAAATCGATGCACGACGTGAAGGACGGCGCGGTCAAGGTCAATCCGCTACCACATCAGCCGGTGGTCAAGGACCTGGTGCCCGACCTGGCCAATTTCTACGCGCAATATGCCTCGATCGAGCCATGGCTGAAGACGACCTCGCCGACCCCGCAAAAGGAATGGAGGCAGAGCCACGAGGACCGCGAAAAGCTCGATGGCCTCTACGAATGCATTTTGTGCGCCTGCTGCTCGACCTCGTGTCCCAGCTATTGGTGGAACAGCGAGCGCTTCCTGGGTCCGGCTGCGCTATTACAGGCGACACGCTGGGTCAAGGACAGCCGCGATGAAGCGACCGGCGAGCGGCTCGACAATCTCGAGGACCCGTTCCGGCTCTATCGCTGCCACACCATCTTGAACTGCGCCAAAGCCTGCCCGAAGAGCCTCAATCCCTCGGAGGCGATTGCCGAACTCAAGCTGATGATGGTCGAACGGCAGATTTAGGCGACCGATCATCTGTCACCAGTCGTCGTCCCGCCTGGCCCTAGACCTGTCATCCGCGTTTGGAGCCCTCAATGATGAAAGGCGTGCATGGCCGGCACCATGCCCGGCACGAGGGGGAAGTCGGCTTTGCATTGATCCTTGCCTCCTGAAGGATAAAAAAGTTCCGGTTCACGCGCGCTTTGTTCCCGGTAAAGGTTTGAAGTAAGCTTCTACCCGGAGCGACCGTGCAGACCGAGCAACGCAAATCGCTGAGACTGCTGCAGTGGATGATGGCCGCGTCGCTGGCGCTGCCGATTGCGTTGTTCGGCTTTGCTTCGAGGGTCTCCTACATCTCGAACAACGATATCGCGGACCGGCAAATCGAGCGCACGCTCGATGTCGCGCATGAACACGCGTTGAAAGTGTTGGAGACCATCGACCGCAGCCTGTCGGAAATCAACGAGATCGTCCGCGGCATCCCCGACCAAGACATCATATCCCGCGAGCCCGCCTTGCATTTGCGGTTGAAGCAGGTCGCCGGATCGCTGCCGCAAATGAAATCGGCGTGGATCTTCGATGCGCAGGGCCACGCGCTGGTCAACAGCCTGGCCTCACCACCCCCCGCCGTCGACTTTTCGGACAGGGATTATTTCAAGGCGCATATCGACACGGATATCGGGATGTTCATCGGCAACACGCTGACACCACGCGTGCCCTATCAAGGTGCGGCGTTCTTCAGCGTGAGCCGCCGGCGGCTCACCGACGATGGCAGCTTCGCAGGCGTGATCCAGGCCTCGGTACTTCCGGAGTATTTCGAGAATTTCTACGCCCGGATAGGCAGCGATCCGGGCAGTTTCTTCGCGCTCGGCCTGACCGACGGCACGGTCCTGGCCCGCTTTCCGGCGGTCGATCACGAGCTCCGTCTCGATCGCAACAGCCCGGTCGGGAAAAAGATCGCGTCAAGCCCCAGGGCCGGCCTCATCACCGTGATCTCGCCGGCCGACGGCATCGAGCGCCGCGTCGGATATCAACAGCTGGCGGAATATCCGGTTTATGTCAGCGCGGGGCTGGAGACTTCGGCGATCCGCTCGCGCTGGCTCACCACCATGAGCCAGCATCTGATCTTCGGCGTGCCGGCGACCGCGCTGCTGTTTCTGCTGCTGGCGATGGCGCTGCGGCGAACGCAACGTCTGCACGCCGAAGCGGCGCGCCGCATGGAAGCCGAAGAAGCGCTCAAGCACGGCCAGCGGCTGGAGGCGCTCGGACAGCTCACCGGCGGCGTCGCGCATGACTTCAACAATCTGCTCACCGTGATCCGCTCCTCCGTCGATTTGCTGCAGCGGCCCAATCTCGCCGCGGAACGGCGCCAGCGCTATATCGATGCTATCGCGAACACGGTCGACCGTGCCGCCAAGCTGACCGCGCAGCTGCTTGCCTTTGCGCGGCGCCAAACCCTGAAACCCGAACTGCTCGACGTCGGCAAATGCGTGGAAAGCCTGCGCTACATGATCGGAACGCTGACGGGCTCGCCAATCGAGATCGTGACGCGCCTGCCTGAAGAGACCTGCTTCATCTACACCGACGTCGGCCAGTTCGAGGCCGCGCTGATCAACATGGCCGTCAATGCCCGCGACGCCATGAACGGCGAGGGACGCCTCACCATTGCCGTCAACCCGGTGACGGATATCCCCGGCCCGGCCGAGCACCTCAAGAGTCCCCAAGGCTTCGTTGCGGTGTCGGTTCAGGATACCGGCGTCGGAATTCCGCGCGAGCAGTTCGGACGCATCTTCGAACCGTTCTTTACCACCAAGGACGTCGGGCAAGGCACCGGGCTCGGCCTGTCGCAGGTCTTCGGATTCGCCAAACAATCCGGCGGTGAAGTGATCGTGGCGAGCGAACTCGGCAAGGGAAGTACCTTCACGCTCTATCTGCCGCGTGTCCCCGGCATGGAGCGTCCGCAGCGGCTGCGCTCGGACGAATCACCGCCGCTCGGCGGTGACGGCATGTCGGTGCTGGTGGTCGAAGACAATATCGAGGTCGGCCGGTTTGCAGCGGACGCGCTGGCGGAACTCGGCTACGCCACCACGCTGGTCGACAATGCGATGGACGCACTGGCCGAGCTGACCCGCAACGCCACCCGCTTCGATGTCGTTTTTTCGGATGTAATGATGCCTGAGATGACCGGCCTCGACCTCGCCCAGGAAATCCGCCGCCGCCAATTCGACGTGCCGATCGTACTGACCAGCGGATACAGCCACATGCTGTCGCAGAGCGGCGCTTACGGCTTCGAACTGCTGCAAAAGCCGTATTCCACGGAGCAACTCACCCGCGTCCTGCGCAAGGCCGGCCGCGGCAGGAAGGTCAGCGGCAGCGCGGCGGAGTGATCTGCATATCGTCGTTGGAGCGGTCATCGTTGGAGCGGTCATCGTTGGAGTCATGGGCAAAACCGGCTATGCATGCCGCCGGTTGACGAGGAAGTTTGCTTGATTCCCGACAATGATCCTTCGCCCGCGCCGTTTGGCGCGCTGGCGCCGAACGCGGCGCAAGCTGTCGTTATCTCGCTGGCGCGGCGCACCCGCCTGAAGCGCGGCGCGTTCCGCCCGATGCTGTCGCGGCTCGTCAACCTGCTGCGCGCCGGCCCGGTCGATGTGGAGTACCAGGGCGCCTCGTTCCGTTTCCACCATCAGGCCAGCGCCACCGAACGCGGCGCGCTATTCAATCCCGATTATAATCTCGAAGAACTGGAATTCTTGCGCCAGCATACGCCGGCCAGCGGCGTGTTCGTCGACATCGGCGCCAATGTCGGCACCTACGCGCTTGTGCTGGCGCGCCACGTCGGCACCCGTGGCACGGTCATTGCGATCGAGCCGCATCCCGTCACCTTCGCACGGCTTTCGTTCAACAATACCGCCTCCGCCTTCACCCAGGTCCGTCTGGTCGCCGCCGCTGCCGGTCCCACCAATGGTGATTTGATGATCGAGACCGACGGCGATAATCTTGGCGCCAGCCACATCGTCATGGGCACGGCCGCTAGAGGTGCCATCAGGGTGCCTTCGTGGCGGCTTGAGCGTATCCTCGGCGATGCCGGCGTAGCGAAGGTCGATGCTTTGAAGATCGACGTCGAAGGTTTCGAGGATCGCGTGCTGACCGGCTTTTTCAAAGACGCGCCAAAAGCGCTTTGGCCACGCGCGGTCGTGATCGAACATCTGTCCCGCGATGAATGGCAGGAAGACTGCATCGCCGACATGCGCAGGCGTGGCTATGTCGAGGCGGGCAAGACCCGCAGCAACACGCTATTGTTGCGCGGCTGATTTTATTCCGAATTTGGAGGGTTCGATGATCGACCATATTGGTTTCCCGGTCTCCGACTATCAACGTTCGAAGGAGTTCTATGCGAAAGCGCTGGCGCCGCTCGATTACGGCCTGGTGATGGAGGTGACGCAGGAGCAGACCGGCCACGATCCCGCCGCCGGATTTGGCGCCAATGGCAAGCCGGATTTCTGGATCGGCGGCGAAGGCGGATTGGACAAGCCGCTGCATGTGGCGATCCTGGCGAAAGATCGCTCCACCGTCGACGCGTTCTACAAGGCGGCTATCGCCGCGGGCGGACGCGACAACGGCGCGCCGGGGATCCGCGCACATTATCATGCCGACTACTATGGTGCCTTCGTGCTTGATCCCGATGGACACAACATCGAGGCTGTGTGCCACAAGCCGGAGTAATCGGGTTCCAGAATTTGCATTCCAGGGAACCGAAGGAGGGAACCTCGCGGCTGCCACACCGTTGTCGATTCCCTAACGCCACGCCCGTGGCGCCTATCACCCTTCCTCGCCCGAACATGCCGCAGGGGCAATATGTGCTTCGATCCACAACCCTCGTCTGAACGCGCAATGAACGAGGGGCATATGTAACCCATTGCATGAACGAAATAAAAAGCGTTTTGCGTTGGTAACCCGCCACAATCCGGCCTAATGGCTGGCTGTTGATTGCGATGCCGATACGCTCGGCAGAACGACACTTTCGTCGCCAAGGTTTTCCGGGACCGAGATCATCATGACAAATCTTCGCCTCGTGCTGCTTGCCACAACAGCCCTCACAGCGATGCAATTCGCAAGCTCACCATCGCACGCGCAAACCGCACCGCTGGTGATGGCGCAGGCGAAGGAAGAACTAGGTCCCGATGGGAGGCCCAAGAGGGAAGCACCTAAGGGCGCGCCGCCCGCGGCTGCTCCGAAGGCCGCGCCGCCTGCAGCGCCTCCGCCAGCCGCAGCACCGCCGCGGCCCGCGCCGCCGCCTCCCGCCGCGGCTCCACCTCCGCGCCCGACGCCTCCGCCGCCCCCTCCGGCGGCAGCACCTCCGCGGCCGACACCGCCGCCCCCGCCGCCGGCCGCGCCAAAAGCTCCGACACCGCCTTCCGCAGGGCAGCCGAAAGAGCAGTTCCGGGAAAGGGAAAGGACTGGGCCTCCGCCCGGCCAGACGCCGCCTCCGGCCGCAGCTCCGCAAGCCCAGCCCGCGCCGGCAACCCCGCCCGCGGGGCAGCCAAAGGAGCAACTCCGCGAAAGGGAGCGCACGACGCCTACGCCTGGCCAGACGCCGCCCCCGGCCGGAGCTCCGAAGGCTCAGCCCGAGCCGGTGACGCCGCCCGCAGGACAACCAAAAGAGCAGTTGCGAGAGCGAGAAAGAACGGGGCCCGCGCCCGGCCAGACACCGCCGCCTGCCGCCGCCCCGCAAGCGCAGCCCACGCCAACGACACCGCCTGCTGGGCAGCCAAAGGAGCAGCTGCGCGAAAGGGAGCGGACCCCCGGGCAGACATCGCCTCCCGCGGCACCTTCGCAAGCTCAGCCAGCGCCCGCAACGCCGCCGGCAGGCACTGCGCCGCCGACGGGACGGCCCGGCGGCCAGCCACCGACGGGTGCTCCGCCGCCCGCACCGAACACCACTCCTGCGCCAGCCGCACCCGGCGGGCAACAGGGCGCAGCGCCTTCGGGTGCTGCCCCGCTGGCACGCCGTGCGCCACCAACTGTCACCGCACCGCTTCCACCCCCGCCGCCGCCCGCCCAAGCCCTGGCACCCGCTCCGCAAGGCGCCGCGCCACAGGGGCCGCGTCGCATGGAAGATTTCCGCGGCCAGAGGCAAGAAAGCGACCAGGGCGGCCGCAGGGTCTTCACCGAACCCGGCCGGGTGATCGTGGTCGACCCCTCGGGCCAGTCGTTCATTCGCCACAACGAAGAGGATCGCTTCCGCTTCGGCGCGCGCGACATCCAAACCCAGCAGGTGGGCGGCGAAACCCGCACGGTCGTGATCCGTCCCGACGGCTCGCAGGTCGTCACCGTCGTCGGCCGCGACGGCCAGCTGCTGCGCCGGCTCAGGCGCGACCGCGAGGGCCGCGAGATCATCATCATCGACAACAGCTATCGCGATCCGCGCGCGGTCGGCGGCTTCTATGTCGACCTGCCGCCGCCGGTCATCCGCATCCCCTACGATCGCTACATCGTCGAGGCCGACGTTGCGCCGCCGGAACTGATCTACGACACCATGCTGGCACCTCCGGTAGACCGGATCGACCGCCGCTACTCACTTGACGAGATCCGTTACAGCCCGTCGGTGCGGCAGTTGATGCCGAGCATCGATCTCAACACCATCAACTTCGAAACCGGATCGTGGGAGATTCCGCCCGATCAGGCGGCGAAGCTGCAGGTGATTGCCGATGGCCTCAACCGCGCGATCCAGCGCAACCCGCGCGAGGTGTTCCTGATCGAGGGCCATACCGACGCGGTCGGCAACGACGTCGACAATCTGTCGCTGTCGGATCGCCGCGCCGAATCCGCAGCCGAGCTGCTGACACAGCAATTCCAGGTGCCTGCGGAGAACCTGACTTCGCAGGGCTACGGCTCGCAATATCCGAAAGAACAGACCTCAGGACCGAGCCGCATCAACCGGCGCGTCACGATCCGGCGCATTACGCCCTTGCTCAACGGCGGCACGGCGTCGTTGCCGCCGCCACCGCCCGGCACCGCGCCGCCGAGGTAGGGGGGCGCCGTTGCTTCGCCTCTCCCCGCTCTTTTGCGGGGAGAGGTCGTCGCGTCTTCGCGGCGGGTGAGGGGCAAGGCACATCGCTGGCCAAAGCCGCCGTCCCCGCGAAGGGCGGGGCGAGGGAGCGCTCCGCTGATGCGGCGCTCTACAATCCCAGCTTCTTCTTGCGCTGGCCGAGGGTGCGCAGCCGCAGCGCGTTGAGCTTGATGAAGCCTGCAGCATCACGGTGATCGTAGGCGACCGCGCCCTCTTCGAAGGTGACGAGGTCCTGATCGTAGAGCGAATATTTGCTCTCGCGGCCGATCACGATGACGTTGCCCTTGTAGAGCTTGAGCCGCACGCGGCCGGTGACATATCGCTGGCTGTGATCGATCGCCGCCTGCAGCATCTCGCGTTCCGGCGAGAACCAGAAGCCGTTGTAGACGAGCTCGGCATATTTCGGCATCAACTCGTCCTTGAGATGCGCAGCACCCCGGTCGAGGGTGATCTGCTCGATGCCGCGATGCGCGCCAAGCAGGATGGTGCCGCCCGGCGTCTCATACATGCCGCGCGACTTCATGCCGACGAAGCGGTTCTCGACGAGATCGAGCCGGCCGATGCCATTGACGCGCCCGAGCCTGTTGAGCTCGGTCAGCAATGTCGCGGGCGACATCGGCTTGCCGTCGATCGCGACCGCATTGCCCTGTTCGAAATCGACCGTGATGATGGTCGCCTGGTCCGGCGCCTTCTCGAGATCCTCAGTGCGCGAATAGACGTAATCGGGCACGTCCAGCGCAGGATCCTCGAGCACCTTGCCCTCCGAGGAGGTGTGCAGCAGATTGGCGTCGACGGAGAACGGCGCCTCGTTGCGCTTGTCCTTGGCGATCGGAATTTGATGCGCCTCAGCGAACGCGATCAATTGCTCGCGCGAGCGAAAGTCCCATTCGCGCCACGGCGCAATGATGGTGATGTCGGGCTTTAGTGCGTAGTAGCCGAGTTCGAAGCGGACCTGATCGTTGCCCTTGCCCGTCGCGCCGTGCGATACCGCGTCGGCGCCTACTTGCTCTGCGATCTCGATCTGCTTCTTGGCAATCAGCGGCCGCGCGATCGAGGTGCCGAGCAGATATTGCCCCTCATACACCGCATTGGCGCGGAACATCGGAAACACGTAGTCGCGGACGAACTCCTCGCGCAAATCCTCGATGAAGATGTTTTCGGGCTTGATGCCGAGCAGGAGTGCCTTCGCCCGCGCCGGCTCCAGCTCCTCGCCCTGGCCGAGATCGGCGGTGAAGGTCACGACCTCAGCGCTATACGTCTGCTGCAGCCATTTCAGAATGATGGAGGTGTCCAGTCCGCCCGAATAGGCGAGCACGACTTTCTTCACGTCCTTGCTCATGAAAATCCTGCTTGATTTTAAAAATCGATAATTGGCGGCGGTTCTATAGGTAGAACCGACCCTTGCGCAAGCGCTTCAGGTGGCAGGTCTAGGTCCCGCATCGCGGCCGCGCCAGCGCCGCATCGCCCGAAAGGCCGGCCAGGCGAAGCGCGTCAGCGCTGCATCGATGGCCTCGTCCGAAAGCCGGGTCCGCTGCCAGCGGTAGATCATGCCATAGGCCAGCCAGATCACCAGAAACGTCACCAATCCCGCGGTCGTCACGTCGGTGAAGAAATGTCCGCCGAATGCCATGCGCAGCGCGCTCGTGATCAGGCCGAACAGCGTCGCCGCGGCATAGGCGAGCGGCCGCCATGGCGGCGGCGTCAACGCGGCCGGCGCGTAGGCCCAAAAAGCGGTGGCGGCCTCGCCGGAGAAGAACGAGCAGTTGCGGTCGCAGCCGCCGCGCGAGTCCCACCACGGCACGAACGGCAAATCGCCGTCAAACTGCGTCACCAGCACCGGGCGCGGCCGGCCCCAATAGCTCTTGAAGGTGAGATTGGTGAGCAACCCGGCAGACAGCGCCAGCGTCACAAGCAGGAAGATGATGGCGCGGCCCGACATCAGGAGCGGCCGGTCCGGCCGCAACAGCTTGATCACCAGTGCTGCGATCGCAGGCACCGCCAGACCCCAGGCGATCCACATCGCACCGTCGCGCGCGATCGCAGCCCAAGCGTTGAGCTTCAGCGGAAACGATCGCGTCGGCGCGTCATAGAACAACGCTGCCAACTTGAGGTCGAGTTCGGGATAGATCCCAAACAGCAGTCCCACAACGAGCGCGAGCGAAAGCGCAATGAAAAGTCCAGTCCGGTTCATGGCGCGGGTGGCCGTGAATTTGACGGCAGCGGCGGTGGCGGGGTGAGCCGGCGCGGCGGCTCACGCCAGGCGCCGGCGTTACGTCCGGCGATCATCCAGTAGACCAGCCCTGCCACGATCCCCGCGCCGGTCATGATTTCGAGATGACGCCGGACGATGCCCTCGAAACGCAGCGTGTCGGGATCGAACGGGACAAGCCCGAGATAGCAGGCGAGCCCGACGAGGCCGCCGCCGACCGCATAGGTCAGCGCGCCCCTGATCGAGAACGCTTCGGTGATCGCGGCAACGATCATCGCCGGCAACAGCGCGAAGCCGGAGACGAAGATGAAGCCAAAGCCGAGCACGATGTTTAGTGCGCCCTCGTCGACCGGGCCTGAGCCGAGCTCACTGAATTCCGGAAACAATACCGCGCCGACCACGATCATCCCCGCCACCAGACAGGCGGCGAGAAAAGCGAACAGGATGACGAAGAGGCGGCCGATCAATGCCATCCCAACCAACCGTCATTGCGAGGAGCGTCAGCGACGAAGCAATCCAGAATCGGGCCCCTCACTTTGGATTGCTTCGCGGAGCCTGTCATCGGGCGCGCACTCGCGCGACCCGTTGGCTGGCAATGACAGACTGCACGGCAAGTCGCTTCATGCCCTAATCCGTCATCGCCATGGCACGCAGCGCTTGCCGCTCGCGCGCCGACAATTTCTCGGTCTCCGATTTCAGTTGCCCGCAGGCGGCGAGGATGTCGCGGCCGCGCGGCGTGCGCACTGGCGAGGAGTAACCGGCGTTGAAGATATATTCTGAGAATTTCTCGATCTGGTCCCAATCCGAGCATTCGTAACGGGTACCCGGCCACGGATTGAACGGAATGAGGTTGATCTTCGCCGGAATGCCCTTCAAGAGCTTCACCAGAAGCTTGGCATCGTCAAGCGAATCGTTGACGCCTTTGAGCATCACATATTCGAACGTGATGCGCCGCGCGTTGGATGAGCCGGGATAATCGCGGCACGCCTGCAGCAACTCGGCAATTGGATATTTGCGGTTCAGCGGCACCAGTTCGTTGCGTAGCTCGTCGCGCACCGCATGCAACGAGACCGCGAGCATCACGCCGATTTCCTCGCCGGTGCGGATGATATTGGGCACCACGCCCGAGGTCGACAGCGTGATGCGGCGCCGCGAAATGCCAATGCCTTCGTTGTCGGCGACGATCAACAGCGCATCGCGCACCGCGTCGAAATTATACAGCGGCTCGCCCATTCCCATCATCACGACGTTGGTGACGAGACGATTGCCGGCCGGCGTCTCGCGGTCGGCCCAATCGTTGAGGCGATCGCGCGCCAGCATCACCTGGCCGACGATTTCGCCTGCAGTCAGGTTGCGCACCAGCCGCTGCGTGCCGGTGTGGCAGAACGAGCAATTCAGGGTGCAGCCGACCTGGGAGGAAACGCACAGCGTGCCGCGGTCAGTTTCCGGGATGTAGACGCACTCGACCTCGTGCGCTTTCTCGACGCTGTCACCGCTCGGCAGGCGCAGCAGCCATTTGCGGGTGCCGTCGCTCGAAATTTGCTCGGCGACCACCTCGGGCCGATCGACGGTGAAATGCGCATCTAGCTGGGCGCGGGTGTCCTTGGAGATGCTCGTCATCTCCTCAAAATTCCGGGCGCCACGAAAGTAGATCCAGTGCCAGAGTTGCTGCACGCGCATCTTGCGCTGCGAAGGCGCAACGCCGATCTCGCCCAGCGCCTCGGCGATTTCGGCGCGCGACAGGCCGACCAGCGACGGCTTGGCCGGCGGCACATAGGTTTCGAGCGCGATCTTCTCCAGCGGCGCATTCGGCGCGGAGCCGGTCCCGGGCGCACTGTCAGTCATGACATCGTTCTTGGCATGGTAGTTCTTGGCATGGTTCTTGGCATCGTTCATGGCACATCAGATAGGCCCTCCAACGGGCGCTGGAAAGCGGCCAAACGCATCGATTCGTGGGATTTACGGAAACTAGCGCCGGCAATCCTGCGCGATCTTGTCGAGCGCTTGCGAAAGCCCCTTCAGTGAAAAAGTGTCGGTGGTTTCGGTGCCCTTGGCGGAAACGCCCTTGACGGTGGCATCGGCGGATTTGCGCATGGCTTCAACCATCCGCTCCTCTTCGGCGGCGTTCTTGATCCAGAGACCGTCGCCCTGGGTGTACATCGAAAAAGATGCGCCGCCGACCTCGAGCGTCGATTCCGAACCCGGCTTGAGCGTGTAGCCGATCATCACCGAGACTTCGTTGCTGACTTTTTCCGCCGGCCGCGTGGAGACGAAAGCATAGGCCGGGTCGCGCGGGCGATTCGGTGGGTTGGTCTTTGACGACGCCGGCTTGGCGAGCGCAAAGCACACCTTCTTGCCGTTCGGCGTAGCGGTATACGCGCCCCAGGTTCCGAACTGTCCGATCAGGGTCGGCTCTGCGCCACCACTCATTGCGGGCGGCGGTTTGGCGGCATCCGGCTTGGCTGTGCTCTTTGCGGCCTTCGGCGACGCGCTCGGCGTTTGCGCGAGGCTTGTTGCTGCCCCGCACATCAGCACACCCGCCGCCAAGATTGTCAGCACCCGCCGAAATAACATGTTGAAATTGGTTCCCCCATCATTGTGACTGGAAGATGGCTCGGCACCAGCTAGTCACAGGGCGATGGATAGCCGGGAAACCCTACACTGGGAAGGCAGTCGCGACGAGACGAACCACCGGGTCCGAGGCACATCCAGCGATACATGCAAAGCTTCGCAATGTTTTTGCCGCGCGCTGCCGCAGGAAAGCGCCTCATCAGCTTTTCGAGCGCGCCGCGCGCTGCGTCTGCCACTGCGCCTCGGTCCATTTCAACAGGTCTTCGGCACCGGAACTGCGCAGATGCGAGCCGCCGTCCACGACCACCATCTCGCCATTGATGTAGCCGGCGCCATCCGAGATCAGGAAGCTCGCAAGGTCGGCAAGTTCGCGATGTTCGCCGGCGCGGCCAAGCGGATTGCGCTTCGCCCAACCTTCGCCGCGGCCTTCGGGGCGAAGCTGGCCCGATGCGCCCTCCGTCGGAAACGCGCCCGGCGCGATCGCGACGGTGCGGATGCCCTTCGGCCCCCACTCCACAGCCAAGCTCTTGGTCATCGCCAGAATGGCAGACTTCGCCATCGCCGACGGCACCGTGAAGGCGCGCCCGGTGATGGTCGAGGTCGAAAGGATGGAGAGCACCACGCCTTTGTGCCTAGCCCCGATCCAACGCTTTCCCGAAGCCAGCGTGCAATACATCGTGCCATGCAGCGTGGGGCCGAGGATCGCGTCGGCGGCACGGAACGACAGATGTTCGGTCTGCGCGATAAAGGTCGCAGCCGCGTTGTTGACGAGTACGTCGATCGGCGCGTCGTGCCAGAGCGCATCCATCATGGCATCGACTGCGCCGCCATCACGAATATCGCACCGGATCGGAGTGACCTCGCCGCCGGTATCGCCGCGCATCCGAGCCGCCGTCGCCTCCAGGAGTTCGAGCCGGCGGCCGCAGATGAGGAGCTCGGCACCAAGCTCCAGGAAGCGGCGTCCCATCGCCGCGCCAAGCCCCGAGCCGCCGCCGGTGACCAAGATCCGCTTTCCCGCCAGCAGGTCCTTTTCAAACATCGTTCCATTCCTTCCCGCTGTATTGTAGCCGGGCTTCAAATCCGGCATGAGGTATCCAACCTATCTGTGCTTCCGAAAGTCAGGTGTGTCCATGAAAGCCATTCTCTGCTCGCAATATTGCCAACCCGACGATCTCGTGCTGGCGGACGTGCCGGATCCCGTGGCCGGACTGGGAGAAGCCGTGATCGGGATCAAATCCGCGGCGCTGAACTTCTTCGACCTCCTGATGATTCAGGGCAAATACCAGATCAAACCGCCGTTCCCGTTCTCGCCGGCGGCAGAAGTCGCCGGCGTGATCGAGAGCGTCGGCGCCGGCGTCACCGACCTCGAGGTCGGCGATCGCGTGGTGGCGTCCTGCGGCCATAATGGCGCGCGCGAAAAGATCGCGCTGCCGGCGAATTCGATTGTGAGGATTCCCGACAATCTGGATTTCGATCGCGCCGCCGGGATCATCATCATCTACGGCACCGCGCTGCACGCGCTGGAAGACCGCGCCAGCCCAAAGCCAGGCGATACCATCGCAGTGCTCGGGGCGGCCGGCGGCACGGGCCTTGCTGCCTGCGAGCTCGGCAGATTGATGGGGTTGAAGGTGATCGCCTGCGCCTCGTCCGAGGAGAAGCTCGAATTCGCCAAGGCTCACGGCGCCGAGCTCACGCTCAACTACGCCAAGGAGGATTTGAAGGAGGGATTGCGGCGGCTGACCGCCGGCAAGGGCGCCGATATCATCTTCGATCCCGTCGGCGGCGCTTATGCGGAAGCAGCATTGCGCGCGATCGCGTGGGAGGGCCGCTTCCTGGTGATCGGGTTCGCCGCCGGCGACATTCCGAAAATGCCGCTCAACCTGGCACTGTTGAAGGGCTGCGATATCCGCGGCGTGTTCTGGGGCAACTGGGCGCGGCTCAACCCAGCGAAGAACCGCGCTAACCTGCAGAAGCTCGTGCAGTGGTCCGCGGAAGGCAAGATCTCTTCGCATGTCGACCGCACCTTCCCGCTGGCACAAACCGCCGACGCCTTGAAGGTGCTGGCGGGCCGCAAGGCGATGGGCAAGGTGATTCTGCATCCCTGAATGAAGACGCCATGAAGCGGTGCGAGCTGCCCGTCAAAGTGCATGTTTCTCACACGCCGTGCGGCGCGGGGCACGTCATGCCGTGTCCACAAGTCTTTCCAAAACCTTTCACGACCGCCGTATCGAAATGAGACATCATCGTGTTGTCGTTCGCACCGACGCTGCGGCGGACAACGACGTGCTTTGTTGTTGTCACGATTGGCTTTCTTGTCCTGGCGGCGGCAGTACGCCGTCCGATTTAACCATAATATATGCTGGGGTATTCCGCTCTGGTGCCGCAATCATACCCAAATCTCTCCCAATTCGCGCCCGCCGTGGTCGCTTTTTTGGCCGATTCAACCTGCGAGTTACGGCGTCGGTAGCGGGGCGCTCCTGAACAACCAGAATCAGAAGAAAGTATTTCTGGGCTGCCCCGATCGTTGCGTCGTAGTTGCGGGGAGTCACCAAATGGTGGAGCACACACAGTATCGATCATACGATCCTGACACCGAGACGTATGATGCGTATGATGATGAAACAGCCGATTATCCCGTAGGATCTTACAAGTTCGGACGGTCGGCGAAGGATCATTCGGTCCCGTTGTTCCTCTCCGATCCCGATGGTGATCCGGATCCGGAGGAATTTGGAATTCCCCTGCGCAAGTCGAGACGGCTATCGAT
This sequence comes from Alphaproteobacteria bacterium, assembly GCA_005884765.1. Classification (GTDB taxonomy): domain Bacteria; phylum Pseudomonadota; class Alphaproteobacteria; order Rhizobiales; family Xanthobacteraceae; genus Bradyrhizobium. The sequence continues at coordinate 21,682 of VAZV01000159.1, forward strand.
CTCGTCGAAAATCCTGGCGAGCGTCCTGGTAGCGGCCGCGGTGGCGATCCTGTTTGCGCTGTTTTCTTCCGATGACATGCGCAACATCGCCGTCAACGCCAAGGCTTCGTTTGCCGCCGTTCTTCCGGGCCCGTCGGTCGCGGCGCAGCCGGACCAGGTGCAGCTCACGGCCAAGGACATCCAGTTGAAAGATCCGGCCCGTCTATCGGGGCCGGCAAACATGACGGCCGGCGCTCTAACGGCTGCTGCTCCGGCGCCTGCTGCTCCAACGGCTGCTGCTCCGGCGCCTGTCGTTCGAAATCCGACAACGGTCGCCATGGCGCCGTCGCGCGAGGACATCACAACGGCCTATCAGAGCGCGCTGGGTCGCGCCCCTGCTGCCGCGGCGCCGGCCGCCACAGCGCCAGCCGCCATCGCCACTCCTGCTTCGCCCGTCAGACGGCTCGATCCCGACGAGCTCGCCACGCTGATGACGCGGGCCAAGGGGCTGCTTGCCGCGGGCGACATTCCGCCGGCGCGGCTGTTGCTCGAGCGCGCAGCGGACGCGCAAGAGCCCACCGCCGCATTGATGCTGGCACAGACCTACGATCCCGCCGTGCTGGGAACGCAGGATGCGCGCAACATCATTCCCGACCTTGAGCTGGCTCGCACCTGGTACCAGCGGGCCGTCCAGCTCGGCTCGGCCGAGGCGCAGCGGCGCCTCAGTCAAATGCAATAATTTTTTCAAGGGGACCAGCGAAAATGCGACGTTTATTTGGATTGGCACTCGTTGCCATCATGATGGCTTGCGGCTTTGCGGCGCGGGCTGAAGAAGGCGAGTTCGACCCGGCAAAAGTCAGCGAAAGCCTCAAAGCCATCTTCCAGTTCGGATCGACGGACACAAAGAAGGCCTTGAACGCCAACACGGTGACGCTGATCTCCGGCACCATCGGCGGCACCTATGTTCAGTTCGGTGCAGACCTCGCATCCGTGCTCGACGACGGAAACAAGTTGCGCGTACTTCCGATCGTCGGGCGCGGCTCTGTGCAGAGCGTCGCCGACATCCTGTTCCTGCAAGGCGTCGATCTCGGAATCGTGCGCTCCGACACGCTCGACTACCTCGAGAAGAAGGGCTTTGCCAAGGACATCAAGAAACAGTTCACCTACGTGACCAAGCTCTACAACGAGGAGGTGCATGTCATCGCCTCGAAATCGATCCACAACCTGAAGGAACTGGACGGCAAGACCATCAGCGTCGACCTCCCCAATGGCGGCACTTTCGTCACGGCGCTGACCGTGTTCGAGCGGCTTGGGATGAAGCCGAACGTCGTCTATATCGAGCAACGAATTGCGCTCGAGAAGATGAGGAAGGGCGAAATCGATGCGGTGATCGTTTGTGGGGGCAAGCCGTACAAGTCCGTCGCCGGCTTCAAGGACGATCGATTTCATCTGGTGACGGTCGACTACGACAAGCCGCTGCAGAGCGACTATTTGCCGGCAACGCTGAGCGCAAAGGACTATCCGAACCTGGTCGCGGAGGGCGAGAAGGTGGACACTATCGCGGTTCCGGCCGTGCTTGCCGCCTATAACTGGGCGCCCAACACCGACCGCTATCGGAAGCTTGCGACTTTCGTGGATTCTTTCTTCGCCAAATTCCCGACCTTCCAGAATCCGCCCTTCCATCCGAAGTGGAAGGAGGTCTCGTTGTCGGCGCCGCTTGCGGGATGGAATCGTCTGCCTGCAGCCCAGCAGTGGCTCGACAAGAATAATCTGCAGCCCGTGGCTCGCGACCGGTTCGACGCGTTCCTGCAACACAACCCGACAGCAGCGGCAAAAATACAGTCGGATGCCGACAAGGAAGCGCTGTTCAAGCAGTTCCAGGCCTGGGAGGCCGAGCGAAATGCGCGGGCGCAGGCGGCCCAGGTGCAGGCCCAACAACCTCGTCCCGACAAGCAAGAGCGTCAGTAAGCAAGGCCTCTAAGTCGCGATCGGCACGAATATCTCCTGATCGGCGCCGACGCCCTTGAGCGAGAACGTGCCGACCGATTGCGCGGCAACCCCGCCCGCCCTGACAAAATCGGACGACAGCAAGAGCTGTCGTCCGAGCTCGCGGCACATCGATTCGATGCGCGCGGTCAGATTGACCGCCGGCCCTATGACCGTGAAATCGAGCCGGGTGTCGCTACCGATATTGCCATACATCACGTCGCCGAGATGCAAGGCGAGGCCGTAATCGATGCGCGGCAGCCCGGCATTGCCTCGCCGTTCGTTCTCCTCGACCAGCCAAGCTTGCGCGCGCGTTGCTGCGGTCAGCGCCGCTTGGCACGTCTTGCTGCAGGTCTTGTTGCTGCAGGTCTTGTTGCTGCAGGTCTTGGCGGTGTCGTCGCCGATCGGAAAAATCGCCAGCATCGCGTCGCCGATGAATTTGAGGACTTCGCCGCCTTCGCTCGCGACCGCGTCGCACATCGGTCCGAAATAGCAATTGAGCAGATCGATCAGCGCGTCACGCGACAACGCCTCGGAGAGATTGGTGAAGCCGCGCAAATCGCACAGCCAGATCACCGCGCGGATGGTTTCGCCGGTGCCGCGCCGGATCTGACCCTCCAGCACACGTCCACCGGATTGCTGCCCGACATAGGTATCGAGCAAGGTACGCGCGGTGCGGCGCAGCGCCTGCACTTCGAGATTGAAGGCGACCGCTGATATCATCGCTTCGAACAGCTTCAGTTCATCGGCTTCGAAACCGCCCGGGCGGCGCGTGGCGAGCGACAGCGCCTTGTGGCTGCCGTCCGCAAACGGCACCCCGTACACGGCGTAATCGGTATAACCGTCGCGGCGCAGATCGCCGAGAATGGCGAATTCGCCTTCTTGCGGCGGCGCGCTGAGACCGCACCGGACCGGGCCGCCGCCTTGATAGGCGATGCCGATCGGGCTGTTGGCCAGAATCGCCGGGATATCCGGCCGAGGGCGGAACAAGCGCTCGGTCGTGCCCTTGCCGAGCTCCCAGAGGCCGCTGAAAGAAAAAATCTGCGGATGCAGGATCGGCACGCCGGTGGTGATGCGCGATACGTCGACCCCGGCGGCACGCAGCTCATGGGCGAAGCCCTCGAGAAAATCGCTCGAATCGGCACGCTTGCGCGCCTCCGTCATCAGCCAGCGGATGACCGGATGGGTTGCGTCTCCTGCGGCAGGGTCCAACACGATCCGGGCTTAGCCCTCGCTGTCGATGCCGCGTTTCAACGCCGCGCGTGCGGCATCGCGATGCTCCGACGTGATGTGGGTCGCGACCAGCCGGATCGCGGTTGCAAGCACCGCGGCATCATCGGTGAAGCCGAGCACCGGCAGCATGTCCGGGATGAAATCGAACGGCAGGATGAAATAGGCAATGGCCCCGAGCAGCGCGGCCTGCACGTGGCGCGGCGTCTCTTTGTCGAACGCACAATAATAGGCGGCGAGCAGATCCTCCGCGAACGGGATCCTGGCCAGCACCCGCTTGAGCTTGATCCAGAAGCGCTTGCGCACGCTTTCGCGGTCCTCGGCAAGCCGGTCGGCCGGCTCGAACCCTACGGTATGTTCGGATGCCATCGCTTAAGGCTCCCTTCGAAACCAGCCGGAGCGGCTCATGCTCAAACATAAAGGCAAAGATAGAGCTGGATGACTTTTTGAAGAAAAGTCATCATGCTCCAGCAGTTGGGGATTTTGCCTCGCCGCCGCAAGGCATCAGGCGACGCCAAGCTGTTTTGCGATCGCGTTCATCGCTTTCGCAAGCTCGATATCGCGCGCCGTGACCCCGCCGGCATCATGGGTGGCCAGGACCACATCCACCGTCTTGTAAACATTCCGCCATTCCGGGTGGTGGTCGTTCTTTTCCGCGACCAGCGCCGCGCGCGACATGAAGCCGAAGGCTTCGTTGAAGTCCTTGAACGTAAAGGTGCGCCCGATCGCCTCGCGGCCCGGTGTTTCGGCCCAACCGGGCAATCCCTGCAAGGCCGATTTCCGCATCTCCGCCGTCAGCCGTTCCGCCATGACCGCCTCCGTTTGCTGCGACTTACCTAACATTTTGGCGGCGTTCGAGGTCCATCACCCGCGCAAGCCGGCATTCGAGGATGCCCCGCGCACGCCAAGAGCCCCGGGGTAACCATGACGCAGATGTAACCCCGTCTTGTCACGAAATTTGCTAGAGTATAGGGCCGATTTGGCAATAACCGAACTGGGGAAGATGAAACCGAGCGTCAAGCGATTGTTTGCCAGATCGATGACCGGGGGTCTTGACCTTGTCGAGCCGCCGGTCGCGCCGTCGCCGCGCTCGTCGGTGCGCCGGACGATGCTCATCACACTGGCCGGGTTGCTCGCGATCGTCGGCGCGCTCGCCGGCGGCTATTATTTCGCGATGCGGCCGGTGAGCCTGCGGATCGCGGTCGGACCTGCCAACGGCGATGACGTCAAGCTCGTGCAGGCGCTGACGCAAGCCTTCGCCCAATCGCACGGCTATGTCCGGTTGCGTCCGGTCCAGACCGACGGTGCGGCCGCCAGTGCGAAGGACATCGCCGACAGCAAGGTCGATCTCGCCATCATCAGAGGCGATCTCGATGTGCCGAAAAATGCTCAGGCCGTGGCGACGCTGCGCAAAAATGTCGCGGTATTGTGGGTTCCGCCCGCCAAGGGCAAAGGCAAGAAATCGGGCGCGAAGATCACCAAGATTTCGCAGCTTGCAGGACGTCGCGTCGGCGTCGTCGGCCGCACCCAGGCCAACGTCAATTTGCTAAAGGTGATCCTGCAGCAATACGGCGTCGATCCCGGCAAGGTCGACATCGTTCAATTCCCCGCCCCGGAAGCCCCGGAGGCCATCCGCAATCAGAAGGCGGATGCCTATCTGGCGGCCGGACCGGTCAACAGCAAGATTATCGCGGAGGCGATCAATGCCTCGACCCGCGACGGCGGCACGCCGACCTTCCTTGCCATCGATTCGAACGAGGCGATTGCGCAGAACCATCCGGTCTACGAGGCCGCCGAAATTCCGGCCGGCGCCTTTGGCGGCTCGCCTGACCGGCCTGACGACGAGGTGAAGACCATCAGCTTCTCCCACCACGTCGTGGCGCGTAGAGGCCTTTCGGACGCAACCATCGCCGCCTTCACCCGGCAGCTGTTCGCGGTCCGCCAGCAGCTGATGGCGGAATTTCCGCTCGCCGCGAAAATCGAGACGCCCGATACCGACAAGGACGCCGCCATCCCCGTGCATCCCGGCGCCGCCGCCTTCGTCGACGGCGAGGAGAAAACCTTCCTCGATCGCTACAGCGACTACATCTGGTGGGGATTGATGGCGGCCTCGGCGATGGGTTCGGCCGGGGCGTGGTTCGCCGGATACCTCAAAAAAGACGAACGCAGCAACAATTCATCGCTGCGCGAACGCCTGCTAGAAATGATTGCGCGGGCGCGCCGCAGCGATTCCACCGAAGAGCTCGATCAGATGCAGGCGGAGGCGGACGAGATCCTGCGCGATACGCTGCAGTGCTTCGAACATGGCGCAATCGAGGAAGGCGCGCTGACCGCCTTCAATATCGCACTCGAGCAGCTCCACCACGCGGTCGCCGACCGCAAGGCTCTGTTGCTCAGCGTACCGCAGAATCTGCAACGGGCCGGCGCACAATTCCGCGCCACTGCAACGCTGTAAAATACGTCTGCTGTAATCGAGCCGTCATGGAACTTTCCTAGGTCTGTCGGAGCTTTCAGCGCAACCTGACGCTCGACCAAGGAGACCTGCATGCCGATCCAGATCAAGAACGTCCGCAAGGTTTCGCGCCGGCGCTTTCTTTCCAGCGCGGCGGCTTCCGCCGCCGGCGTGATCGCGATGCCCTATCTCAGCCGCGCCGCCGACCGGCCGATGCTCACCCATGGCGTGCAATCCGGCGACGTCAGCGCCGACGGCGGCATGGTATGGGCGCGCGCCGACCGTCCATCGCAGATGATGGTCGAAGTCGCGACCACGGAATCATTCAGCAATGCGCGCGCCTTGCCGCCGATCGCGGCACTGCCCGAAAGCGACCTCACCGCCAAGATGCTGCTGGAAAATCTTCCCTCGGGACAGGATATCTTCTATCGCGTGCGATTCCGCGATCTCTCGCATCCCGACGTTTTGAGCGAACCCATGGTCGGCCGCTTCCGTACAGCGCCGGCCGACCGCCGCGACGTCAGCTTCGTCTGGGGCGGCGATGTCGCCGGACAAGGCTGGGGCATCAATCCCGACGATGGCGGCATGGTCACCTACGCGACCATGCACAAGCACAAGCCGGATTTTCTGATCCATTCCGGCGACACCATCTATGCCGACGGCGTCATTGCCGCCGAGGTGAAACTGCCGGACGGAAAAATCTGGAAGAATCTCACCATCCCCGAAAAGGCAAAAGTCGCCGAGACGCTCGACGAATTCCGTGCCGCGCACAAGTACAATTTGCTCGATGACAATGTGCGCGCCTTCAATGCCGAGGTGCCGATCTTCGTGCAGTGGGACGACCACGAGGTCATGAACAACTGGTCGGCGTCAAAGGAGATCCCCGCCGCCTATAAGGTACGCGACATCAATTTGCTCGCCGCACGCTCGGCACGCGCGTTCCACGAGATGTATCCGATGCGCGAAAGCATCGTCGAGCCCGGCCGGGTCTATCGTGCGCTGAGCTATGGCCCGCATCTCGACGTGTTCATGCTGGACGAACGCAGCTACCGCGGCCCCAACGGTCCGAACCTGCAAGCCACCTATGGACCAGATGCCTACTTCATCGGGCCCGATCAGTTGTTGTGGCTGAAGCGCGCATTGTTGAACTCGCGCGCCACCTGGAAGGTGATCGCATCCGATATGCCTCTCAGCCTCATCGTCTATGACGATGCGACCAACAAAAAAGGCTCGGAGGCCTTTGCCCAAGGCGATGGCCCGCCGCGCGGGCGCGAACTGGAAATCGCCGATATCCTGCGCTTCATCAAGACCTCGGGCGTCACCAACACCGTATGGCTGACGGCAGACGTGCACTATGCCGCCGCGCATTACTACAATCCCGACAAGGCGCAGTTCCAGGAATTCGATCCGTTCTGGGAATTCGTCTCCGGCCCGCTGCACGCCGGCACGTTCGGACCGAACGAACTCGACAACACCTTTGGTCCCGAGGTGAAGTTCATCAAGGCGCCGGGGCCCGACAAGCAGAACCTGCCGCCATCGGCCGGCATGCAGTTCTTCGGCCACGTCAAGATCGAAGGCGCATCCGGGCAGATGACGGTGACCCTGCGCGACCGCGCCGATGTCGCGCTGTGGTCGACCACGCTCGATCCGAAGCTGGGATAGTTTGCGGGGCCGCGGATGGCGTTGCCGTCGCGCCTCAGCGCGTGGTGCCGTCGTCTGACCGTCGGGTCAACAACGCTTTCAGCGCGTCCGCCGAATAGGGTTTGGCTAGCATTGGCTTATCGGCGAAGGCGGCCGGAAACGCGACCGTGGGGCCATAGCCGGTCACGAACGCAAACGGAATCTTCAAGTCATCGAGCCGCTCGGCGATCGCAAAGCTCCTTTCATTGACCAGCCCGATGTCGAGCAGTGCAAAGTCCGGGGCGCGCTCGGCGATCATTTCGAACGCCTGCGCCACTTTGGCTGCAGTCCGCACCCTCTTCACGCCGAAGCCGAGGATTGTCTCCTCGAAGTCGAGTGCGATGATCACATCGTCTTCGACGATCAGAACGTCTTCGGGGAAAGCGGAGGTTCCTTCGGGAGAGGCGGGTTCCATGATCTCGCTGGGCAGGAGGGATTCGACACTCAAAATACCGGAACCCAACTTTGGCGCGGGCCTCCCGCGGTGTTCCAACCACGAAACCATCACGTCGCGACTGCGTTGTCTGTGCACTAGTGACCACAACGGTCTGCGATGGCCTGATTCTGAGATGGCCTGATATTGTCCCGACGCGTGGGGCACTTTTCGATGGATGCACGGGCCGGAAATGGACCGGACAACAATGGGCGCCCCTGTAACAATCTGTTGCGGCGGCTCAGCACAAGCGATTTTGCACTGATTGCGCCCGATCTCGCCCGGCAGGAGGCTGCGCCTGGCGACCTGCTCTACAATCCCGGCGACGACGTCGAGATCGTCCACTTTCCCTGCGGACCGTCGCTTGCGTCCTATCTGGTTCCCAGCGAAGACGGCCGCGATGTCGAAACCATTCTGGTCGGCCGCGAAGGCGCCATCGGTGGCATCGTCAGCCAGGGATTTCTGCCAGCCTATACCCGCATCATCGTCAAGTTCGGCGGACCGTTCGTGCGCCTGCATGTCGGCAAGCTGGAAGCGGCGAAAACAAAATCGACCTCGCTGCGTAGCGTGTTCGCGCGTTATGCCGACTGCATGCTCGCCCAGATGTTTCAGTCGACGGCCTGCAATGCGATCCATTCGATCGAGCAGCGCACGGCGAAATGGATCATCTCGGCGATGGAGCGTACCGAGGGCGACACCATCGTGCCGCTCACGCATGAGCAGCTCGCGATCCTGCTTGGGGTCGGCCGCAGCTACGCCAGCCGCGTCATCCAGACCTTCAAGAGGGAAGGGGTCGTGGAGACCCGCCGTGGCTCAATCCTGGTGCGCAACCGTGAGGCATTGCAGGCGCGTGCCTGTCTTTGCGACGATTCGGTGAAAAACCACTTCGAGGAAGTGCTGGGCGGGGTCTATCCCACGGAAGAGGTCCCACAGCGGACCAAGCCGCACTTGAAGACCAAAGTCGGCTAACCAAGCGCGAAACAAGCCATTGTTTTTTGGCGATTTCTGACTATATTGCGGTGCAACGCGTAAGGTGTGCCCGGTCCTCTTGGCCGGGCTTCCTTTTTGGGGCATGCGCGCCCCCCGCGAATTCAGTTTTTTGAGCGTGACGCGGAAACAGGGTCCCGGCTTTCCGGCGAGATCGCGCTTAAGCATTGCACGACCAGAAGAAGAACCATGAACCTTCGTAACGTCGCCATTATCGCCCACGTCGACCACGGCAAGACCACGCTGGTCGATCGCCTGCTGCAGCAATCCGGCACCTATCGCGAGAACCAGCGCGTGGTCGAGCGCGCCATGGATTCCAATGACCTCGAGCGCGAGCGCGGCATCACCATTCTCGCCAAGGCGGCCTCGGTGCAGTGGAAGGACACCCGCATCAATATCGTCGACACCCCGGGCCACGCCGATTTCGGCGGCGAGGTCGAGCGCATCCTCAACATGGTGGATGGTGCACTGGTGCTGGTGGACGCCGCCGAAGGCCCGCTGCCGCAAACCAAGTTCGTGGTGTCGAAGGCGCTCAAGGTGGGCTTAAAGCCGATCGTCGTCATCAACAAGGTCGACCGTCCCGACGCACGGCCCACTGAAGTGATCAACGAGGTGTTCGACTTGTTTGCGGCGCTCGATGCATCCGAGGAGCAGCTCGATTTTCCGATCCTCTACGGTTCCGCCAAGCAGGGTTGGATGGCAGATAGCCCGGACGGTCCAAAGGACGCCGGCATGCAACCACTGTTCGACCTGATCCTGCGCCATGTCGCGCCGCCAACCGTCGAGGACGGACCGTTCCGCATGATCGGCACCATTCTGGAAGCCAATCCTTATTTGGGCCGCATCATCACCGGCCGCATCACCTCAGGCAGCATCAAGCCCAACCAGGCCGTTAAAGTGCTTCACGCCGACGGCAAGATCATCGAACAGGGGCGGCTGACAAAAATCCTCGCGTTCCGCGGCATCGAACGTACTCCGCTGGAGGAGGCCGAAGCCGGCGACATCGTCGCCATTGCCGGCCTCACCAAGGGTACGGTGGCCGACACCTTCTGCGATCCCTCCGTCGATACGCCTTTGCAGGCGCAGCCGATCGACCCGCCGACGGTATCGATGTCGTTCATCGTTAACAACTCGCCGCTCGCCGGCACCGAAGGCGACAAGGTGACCAGCCGCATGATTCGCGACCGGCTCTTGCGCGAGGCCGAAGGCAACGTCGCGCTGCGCGTCACCGAGGCCTCCGACAAGGACTCCATGGAAGTCTCAGGCCGCGGCGAATTGCAGCTCGCAATCCTGATCGAGACCATGCGCCGCGAGGGCTTTGAACTTTCGGTGTCGCGGCCGCGCGTCGTCCTGAAAAAGGACGAGGCCACCGGTCAGTGGCAGGAGCCGATCGAGGAAGTCGTGATCGACGTCGACGAAGAGCATTCCGGCGTCGTGGTGCAGAAGATGAGCGAGCGCAAGGCCGAGATGATCGAGATGCGCCCCTCCGGTGGTCATCGGTTGCGGCTGGTGTTTTACGCGCCCACCCGCGGCCTGATCGGCTATCAGGGCGAACTCCTCACCGACACCCGTGGCACCGCGATCATGAACCGCCTGTTCCATGGCTACGCATCCTTCAAGGGGGATATTCAGGGCCGCCGCAACGGCGTCTTGATCTCCAACGATCAGGGCGAGGCCGTGGCCTACGCAATGTTCAAATTGGAAGATCGCGGCCCGATGATGATCGAGCCCGGCTGGAAGGTCTACAAGGGCATGATCGTCGGTGAGCATACCCGCGACAACGACCTTGAGATCAACGTGCTCAAGGGCAAGCAGCTCACCAACATCCGCACTACCTCAAAGGACGAGGCGGTGCGGCTGACGCCGCCGATCAAGATGACCTTGGAAAAGGCGCTCGCTTATATCGAGGACGACGAGCTGGTCGAAGTCACGCCGAAGTCGATCCGGCTGCGCAAGAAGTTCCTCGACGCCAACGAGCGCAAACGCGCGGTGAAGGCCAAGGAAGCGGTGGCGTAAGCCACCGCACTGTCATGCCCCGCGGAGGCGGGCGATCCAGTAATCGCCGGCGCCTGAGATAAACCGAGACGGCGCGGCGTACTGGATCATCCGCTTTCGCGGATGATGACACCATTAGCTGGGTTGGCTTCAAGCCCAATAATGAACGTGCTAAAGCCGAAAGTATGTCCCTCCCCTCCGAAGTCGATGTCGCCATCATCGGTGCGGGCGCCGCAGGCCTCGGCGCCGCCAACGCGCTGAAGGATTCCGGCCTCTCGGCGATCGTGCTGGAAGCGCGCGACCGTGTCGGCGGGCGCGGCTACACCATCAAGGCCTCGCCTGACGTCATCTTCGATGTCGGCTGCGGCTGGCTGCATTCAGCAGATAAAAATTCCTTTGTCGGAATCGCCGAGCAGCTCAATTTTGAAATCGACAAGAGCCACCCACCGTGGCGCGAGCAGACCTTCGGCGACGTCTTCCCGCAGAAAGAGCGCGCCGAATTCATCAAGGCGCTCGAAGCCTTCCACGACCGCGCCGAGCAGGCCGCAAAACGCGGCCGCGACAGCGCCGCCAGTCTGTATCTCGAGCCAGGCAACCGCTGGAACCCGATGATCGATGTGATCTCGACTTACGTCAACGGCTCCGAACTCGATTCGGTTTCGATCATCGATATCCATGCCTATGAAGACACGGAGATCAACTGGCGGGTGCGGCGCGGCTATGGCGCGCTGATGGCGGCCTATGGCGCGCCCTGCCCACTGGCGCTGAACACGCAGGTGACGCTGATCGATCATTCGGGCAAGCGCGTGCGGATTGAGACGTCGCGGGGCTCGCTGGTCGCGAGCAAGGTGATCGTCACCGTGCCCTCAAATCTGATCGCGGACGAGACACTTCGTTGTCATCCCTCGCTGCCGGCGAAAATCGACGCGGCGGGCGGCCTCCCGCTCGGTGTGGACGACAAGGTGATGCTGGCGCTGAGCGAGCCGAGCGGCTTTCCGAAAGACGGTAATCTGCGCGGCGCCACCATGCGCAACGCGATGGGCACCTATCATCTGCGCCCGTTTGGCCAGCCCTGCATCGAGGGCTTTTTCGGTGGCCGCTTTGCGCGACAGCTCGAGGACGCCGGCAAAGGCGCGTTGGCGGCGCAGGCGATCGACGAGATCGTGGGCTTTCTTGGCAGTGATGTTCGCCGCAAACTGAAGCCGCTTGCCGAATCGCGCTGGGCGCACGATCCGTTCGCGCGCGGCTCCTACTCCCATGCCCTGCCCGGCCATGCGGGCAAACGCGCGGTGCTCGCAGCTCCCGTCGATGGCCGCTTGTTCTTTGCCGGTGAAGCAACCTCGCCGAATTTTTTCTCTACAGCGCACGGGGCGCGAGATTCGGGAGAGCGGGCGGCGAGAGAAGCCATTCAGAGCAGGTGATGTCGGCTACTCCATCACCCGCGCCCGCAGCGCCGCATCCGGCACGAAGCACGTCTCATACCTCCCGAAGATCCGGTAGCGATTGTACGCGATGAGGTTGTAGACCGCGTCGCGCAAGGGTTTTGGCGCCGCCAACAACATGCGCGTCCATCGCCATCGCGGCAGGTTAGTCAGCACCGTCAGCGCGGCGTCGGATTTGAAGTAGGCGATACCGCCATGAATGACGGCGTTGGTATCGGGATCGTTGGCATCGATGCCGAGGGCGTGCGCCAGCCGGTTGCCATAGGGCGACTGGATCGCCGTGAAGCGAAACCGCGCACGAACATCGCGCGCCGCGACGAAGCGAACCCAGCGCGAGCAGAATACGCAGACGCCGTCATACAGAATCACGTCATCATCGGGCCATGGCCTTCCCGCACGCGCCGTCATCGCTTTTTCGCCCCCGGCGTTTTGAGCATCAGCGCACGATCGAGTTCGGGGCTGGCGATCTTGACCCCGCTCTCGGTCTCGATCAGCCAATGACCTTCGCTCCCCGAGGGCGGCAGCACCTCAAAGTCCACTCTTCCGCCACCACGGCGGAACGCTCCCGCAAGCCGCCGCGAGAGTTCGGGAGAGAAGTAGGTGTCGTTGGCCGCCGCCAGCCAGGTCACCGGCACCCGCGCGGCTTTGCCGAATGCGCCCACCGAGACCAAAAGCGTGTGCTCCGCGCAGACTTGACCCGGAAAATCATCGGCATGGCCGCCGCGGCCGGGCGCGAATGCGATGATGGCCGAAACGCTGCCCGGATCTTCGCCCGCCAGCGCCAGCGCGCCCCAGCCGCCGGCCGAATGCCCGAGCACGACGGCGCCGTCCTTGCGGATGAACGATTGAGCGCGCAGAAATTCCAGCGGCAGCGCGATCTGCTCGGCGGTCGCGCGCGCGGCATGGGCGTAATCGGCATCGTCGCAGCCGCCCTGGTCCTCGAGGTATTTTCCGCCGGTAGCGCCGTGCCCTAGGCGTTCCGGCACCAGTACCGCAAAACCCCGCGCGACCAGGAATGCCGCCAGCGCACGGTATTCCGGCTGCGACATTTGCGCACGACGCAAAGCGTTTTGCGTCGTGGCGTGCGCGATCAACGCGATGCGGAACGGCCCGTCGCCGGGCGGGCGAAACAGCACCGCCCGCGCCGAGATGTCGGCATCGGGCGTCGGCACCCGCCATTGCTGCTCGCGATTGGGCTCCCCTTCAGGCCCTTGCGCGCCAAGCGGCGGTTGCGCCAGCGCGGCCTGGCCGGCGAAAGCCAATAGCCCGAGAAGCGCCTTTGCCGAGCGGATCAAGTGCCTGCTCCAAGGAATCCGATTCGGAAATCCGATTCGCCGTCGGAATCGTCAAAAGGTAGCAGCGAATCAAATCCCCACATTTTTCCGTGAACCGGATTTCGCGCCGGCGAAGGACCACCGTGGTTTTGCACTTCCGCGCGTCATCGGGATGGCGGCAAAAGCAGATTCCTGTCCTCTTTCGGCACAATGAAACACAAAACTGATGCAAAAAGTCCACACGTTAACCGATAATTAAGGATAGACCTTGAAGCGGACGCGCCGACTTGCTTTGATTAGCTCCATGAGCACAACCCTAATCGAGGTCCGGCCGGCCAAAGCTGCTGACGCAGTCGCGGTTGCGTCTACTCATGACGAGGCTTGGCGCTCAGCCTATCAGGGCATCATCCCCGGCGCCGAGCTGGAAAAGCTGATCAATCGCCGCGGCCCGCACTGGTGGGACAGCGCCATCCGCAAGGGCAGCCGCGTCAGCGTGCTGGTGTTCGGCGACAAGGTCGCGGGCTACGCCAACTACGGCCGCAACCGCGCCCGCAGCCTGCATTTCGAAGGTGAAATCTACGAGCTCTACCTGCGCCCGGAATTCCAGGGTCTCGGCTTCGGCCGCCGGCTGTTCACCGCGGCACGGCGCGACCTTTTGCAGAGCGGGCTGAAGAGTATGGTGGTGTGGGCGCTCTCGGACAACGATCCGGCGACGGAGTTTTATCGTGCGCTCGGCGGCCGGATGGTCGCGCGCAGTTCGGAGAAGTTCGGGCCCAAATCGCTCGACAAGGTCGCGTTCGCCTGGACCAATTAGCTGCCGGTCCGCGACCCGCCGGCCTCCACTTAAGCTTTAGAGCCTCACGGAGCCAGCCATGCGCATTGATGCCATCCCGATCGGGATCGATCCGCCGCGCGAGGTCAACGTCATCATCGAGGTCCCGGTGGGCGGCGAGCCGATCAAGTACGAGATGGACAAGGAGGCCGGCACGCTGGTGGTCGACCGGTTTCTCTATACCGCCATGCGCTATCCCGGCAATTACGGCTTCATCCCGCATACGCTGTCGGGCGACGGCGATCCCTGCGATGTGCTGGTCGCCAACACCCGCGCCGTCGTGCCTGGCGCGGTGATGAGCGTACGGCCGGTCGGCGTGCTCTTGATGGAGGACGAGGCCGGCGGTGATGAGAAGATCATCGCGGTGCCGTCATCGAAATTGACGCAACGTTACGACAAGGTGAAGCGTTACAGCGATCTGCCGGACATCACGCTGGCCCAAATCCAGCACTTCTTCGAGCACTACAAGGATTTGGAACACGGCAAATGGGTGAAGGTGCTGCGCTGGGGCGCGGCTGAAGACGCGCACAGGCTGATCGAAGAAGCCATCGCGCGCGCGAAGGGGAAGTGACGGCGTAGTCGTCATTTCCCGAAGTGTAATTGTACATGCGAGCGCGCTCTCTCTTAACCTCGCCCCGCTTGCGGGGAGAGATCGGCGCGCAGCGCCAGGTGAGGGGGACTCACCCCGCATTCGCTGTTCGCGGTGAGAGCCCCTCACCCCGACCCTCTCCCCGTAAGAACGGGGCGAGGGAGAACCTACACCGACGGCTTTGGCAGTCCGTGAATCGCGCACGCTGCCCGCAGCGTGTTCACCAGGAGGCACGCCACCGTCATCGGGCCGACGCCGCCCGGGACCGGCGTGATCGCGCCGGCGACCTTCACGGCTTCCGCAAACGCGACGTCGCCGGCCAGGCGCGTCTTGCCGTCGGCCAAGGCTAAGCGGTTGATGCCTACATCGATCACGGTGGCGCCAGGCTTGATCCAGTCGCCACGCACCAGTTCAGCCTTGCCGACCGCGGCATACACCAGATCGGACCGCGCCGTAAGCTGTGCAAGATCGCGCGAGCGGGAATGCGCAATGGTCACGGTGGCGTTTTCATGAAGCAGCAATTGCACCAGGGGCCGCCCGACCAGATTAGAGCGCCCGATCACGATCGCGTTCATGCCTTCAAGCGAAGCATGCACGCTCTTCGTAAGGATGATGCAGCCGAGTGGCGTGCAGGGCGAGAGCGCGCTAAAGCCGCCGGCGAGCCGCCCCGCATTGTTCGGATGCAGGCCATCGACGTCCTTGGCGGGATCGATGGCGTTGATGATGGTTTCCGCGTCCAGCGATTTCGGCAGCGGCAATTGCACCAGGATGCCATGCACGTTTGCATCGCGATTGAGACTTGCGATCAACGCCAGCAGATCGGCTTGGGCGACACCGGCCGGCAATCGGTGCTCGAACGACGCCATGCCGGCTCCCTGGGTCTGGGTGTGCTTGCTGCGGACATAGACTTCGCTGGCCGGATCGTTGCCGACCAGCACCACTGCGAGCCCGGGCGTCAGGCCGGCCTCGCGCTTGACGCGGGCGACCTCGCCGGCGACGCGGGCGCGAAGCTCTGACGCAATGGCTTTTCCATCGATGATGCGGGCCGTCATCTTTAGTCCTTCGAAATCAGAACGCGCAGCGCTTCGCCAAGCTTGGCAGGATCGCCGTCGATGGCGATTTGCTTCATCCGTGATGTCGCACCCGAGAGCAGCCGGACCTTGGCCTTGGGCAGTCGTAGCGCCCTCGCAAGCAGCTCCGTCACGGCGCGGTTGGCCTCGCCGCCTTCGGCAACGGCGCGCACCCGAACCTTGACCACGCTGCGGCCACCGGCGAGCGTCACGACCCCGTCGATATCGTCGCGGCCGCCGCGCGGCGTCACGCGCAAGGCTACACTGATGCCCCCGGTGGAAGTGCGCCAAGGATCCATCAAGCGTCCATCAAAGCCCGCATGCGGTCAGAAGACGCTGGGATAGATGTAATAGGTGATCACCCGTTCGATGAACATGATGATCAGGATCAGAATGATCGGCGAGATATCGAGGCCACCGAGATTGGGCATGAAGGAGCGGATCGGCGCCAGCGCCGGCTCGGTGATCCGGTACAGGAACTCCGCGACCGCCGAGACGAACTGGTTCCGGGTGTTGACGACGTTGAAGGCGATCAGCCAGGACAGGATCGCCGAAGCGATCAACAGCCAGATATACAGATCGAGAACGATGAGAACGATGTCGAGAACGGCACGCATGGCTGATGAACTCTGGCTTCGGTCGGACCTCCAGCTAGATATCGGTTCCGTCATCGGCAAACAAGGGAACTTCCCGGCAAATGGCGCTGAAAACGCCCGTTTTTCGCCGTTCTTGACTTGGCCTTGGCACGGATTGTAAATGGCCGCCATCGCTGGCCGCCGCTTTATGATCGGGCGGCCCGCGGAGGGGCCATAGCTCAGCTGGGAGAGCGCGTCGTTCGCAATGACGAGGTCGGCGGTTCGATCCCGCCTGGCTCCACCACGCTTCGCCTTCGGCTACGCGTGGCGCAGCCACGTGGTGGCCGGTGGCGAAGCGTGCCCGGCGTAGCCCGCTTGGGCGAAGACGGGCTGTCAGCACCATCTTCAGTCTAATACGCTTCGGCTACGCGTGGCGCAGCCACGTAGTGGCCGATGGCGAAGCGTGCCCGGCGTAGCCCGCTTGGGCGAAGACGGGCTGTCAGCACCATTTCCAGTCTAATACGCTTCGGCTAGCGTGGCGCAGCCACGTGGTGGCCGATGGCGAAGCGTGCCCGGCGTAGCCCGCTTGGGCGAAGACGGGCCTCGGCAGGCTAAGATCAACTCCAACGCAATGCGCGTCTATTCCGCGGCTTCCGACATGATCGAGAGCGGCATGCGCTTGAGCCAGCCATCGATAAAATCCTTGAGCCACGCACGCTCGGTAGCGTCATGCACCGCGCGATCTTGGAAATGCAGGTGACGCGGCCGCGCGCCCGGCAGATCCATTCGGCCGCGCGTGGTCCAGCAATGCATCATCGCGTAGGTCACATCGGGATGAAACTGCAAGCCGAATGCGTGGTCGAGCCGGAACGCCTGAACCGGGAAGTCATCGCCCGCCGCCAGCAATTCGGTCCTCGCCGGAAGCTCGAACCCCTCACGATGCCAATGATAAACCTGAACCGGCCAGTCCGGGCAGAGCGCCAGCCCTGCCGCCGTGGGACGGATCGGGTAGTAACCGATCTGAGTCACCCCTTCCGGGTGCGGCGCAACGGGCGCGCCGAGCTGCCGGGCGAGCATTTGCGCGCCCAGGCAAATGCCCAGAAATGGACGCTGCTCCCGAAGCGGGATCTCGATCCAGTCGATTTCCTCAGCGATGTAGCGGTCGGAATCATTGGCACTCATCGGGCCGCCGAAAATGACCGCGCCGGCGTGGTCGTCGAGCGTTTCGGGCAGTTGATCGCCAAACCGAGGCCGCCTGACATCCAGCCGATGCCCCAGCGCGCGCAAAACATTGCCAACCCGGCCCGGTGTGGAATTTTCCTGATGCAGCACGACCAGAACCGGCCGGGCCTCCGTTCGCGAGGGTGCGCCGGCCTTACCTTCGGCATCGAAGGAGAGCACGTTTTCGCCAGCAATGTTTAACCGCGACGGCATCGGCTTTGCTTCGCCACCAGAGCTCAAACCTTACCCAAGTGACCGTTAATTTCGTGTGAGTTCGCCCACACTCGTAACCTTGGGACGCAAATGACGGGCCAAATAACGCCCGGGCGCCGCCGTCAGCGCTTGCGCAACTGGAATCGGGCAACCGCCGCAAGGATGAAGGCACGGGGAAATAGCCGCAGCAGCAGCGGCACGATCTTGATGCCGAGGCCCGGCAGCACGACGCGCTTGTTGGCCATCAGCCCGCGATAGGCGGCCTTGGCGACATGCGCCGCCGAGACGTTGAGGATCGTGGAATCAAGCCCCGGCGCGAACCCCGCCCGTCCCTGAAATTCCGACGGCACCGGGCCGGGGCAGAGCACGGTCACGCGAACGCCGCGAGCAGCAAGCTCGGCGCGCAGCGCTTCGCTGAACGACAGCACATAGGCCTTGGAGGCATAATAGACTGCCATTCCCGGACCCGGCAGAAAGCCGGCGATCGAGCCGACATTGAGGATGCCGCCGCGATTCCTGATCAAATCGTCTGCGAACCGCAGCGAAAAATCCGTAAGCGCGCGGACGTTGACCGCGATGATGCCTAGCTGCTCGGCACGATCTCTTCGGGTCGCCTCGCCGAAAATGCCGAATCCGGCGTTGTTGACGAGGTATTGGACCTCCACCGTCTCAGTGGCGAGAACGGCGGCAATCTTGTCGCCGGCATCAGGCTGTTCGAGGTCGCAGGCAATCACAATCGGCGCTGCGCCGCCGGCGGACGTGATCTCACCGGCCAACGCGGCCAGGCGATCGGCGCGCCGGGCCACCAGAACCACGCGGTGACCGTTCGCAGCAAAAACGCGTGCCAGCTCGGCGCCTATTCCTGCCGAGGCACCGGTAATCAGCGTCACGCGCTCGGTCACGATCCAATGCTCATAAATCAATTTGGGGATATTCTGCTAACGTAGGCACGAGAGAGAGCACAGGCTCGCATCAGCTTGCAACTCACCCGCACGCATGCCGCCGTGCGCAAACCAGCGGGACCACGTCCGCAGCCGCTCGTCCCCGGGGGCTTACTTCATGTTGGGACCGATGTCAGCACATTAAAATTTGGTTATGTTTGGGGCAGCCCACTCAGCTTCCTGGAACGGGCACGCCTTGCCTGGCGGCAACGCGATGCTTGAGCTCGATCCGGTCGCGTGACGAAACGGCGAGCAGGTCGGCCGCGCGCCAAACCACATTGTCCTCGAACTCGCTGACCTGACCGTCGGTATAGACCAGTTCCCACATCATCTCGACGATGCGGAGCCTGCCCTCTTCGTCGACCTGTCGCATGATGACGCTGGTGAAATGATAAAGGTCGACCGCCTCGCCCTCGACCAGCGTGGCCGAAGCGATCAATTGGTCGGCGGTGCCGGGATCCAAGCCAAAACGGCTTTCGATCAGGCTGTGAAGCTTGCGCCTCTCCGCATCGGACGGTTCACCGTCGAGCGAGATCACGTGGATCAGGAGCGCGGTTGCCGCCAGCCGATATCCGCTGTCGTCGAACGTGCGATGGTCATGGGCATGGGGGGAAACAACGTCGGCTATGAATTGGCGCAGTCCATCCAGCATCGTATGTTACCGAAATCGAGTGAGTTCAATTTGATCCGCCGGGACGGCGGCCCATCGTCCATATATGGATTGGAAAAACAATCGGCGCAATCCAGTCCGGTTTCGCCGACTGCATTACGTTTCGGCAATCTTGGCGCAACCAGCGCGTCATTCCGGGACGATGCGCGAGCATCGAACTCTGATGTGCCGTTGCACATCTGAGAATCTCGGGATTCCGGATATGGTGCTGACGCACCATTCCGGAATGACGGCAATAATCAGGGGATCTCGTAGACCAGCATCTTGTCGGCAATGCCGCGCAGCGCCGCCTGCTTCTGGATCGGCTTGATCGCCCGCTTGTCCAGGATTTCGGCGACCGCCGGCGCATCGTTCACCGGTCCGGTGATGTGGATCTCCTGCGACGTCGAGAGGCTTTGCACGCGCGCGGCGATATTGACGGTCTGGCCGAAATAATCCTGCCGTTCGTTGAGCATGACCGCAAGGCATGGGCCTTCATGGATGCCGATCTTGACCACGAGATCGTTGCTGCGGCGCTGCTTGTTCAGTGCGTCCATGGCGGCACGCATCCGAAGCCCCGCGACGATCGCGTGTTCCGGCTTGATGAAGGTCGCCATTACGGCATCGCCGATCGTCTTCACCACGGCGCCCTTCTCGGACGAGATGATTTCCAACAGCGCCCGGAAATGCGCGCGCACCAGGTCGAATGCGGCGAGATCGCCGACCCGCTCGTACAGCGCCGTCGAGCCCTTGAGGTCGGTGAACAGGAAGGTCAGCGAGGTGATCTTGAGCCGCTGATCGAAGTGAAGATTGTCGGCCTTGAACACGTCGCGGAAGGTCTGGTTCGACAGCATCCGTTTGGCGGTGAGGAACGGTCTGCGCCTGCCGAGCAGATCGTGAAGCCCGGCCGCCGCGATGAAGACGGTGGGCAGTGTCCGCACGCCGGACTGGTTGTCGAGCGCAATGCGCAACGGGCCCGGGCGCAAGGTGATAGACCCGGTCGGCGGGTGCGCTTTGTTGAAGATCAGCGAGAGCTGCTGGCGCTCCTTGGTCGGCTCGCCCTGAACGTCGATGAAATGCGCAGAGTGCGTCACCGGCTCGAACACGATGATGAACTGCGCCGGAAGCTGCAGCGACAGCACCGCCTTTTCACCGGCGGGCAGCTCGAGCGCATCGAGCGTCACCTCCTCAGTCAGCGCGGCAAAGGAGTCCGTGTTGAGATCGATGCCCGAGCTCCAAAAGACCTGCTTGTAATATTCCCACAGCGGCAGCGTGTTGGGATCGTGGGCGGCTATCCGCCGAACCTTGGGACTGATGGTGAAGGCAACCTCGACCTGTTCGTCGACAGAAGGCTCATAGCCGCAGGAGCATAATCCGCAATGGTAGTCGTCGGGACGCAACGACTTCAGCGTGTCGTGCGCATCCAGCACGCCGCTGCAGCCGGGGCAAAGCACGTTCCAGGTGAGATCGAACAGGCCAAGTCGCGCGGCGTGCAGGAAGCCCGAAATCACCCGCTCCTCGTCAAGCCCGGAGCGCTTCGCAAATTCCAACAGATTGATGCGGTTGAGCTCGTGGTCCTCGCCCTCGTCGATCAGCCGCATGATGGCATCGGCCACCACGGGATCGGCGGTCTGCTTCAATACGGAAATCTGGGCCTGGATGTCGCTCATGCCGAACGCCTACAGCATGATCCGGAAAAGCCGGCTTTCCCAAAAGATCATGCTCCGCCTAGATGGTATCGGTTGCGCCTCCCTACAATGCCATCAACGCGATGTGACGGCAAACATCGGCGAGCGGTCCGGCTGGGTGGTCACCACGCCGACTGGTACCACCGGCTCCTTGTCGAGCAGTTCGATGCGGAATGCGCCGATCAACTTGGCCAGCGCCAGGGTTGCTTCCACCAGCGCAAAATGCGCGCCGATGCAGATCCGCGGCCCCACCCCGAATGGCAGATAGGCGAAGCGATCCGCCGGCGGCGCGCCCGGCATGAAGCGCTGCGGGATGAAGGCGTTGGGGTCGCGCCAGAGTTTTTCGTGCCGGTGCAGAAGCCACGGCGCGATCAGGATCACGTCATTCTTCCTGACCGGCAGCCCCGCCACGGTGTCGGGCGCAATGGCCGCGCGGGCAACCAGGAACGCCGGTGGATAAAGCCGCATGGTTTCATCGATCACCGCGCGGGTGAATTTCAACTGCTCGATATCGAGCGCGCCGTTGGCGTTGGCGCCGTTTGCTTCGACTGCCACTTGCTGCTGGGTGACGGGATCGAGTGCCAGCAGATAAAGCGACCAGAACAGCGCGGTGGCCGTCGTCTCGTGACCGGCAAGGATCATCGTCGCCACCTCGTCGCCGAGTTGTGCGTCGGTGAAGGCGCTGCCCGTTTCGGGATCGCGCGCCGCGCCCATCAGGTCGAACAGGTCGCGCGGCGGGGCCCGGTCATTCTTGCCGGCGGCGCGGCGTTCCGCCATCAGGATGGCGACAAACCGCGTCCACCGTTTGCGGAATCGCGCCCGCGCAAAATCCTGCGGGCTAGGCCAGGATAGCGGCAGCATCAGGTCGAGCAGGTGCGGCCGCGCCAGGTTGCGGCCATATTCCATCACGAAATCACGCAAGGTCGTGCCGTGACGCTCCATCTCGAACGAGAACATGGTGCGGCCGGCGATCTCGAGCGTCATGCGCTGCATCATCTCGCGCAGATCGACCGGCCCGTTGCTGTGCGCCGCCTTGATCTTCGCGATGGTCTGCTCCGTCACCGCAACCATGTGCGGGATCAGCGTCGCAACGGCACGCGGCGTAAAGGCCGGCGACAACGTCCTGCGCTGATGTTTCCAGGCCCGGCCCTCCGCGATCAAAAGGCCCTCGCCGAGCACCGGCTTCAGCACCCGGTAGCCCGCAGGCGTGCGGCGGTAGTTCTCGTAGTTGTCGATCAGCACGTGCCTGATGGCATCAGGCGTATTCACGATGAAGCTGGAGCGGCCGAAGAAGCGGCCCTTGACGATGTCCTCCTCGTAGGCGCGCTGGCCCCAGGTTGCGATCGCGCTGTCACGCATGAGCGCCATCCGGCCAAAGGCCGTCATGTTGTCAGGCGCGCGCGGCGGGCTGGGCGGCACCAGCGGCTGCCGCGTAACCGGAATATCGCAGGTTTCGGCTGTGCTCACTTCGCGGCCTCGCGATCCACGGGATGGAAATATCTAGAGGGTTGCGAAACAGCTAGTAGGTCAGTTCCGCGACCGCAATCCTGTTTTCGGCAGCCGGCCAGGCTCGCGCGACGATACGTTCCTCGTTGAACAGGCCGATCACCTGACGCCCAACCTCCGCAGCCGAAATCCGCAGCGTCGTCACCGAATCGGTCGGCACGCCGGCCTTCACATCCGCCGGCTCCTTGCCGTCGAACAGCACCACATCTCTGGGAATGCCGAAATATCCTCGCGGCCGCGACATGATCACAATCGCGCCAGCGTCCGCATCCGCTGGTCGCAGCGGGCCGGCGGCCCGAAGATGGACGACATTCGAGGAGCGTGGAAACGGCGAGCGATATAAATGCGTGGCGGGCGAGCCGGGAGATGTCAGCACGATCTCGATATACCAGGAAGGATCGACCCTGGCCGGACCCCAGCGTCCCTCGGTGCCGGTCCGCGAAGCGTGGATCGCGCCGCCGATGCGTTCGCCACTATCGGGAGATACGCGATACACTTCCACGGAGGCGCCCGTCACCGGACGATTGGTTTGAACACCGCCGGGCGTACCGGTCGCGAGCCCGCTGAGCTTGACCTCTGCTTCCGGCGTAATCGCGATCCGGTCCGGCTCGCGGCCGGCGATGAATTTATGGATCTCGCGGAATGCCCGCGGATGAAACGCGGTCTCGCGATGATCGATCGCACTGAGCACGAGATTGGTGGCGCCCTTCAGCGCCGGGCCTTCCGCGGTGATCCCGGTCGGTATGCCCGGCTTGCCAAGGATGCGACCATCGGCTTGCGCATATTTGTCCAGGCCGTCGCTGCGAAGCGTCAGGAACGCGATCCCCGGTGTGACCTCGCTCTCGCCTTCGTTCAATCCGCGCAGGAACGGACCACGGCCGTTGAACTCATTGCCGAGATTATCGTCCCACGCAAAGACGCCGTGGTTGGGTACGCCGCACAGCACGGCATGGCTGACGTCCGCGGCCCCGCCATTCTTGATGTAGCTGCGGATCGAATAGCCGCCGCGCGAATTGCCAACCAGCGCGACGCGCGACGCCCCGGTGCGGCGTCTCAATTCCTTGATCGCTTCGCCAAGCTCGCGGCGCTGATCTTCAGTGGAGGATTTGTTGGGCTCCGGCTTGCTATCGTCGCTGCGCGCTAAGGGATCGGTGAAATCGATCGCGAACATGCGGTCGCGTGGAACCCCATTGGATTCCATCCGCCACAGCGTCGTGATCCAGAGTGCCGCATGATCGCCATTACCGTGCACGAACAGGATCGGCGGGATCTCGGTCCCAGCATTCGCCGCGGGCGCGGTTTGGGCCACCGCGCTCCGACCGAAGTTGCCCAGCGCCAAAGGTAGCGTACCTGCGCCCTTCAGGATCGTTCGCCGTGACAGGCTCATCTGATCGCCCTCCCCTTATTTTTCGACATCTTACCAACCCCGTAGCATCACCGATATTCACGTAAGCACTGGACAAGACAGGATTTTCGCGGGCATGTCTGAACAATCAGGCTCTTGCAGTGACGATTCAAACGGATCCCCCATGACGGACCAGCCGAAACATCAGTTGTTCGCTGCCCACGGCGTGGCAGCGCCGCTGCGGCATGCCGTGTTCCGCCGTATTTGGCTCGCGAGCCTGCTCTCCAATCTCGGCCTGTTGATCCAGGCGGTCGGCGCCGCCTGGGCGATGACGCAGATGACATCGGATGCCGACAAGGTCGCGCTGGTGCAGACCGCGCTGATGCTGCCGGTGATGCTGATCTCGATGCCGGCCGGCGCCATCGCCGACATGTATGACCGCCGCATCGTGGCGCTGGCTTCGCTGTCGATCTCGCTTTCGGGCGCAACCGCGCTGACGGCGTTGGCGTGGCTCGGCCTCATCACGCCGAACACGCTGCTGGCGTTTTGCTTCGTGGTCGGCAGCGGCATGGCGCTGTTCGGACCGGCCTGGCAATCCTCGGTCTCAGAACAAGTGCCGGCCGACACCCTGCCGTCGGCGGTCGCGCTGAACGGCATCAGCTACAACATCGCGCGCAGCTTCGGCCCGGCGATCGGCGGCATTGTCGTCGCCACCGCCGGCGCCGTTGCTGCCTTCGCGGCCAACGCGCTGCTTTATATTCCGCTCCTCATCGTGCTGTTCCTCTGGAATCGCGTCAGCGCGCCATCGCGCCTGCCGCGCGAGCGTCTGAACCGCGCCATTGTCTCGGGCGTGCGCTATATCGCGAACTCGCCGTCGATCCGGATCGTGCTGGCGCGCACGCTGGTCACCGGCCTGATCGGCGGCTCGGTCTCGGCGCTGATGCCGCTGGTGGTGCGCGATCTCCTGCATGGCGGCGCGCAGACCTACGGCATCATGCTCGGCGCATTCGGGATGGGCGCGGTGATCGGCGCGTTGAACATCGGCGAGATTCGCCGGCGGCTCTCCGGCGAGGCGGCGGTCCGCGCCTGTGCGCTGTCGATGGCCGGCGCCATCGCCGCAGTGGCGCTGAGCCGCGAGCCGGTGCTTACCGCCGCCGCCCTGGTGATTGCGGGAGCGGTGTGGATGCTGGCGGTCGCGTTGTTCAACATCGGCGTGCAGCTGTCAGCCCCGCGCTGGGTGGCGGGCCGCTCGCTCGCGGCATTCCAGGCCTCGATCGCCGGCGGCATTGCAATCGGGAGCTGGGGCTGGGGACACCTGACCAACATCGCCGGCGTGGAAGTAGCGCTTCTGGTTTCCGCCGGCCTGATGCTGGCCTCGCCGCTGCTCGGGCTATGGCTCGGCATGCCCAGGGTCGGCGCGCGCAACGAAGACGCCGAAGTGCTCGCCGATCCCGAGGTGCGGCTGTCGCTGACCGGCCGCAGCGGGCCGCTGGTGGTCGAGATCGAATATCGCGTGGCGCAGGACAACGCCCGCGCCTTCCACAATGTGATGCAGGATGTGCAGCTTTCCCGCCAGCGCAACGGCGCCTATGGCTGGTCGATCGCGCGCGACATCGCCGATCCCGAGCTATGGACCGAACGCTATCATTGCCCGACCTGGCTCGATTACTTGCGCCAGCGCAACCGCTCGACCCAATCCGAGCGCGAACTATATCAGAGCGCGATCGCCTTTCACGTCGGGCCTGATTCGATACGGATCCGCCGCATGCTGGAGCGTCCGTTCGGATCGGTGCGCTGGAAGGAAGATACGCCTGATCGCGCCACGTCAGAGGTGTTGCCGGTCGTTGCGACCGCTGCCGGCAGCAGTACGTGATCGCGCGAGCGTCACTGCCCGTGATCGGTCAGGACCTTATCGCAGGCTTTGGACAGCCTGGCGCGGTTTTGCTTTAGGCACGCCAGCACGACCTGGTCGTTTTCATGCATGTGCGCCCGGCAAAAGCGTGAGACGTCGCGGGCGCAGGCGTCATGCCCCTGTTGCGCCTGCGCGGCAAAAGCCATCACCAGCAGCGGCACGAGCTGCGGAATCACAAAGAGAAACCTGATCATCTGTTACGCCTTTTTGGCACACATGCGGCAATCCATGTGACCAGCGGGTTCTAGTCCGCAGCTCAGCACGCCGCAAGCAGGGCGCTCGATCACTCGGAGACTCGTTCACTCGGAGTCCGTGGTCGCGACCTTCTTCTTCTGGGCAGTCAGGTCGCGGTCCATGACCGAGCGGCAGCCGCTGCTCAGCTCAGAACGGTGCTTGACCATGCAGGCGGTGATCTTCGGGATGTTGGGGATTTCGGAGCTGCACAGGCGGAACGCGTCGCTGGTGCACATCTGCTGGGCCTCGGCGCTGAAGGCAAAGCTCTGCCGCGACGACAGTGCGGACAGCGAAGCGGCGAGAGCCAGGATCAAACCGGCCTGACGGAGAATGCGGCTGAACGATGCGGTCATTTTAGGCTCCCATTGGCCTCGCTCAAGCGGGCCCGTTTCTGATGGGAGTTAGATGCGCCCAAACACCGGTTGGGACTGTGATGAGCGTCACCAACGCCAGCCAATTGTGACAACGGTCACACAGGTAATCTGCCTGAAATTCCTCTGCAAATCGCAGGCGTGTTGGTGGGGCGTTAACACTTCCTTTGCATGAATGGCTGGGCTGCGAAGGTGGCGCATCCCGAGCATGATCCGGAAAAGTGGGAACTGGTTTTCCGAAAAGGTCATGCTCAAGCAGAGTCAGTCGCGTTCCCTGCGTTTTTGGAAAGAGTAACGATGCGTAATGCGTTGGGCCTGATGCTGGCCAGTGTTGTCGCGGCGGTTGTCATCGCCGGAGTGTGGTTCTGGACCTCTGCGCCGCGGGCCGACGCGGCCCCGCCTCAAACCGTCGCCGCCAGGCCGGCCGAGCCGTTGCCGGCGGCCGCGGCCAAGCTTGCCGCCAAGGATGACGTCGCGGTCACGGCTTCGATCTCGGGCATCGCCCCGGTTGCCGCGCTCGCCGCGCCCGGGCCGGCGCAGCCAAAATCGACCTGCGCCAATCCGGATGCGCTCGGCGTCAGCCGCGTCGTTGAGATCGACACATCAGGCGGACCGGGTTTCGGCTTCGAGCATTTCAAGCAAATCGATTTCCTCACTGACAAAGAGGTCGTATTGACCTTCGACGACGGCCCGTGGCCGGGCAATACGCCCGCCGTGCTCAAGGCCCTCGATGACGAATGCACCAAGGCGCTGTTTTTCTCGATCGGCAAGCACGCGACCTATCATCCGGAAATCCTGCGGCAGGTCTTGGCGGCTGGACACACCGTCGGCGCGCACACCTGGTCGCACGCCAACCTGAACTCCAAGAAGATGACCGAGCAGCAGGCCAAGGACGAGGTCGAGAAGGGCTTTAGCGCAGTCAAGCTCGCGCTCGGCACCAGCCCTGCGCCGTTCTTCCGCTTTCCTCAGTTGGAGCACAACCCATCGACGATGGCCTATCTCGGCACGCGCAACATCGCGATGTTCTCCTGCGATCTCGACAGCTTCGACTTCCGGAAGACCAGCACCCCTGACAAGATCGTGCAGACGGTGATGGGAAAGCTCGACAAGGCCGGCAAGGGCATCATCCTGATGCACGATTTCCAGAAACACACCGCGGAAGCGTTGCCGACGCTGCTGCGCCGGCTGAAAGCCGGCGGCTACAAGGTCGTGCAGGTCAAGGCCAAGATGCCGGTGCAGACGCTGAGCGAATATGACGAGGCGCTGGCCAAGGAGCTGAAGCTACCGGCGGTGAGTTCGCGCCCGGTCTCGAGCATCGTACAGACGGTTTCGCAATAGCCGCGACCGAAACAACTAGCTGTCATGGCCGGGCTTCGTCCCGGCCACGACAGTGAGCGCCTTACCAATAAATGCCGTGACGATGCAGTTCGCCGACGATGCGCGCTTCGGTCCAATACTTCTTGTGCCGGGGCTGATCGGCCCTGGCAGTCCGCGGGGTCGGCTTGCAGCCATCGGCCAGTGGGGGCGTGTTGGCGTCGACCGCGGCGGGACGTTCGACGAATCTCGGGGTCTCGGTCGTCGCGGCAGGCGTCGCGGTATCGGCTGATTTGGTCGTCTCGGCCGGCTTGGCTTGGGTCGCAGCCGGCTCGTCGGCCGACGCCGTGATCAAGCTGCGCGACTGTCCCGCCTCGGCCGTTGCGGACACCAGGATCATTGCTGCGATCAGAACGAATTTGCGCATGTGAAGTCTCCCCTTGTTGGCTGGATCAATTAGGCCTGGCAGGGGATTTAAGGGAATTGGGCGGGCGGTTATGTGAGGTGGATCACGCGGAGCCGTTCGACGCCATCGGGCAAGGAATCAGGCAAGGGCCTTCGTAAATAGGCCTTCGGTCGGCTTGCCGCAAAACGGGCAATAGCGCACCGCGTTTTCAAGCTCGGCCTCGCCGCCGCCTTGCAACGGCGTCTTGGCGACCAGCAGTTTCAGCTTGCCGTCTTCGATAAAGAAGTGACGTCCGGCCGGAAACGACAGCGCGGTCGCCAGATCCTTGCAACAGGGCGAAAATGGATGCGCATCCGTGGCGGTGGTCACATCGTCCTCTTGTCGCGATCAAACTACCTGCGGCCGCTCGCCGATTATCATGTGCAGCAGCGTGTTCGCCACGTCCTGCAAAATGTTGCGCGCCGTGGCGGCAGACACTTTACGCGAGTTTGCTCGATAAGGATTTTTTGAAAATGGTGCCGCAAGAGGGATTCGAACCCCCGACCCCGTCATTACGAATGACGTGCTCTACCGGCTGAGCTATTGCGGCGAACCGAAAGCGCGCCCGGCAAAGAGCCTTCAGCGCGTGCGCACCTGATACCGGGCACGACCCGGATTGGCAAGGTAGACCGGCCCCAAATGACGGGGTCACCCGCCCCAGCGGGACAGGAAGCCGCGCCAGCCGCCGGCTTGCGCTTTCGGCGAGCCGATTTGTTCCGCAAATTCATCGCTTGGCTCTTCCTCGTCGATGCCTGGATCGTCGGGTGGCCGGATAATCGGGATCACGGCCGGGACCGGCGAAGCGTTCGCTTTGCCGAGATCGGCGCGGGCACGGAACAAAGGTGCCGCCGCGACTTGCGGCGATTCGGATGGCGGCGGTGCCGGCTTGGGGGACGGTGCCGGCGCTGCCTCGGCCGCGGCCGCGGGTGGAGCGTTGTCCTGCGCCGCCGGTGGCGGCGTCAGCTCGCCCGACGGCTCGTGCGGCGGCGCGGCCTGACTTTCGGTACGCCGCGGCACTGGGGCCGCCAGCATTGCTTCCTCGAACGGGGAAGATTCGATCGTGGCACTTTTATCCGATGGCAATGCCGCCACCGGTGTCTGCCATTGAAATGCGTCGAGCCGGCCGGACACCGGCGACACCGGTCGCCACCGATCGGAAACATAGCCATCCGCAGTCCAGACCGGATCGTGCAGCGCGCGCACCGCGCGCAAGGTCCAGGCCCGCGTCCGCCCGCTGTCGCCATGCTCGGTGCGTTCGATCTCCGCCATCAGCATCGCGACGCGCTGCGTCGGCCGCTCGACAAACGGCGCCAGCGCTGCGCGGGCGCGCGCGAATTCCGCGGCATCGATCGCGGCGCGCGCGACCGCCAGCGCGCCTTCGATATGACCGGGTGCTTTGGCCGCGAGCGTCTCGAGCCGCACCAGCCGCTGGCGGGCGGAATCGCCTAGCCTCACATGCGCATAGGCATCCGCGAGATCGGGATGGGGTTGACTAAGCCAGGCCGCTTCGACGATCCGCATCGCGCGCCGCACCTGATGCGCCTCGCTCTCATATTTGGCGGCCAGCACCGCAGCCGGCACCAGGGTCGGCGCAAGCTTCACCGCCTCCTTCGCGCTCTCGCGCGACAGATCGCGATCGACCTTCTCAAGTTCCAGCGCGCGCGCCGTTAACAGCACGCCGCGTTGACGGCGATAGGTCGCCTTGTCGATCAGGCCCGCCGACTGGTTGTTGTCCAGAATGCTCAGCGCGCCGCTCCAGTCACCCTTGGCGCAGCAGAATCCAAGCACCGCGTGCGATGCCCAGGACGATGACGGTGCGAGCTTCAGCGCTTCTTCGGCGATCATGACGGCGGCGACCGGATCGTCGGCGCGCTGGGCCTCGATGAACAGGCCGCGCAGGCCGAGTAGCCTTGTGTCTTCGCGTTCGGCCATGGCGCGGAAGGCGCGCTGCGCGCCTTCGCGGTCGCCGTCGAGCTGCGCCGATTGCGCATGCAGCAGCATCGCCAGCGGATCGCCGCCCGCATGCCGCCGCGCCGCATCGGCGTGCTGGCGGGCGGCGGCCGCATCGCCATGGCCGATCGCAAGCAAGCCTTGGGTGATGGCATGGCGGCCGCGCGCATGGCGGCGTTCGCGCCGGGAGTGCCGCATCCGCGCCGGCGCGCGCCACAGCGCGGCCAGGATCGACCAGGCAAACATCGCCGCGACGACGACGATGCCCAAGATAAGCGCGAACACCGGCAGTGTGGTCGCAACCCGCCAGCCGCCCCATGACAGCGTGACGTCGCCGGTCTGATCGGCCACCCAGGCCGCGCCCGCCGCGGCGAGCGCGATCAACACCAGGAACAGAACAATCCGGATCATGGATATCCTATTGCCAAATCTATTGACTTGGCTTGGCGAGCGCGGTCATGGCCTCAGTCGCGAACTGACGGGAGGCTGCCAGCGCAGCATCGCGCGCATCGGCCTTGTCGAGCCAGGCTTGTGCGGGCGCGCGGTCGGCTTGCGAGAGCGC
Source organism: Alphaproteobacteria bacterium (assembly GCA_005884765.1). Lineage (GTDB taxonomy): Bacteria > Pseudomonadota > Alphaproteobacteria > Rhizobiales > Xanthobacteraceae > Bradyrhizobium. The sequence goes on from VAZV01000159.1 coordinate 52,557, forward strand.
GTTCAATTCCCGCCGCGCGTCGGCAAGATCGTTGCGCAGCGCTGCCTGGGTGACACGGCCGACAATGGCGCCGCGGTCATTGCCGGTCGCATCGGTGCGCTCGACGCGGACCAGCCGCGACGCGCCGGCCTGCAGGCGATCGACGATGCCGGAGCCTGAGGTCGAAGTTTCCGCCGGCGGCGACAGTTTCGGCACCAGCGTCAACAATTCGCGGCTCAGCAATGGCGGGTTCGGTACGCCGGTTGCCGCAAAGCTATCGAGCGGCTTCAGCGCATCCGGATTTGGCGCCAGCGATTTTGCCGCCGCCAGCACCTCCGGGAAGGGATGGCCCTGTTGAACCGCGACGTCGAGCAGCGCTGCCGCGACCACACGGCGCAGCGGCACGTCGTCTGCGGGCTTGCTCTCGGCGATCTTCTCGCCCTCGCGCGCGATCTCGGCACTCTGGGTGCGGCTTAAGCGCTCGATCTGGCTGATGCGCTCGTTGAGCGCGGTGAGATCGAGCGCGGCGACGGATTCGCCGGGTACCGCTCTTGCATTGCCAACATCGGCCGCCAGCTTCTGCGATTGGGTGCGAAGGCTTGCGAGGTCGCCGCGCAACGCGGCCAGTGACTTTTCCAGCGCGTCGAATCGTGCGGCAGCGGCGGAATCTGTCCCCGGTTTGCCGACCTTGGATTCGAGGCCGGCCACACGCCCGGCGAGGTCGTCGATGGCGGACGCACTGACTTGCGGCCCCGCGGGCGCAACCTGAACCTGTGGCCAGCCGAGCATCCAGCCCACCGTGATCACTAGGGCTGCTGCGACCGCACCGGACATCGGCGCGATCACCCACGGAGAAATAGAGGGCGAACGCGCGGCCGAGGCTGCGGCCTTCGGCCTCTCCGAAGATTCTCCTCCGGATGTTGCCCCCTCGGACGACCCTCCATGGGACGAGCCTTGATTGCGCGAGTCTTGCGGCGCTGGTTCCACCGGTGCATCGGCGGCGGCGTTCTTGGTCTCGCCGGATACTTCGGTTGCCTTAAGATCAATGGTGGGCGGAGCCCGCTTGGCGCGGCCCGGATCCGGCGGCGATCCAACGTCTTCCGGTCTGTCATCGACCATCGCGGGGTTCCCTGGTTGATAAGCGCTGGGATTACCAGATTCGGCGCGTCGTCTTACGCCAATCCGGATCGCAAAGCACGCACTAGCGCCTCAAACAAGGCTTTTTCATCCGGCGACGCCGCCACCATGACCTGGTTTGCTCCGGCATCCCTTAAAATCGTGGCGACCGCGGGGGAGATGCAACAGTGCGGGATCGCCAGCGCCGAAATCTCGACGCCGTCGGCGCGCACAGCCTCCAGGAACGCGCGCGCGCTGCGCCGGGAATAATGCAACACCGCCTCGACCGCCTTGCCCGCGAAGGCATCGCAGACCGCGCGGGGCAGGGAGGCTACCGGGATCATCCGGTATGTCGTCTGTGTGACGACGGAAAAGCCGCGCTCGCCCAGTTCGCCGGCGAGATCGCGCGAAAGATCCGCGCCGGCGAGATAGAGCAGCACGCTTGCTTTCTTCAACGCCCTCGCCCGTACGCTTTCGAGCACGAGATCGCGCAGGCCCGCGGCATCGCCCTGGGCTACGATCACGGTGCTGAAGCCGGCTTTGCGCGCGAGCGATGCGGTGCGTTCGCCGACCGCAAACAGGGGCAGCTTGGTGAGCCGGCTCACTGCTAGCTGCGGCTCGATCGCGCGCAGTGCATTGGCTGACGTGGCGATGACGGCGCCGTAGTCGACTTCCGCATCGTCCAGGAATGCCACCGGCTCAAACCGCAGCATCGGCGCCAGCAGAACCTCAAATCCCCGCCCGCGCAGGCCCTCGGCGGTGATCTCGCTATCGGGGTGCGGGCGGGTGACGAGAACTGCCATGTTTCACGCTTCCACCGACAGGGTTTCCGTGCCAACGGGCGATTGCACTTTAAGACCTCATGATGCTACCGGAGAGAAGGAAAAACGCTGATTTCACCGATAGCGCAAGAGATTAAAAAAGGGCTCGCATTGGAAAACGACAAGCCAATTCTGGTGCTGGGGATCGAGACCACCTGCGATGAGACCGCAGCCGCCGTTGTCGAGCGCCAGCGCGACGGGTCCGGGCGGATTTTGTCCAATGTGGTGCACTCGCAGACCGAAGAGCACGTTCGCTTCGGCGGCGTGGTACCGGAGATCGCGGCCCGCGCCCATGTCGACTTGCTCGATGGCATCGTCGATCGCGCCATGAAGGATGCCGGCACGGGCTTCGCGCAGTTATCGGCGGTGGCCGCTGCCGCCGGCCCCGGTCTGATCGGCGGCGTCATCGTGGGTCTGACGACCGCAAAGGCGATCGCGATGGTGCATGATACCCCCCTGATCGCGGTGAACCATCTCGAGGCGCATGCGCTGACGCCGCGGTTGAGCTGCGCGCTGGCGTTTCCCTATTGCCTGTTTCTTGCGTCCGGCGGCCACACCCAGATCGTCGCCGTGGTCGGCGTCGGCCAATATGTGCGACTCGGCACCACCGTCGACGACGCCATGGGCGAAGCCTTCGACAAGGTGGCGAAGATGCTTGGGTTGCCTTATCCGGGCGGCCCTGAAGTCGAACGCGCCGCGTCCGGCGGCGACCCTGCGCGCTTTGCGTTTCCGCGGCCGATGCTCGGTCGCGCCGATGCCAATTTTTCGCTGTCGGGATTGAAGACCGCGGTGCGTTACGAGGCGAGCCGGCTGGCGCCGCTGCAAGCAAGAGACGTCAGCGATCTCTGCGCGGGCTTTCAGGCGGCGGTGCTCGAATCCACCGCCGACCGCTTGAGCGTCGGCCTCAAATTGTTTCACGAGCAATTCGGCGCGCCGCGTGCGCTGGTCGCGGCCGGCGGCGTCGCCGCCAATCAGGCGATCCGCGGCGCGTTGCAGGATGTCGCGGCAAAAGCCGAGACCACGCTGATCATTCCGCCGCCGGCGCTCTGCACCGACAACGGCGCGATGATCGCATGGGCCGGCGCGGAGCGGCTTACGCTCGGGTTGGTCGATGCGATGGACGCACCGCCCCGCGCCCGCTGGCTGCTGGACGCCAACGCCACCGCGCCGGCAGGCTTTGCCAATACGCGCGCGGGATTCTGATCATGTCTTCGTTCAACTCAGTTGCAATCATCGGCGCCGGCGCCTGGGGCACGGCGCTGGCCGGCGTCGCCGCGCGCGCGGGGCGCGACGTCACGCTCTATGCGCGCAGCTCCATGAGCACGGCGCAGATCAAGGCGACGCGCGAAAATCCCAAATTGCCCGGCGTGCAATTGAGCTCTGCGATCGCGGTGACTAACGACATCGGGCTCGCCGCGAGCGCGGATATCCTTCTCCTCACCACGCCCGCGCAGAGTTTGCGGGACGCCGTGACCGCATTGGCGCCTCACATCGGCAAGGCGAAACCTGTGATCGCCTGCGCCAAGGGCATCGAGCGCGGCTCCCACCAATTCATGACCGAGGTGATTGCGGAAGCCGCGCCCGCGGCGATCCCGGCGATCCTCTCCGGGCCAAGCTTCGCCGACGACGTCGCGCGCGGGCTTCCGACCGCGGTGACCCTGGCGGCAAAGGATGAAGTACTCGCTAGCCACCTGGTACAGGCGCTGGGATCCCCGACCTTCCGGCCCTACCACACCTCCGACGTCCGCGGCGTCGAGATCGGGGGAGCGGCAAAAAACGTGCTGGCTATCGCTGCCGGCATCGTCGTCGGCCGGAAACTAGGCGCGTCTGCGCAAGCGGCACTGACCACGCGCGGTTTCTCTGAACTCGCGCGGCTTGGACGCGCATGCGGCGCCCGCGCCGAGACCCTTGTGGGCCTCTCGGGATTGGGCGACCTGATCCTGACCTGCTCCAGTCCGCAATCGCGCAATTTTGCGCTTGGCGTGGCACTCGGGCGCGGTGAGCCGCGGCCCCACGAAATACTCGCCGAAGGCGAGTTCACCGCCCCCGTGCTGATTGAACTGGCGGCTTCGCAAAACGTCGATATGCCGGTATCAAAGGCGGTGGCGGCGATACTGGGCGGAACGGTAACGATCGATGCCGCCATCGAGGGTTTGCTGACGCGTCCCTTCAAGGCGGAGGTTTGACCATGGCGTACTGGCTGGTGAAATCGGAACCTTCGAGCTGAGACAAAATCTAGTGAACATGAGGAAGGGCGATCGCGCCTTCTTCTATCATTCCAACGAGGGCAAGGAGATCGTCGGCATCGCGGAAATCATTCGCGAGGCCTATCCCGATCCGACCGACAAGACCGGCAAGTTCGTCTGCGTCGACATCAAGGCGGACAAGCCGCTGAAGACACCGGTCACGATGGCCGCGATCAAGGCCGACAAGAAGCTCGCCGACATGGCGCTGGTGAAATATTCGCGGCTATCGGTTCAGCCGGTGACGGCGGAAGAGTGGAAGATCGTCTGCAAGATGGGCGGGCTTTGAAGAAATGGACTTTGAGGAATTATTGCGCCCGCACCATTCGACAACCCGTAACCATATAGGCCTGAGCACAACCTGCGCGGCCGGTGGTATTGTCGACTTACCGGGGACGATCATATAGCCTGAGAGGCCTCGAAAGGCCGGTAATTTTCGATCAGCATTCTCGCGGAATAATGATGCAGAACAGCGCGGATGGCGATCGGCGATCTGATCTTCTCCCCGGCCGCCCCGGCAAGACAGCTCTGCCAACGCTCGCCCTTTTGCTCACCGGAACCGTTGTGCTTGGCGTCGCGGGTGGCTGGTTCCTCAGCCCGCGGGAGGCGTCCGACGCGCCGGTGGTCGCGATGCTATCTCCCGAGCAACTTGCCGACGCCATTCCAACTCTGGACGCGGGCGCGCAAGCGACCGCGCGTTCCGACCAACGCGAGTGCCGGGTTCCGTTCGGTTTCATCACCGTTGCTACGCCCGGCAATCCGGCGGGCGGAACGGTGAGTTTTCGGACCAGCAAATATCAGTCGCCCCCGTTCCATGTCACAGACACGCCGCAGCGGATCGCTATCCCGAGCCCATTGCCGGAAACCGGCGGCGTGGATTTGTTATCGGCCGATGGCGACGCCAAGGGCCTTGTGGTGTCGCTCTATCCAACCGCGCGAATGGAACCGGTCAACGGCACCAAAACAGTCAAGGTGATCTGGCGACCGCGTCCGCCATGCAAGTCCTGAAAGGTTGCAAGTCCTGAAAGGTTGCAGGTCCTGAAAAGTGGCAAGTCCTGAAAAGCAAAGTCGTGAGAAGTTGAAATGCAGAGCTTTCTGACGGGTCGATTTATCCTGGCCTTCATTTTCATTGGCGTGGTCTCGGCGGGAGTGAGCGCCCTGCTGTTCAGTCCGCAGGTCGGTTTTCTGAACTGGATCACGGGTTTTTTCGCCGCGATGACCCCGCTCCGATTTTTTGGCGTCGCGGTTACGATCCTTGCGGCGGCAGGCATCGGTTACGTCGCCGCGCGGATTGGCACCGATCCCATCGCGTTGGGATTGGTACCGGTCGGCAGCGGCTATACCTATGGCCGTAGGCTTTCGATCAATGCTTCGACCGGCAAAACCGAGCTCGTTTCGCGCACGGCGGATGATGCGCTCGATGATATCGATTCGATGGTCGGGCTCGGCCCTGTCAAATCCGAAATCAACAAATTACTTGCCAGCCTCGAAGTTGAGCGCAGGCGACGCGAACAAAATCTGTCGGTCTCCGCGACCAGCCGGCATATGGTTTTCACTGGTCCGCCGGGCGTCGGAAAAACCGTGGTGGCCCGCGCACTCGGTGACATCTATCGTTCCCTCGGCGTGCTGCGCAAAGGTCATCTGATCGAGGCCGACAGAAGCCAGCTTGTCGGCGGCTATGTCGGTCAAACCGCGATGAAGACGCTCGAGGTATGTCGATCCGCGCTCGATGGCGTGCTGTTCATCGATGAAGCCTACAGCCTGGCGGCGTCCGAATGGAAAGGCGATTTCGGCCGCGAGGCGATCGAAACGCTGCTCAAATATATGGAAGACCATCGCGATCGCCTCATCGTCATCGTCGCCGGCTATCCAACCGAGATGCACCGTTTCATCGCGAGCAATCCCGGCCTTGCGAGCAGATTCACGAAGACCATCGACTTCCCGCCTTATCAAGTATCCGAGCTCTGCGAAATCTTCCGCTCCATGGCCACCGAACAGCAGTATCTGTTGCCGATCGGTTTCGAGCAAAAGCTGTCGCCGTGGATCGAGCAGCAACGCAACGACCCGCAATGGGGCAACGCGCGCTCGATGCGTACCCTGCTTGAGAAGGTTCGCGAGGCTCATGCGCTGCGCACATCGCAAGACGCCGAGGCCAACCTTGCGGAATTTCATTTGGCCGATATTGAAGCCGCTATTCGGGACAGCTGACGATGCAGTGGACGTCGCGCCTCGCCGCACAGCACAGCGCCCTTTGGAGCTTCGACCGGTGGTACCGGCTGTGGTGGCATGTTTGGCCGGCATCGCTGGCTTTGTTGATCTCCGGCTGGATCTGTATCGACAAGCCCGGCGGCGTGACCTCACCGAGCGCGCCTTGGGGAAAGCCCGCACCCAACGCGCCACCGCAACCGACAAGGCATTCTCCGATCCTCGCCAACTGGCCGGAAAAGCTGCACAACGACGTGATGACGTGCTTCTCCAACGCGGTCGATCTTGGCCCGCTGGTGGAAGCGTGCACGCGACTGATCGACAGCGGACTGGCCCCCAATCCTCAGCTGGTGGCAGCCTATACGCAGCGTGGATTCCTGCGGCGACTGAAGGAGCCCGATCTTGCGCTGACGGATTACAATACGGCCCTCAATATTCAGGCCGATGCGCCGGTTGTGCTGATGAACCGCGCGTGGATCTACATCAGCCGCAGCCGATACGACGCCGCCATGCAGGATCTCAACAAGGCTATCGAGCGGTTCCCGCCCGCAGCCGCGGGGCGCGCCCGATACTATCGGGGCTTCACTTTCTTCAAGATGAAGGATTATCCCTCGGCGATGTCCGACTTGAATGAATCCTTGAAAGTCGAGCCGAACAATCCGGATCCATACCTGACACGGGGTGACGTCGAGCAAGCCCAGCAGCAATATGATGCGGCCTTGCGCGATTACGATGAATTCAGCAAGCGTGCCCCGCGCAATCCTCGCGGGCTGATCGGGCGCGGCTCGGTATTGGAAGCAACCGGTCGTCCCAAGGAGGCCTTGCCTGCCTATGAAAGCGCCGTGGCGCTGGAGCCGGCGAACGCCCAGGCGCTTGCCGCGCGCGACCGGCTGCGTTCGCAGCAGGATGCCGGCGATCAAGCGAAATAGGGTCGGGGAAAAGCTAGGGCATGATCCGGAAAAAGTGGGCACCGGTTTTCCGAAAAGATCATGCTCAAACAAAAAGATAGAGCGGGATGACGATTCGAAGAAAAGTCATCACGCTCTAGGCCGCCGCCGCCGCGGTCACCACCTGCGCCAAGAGCTGCTCGCGTTTGGATTGCGAGCGATAGCCCTTCATGGTGGCGGCGAAACGCTCGAGGATGCCATCCTCGAACGCGGTGACGATGGTGTCGTGGACATAGCTCTTGCGACAGATCGCCGGCGTATTGGACAATTCATCCGCGGCGGCGCGAACCGCGTGCAGCACCTGTTTCTTGCGGCCGCGCGCGCTCGCGGCCGGCGAAATCCGCGACAGCGATTCCAGCACCACGGCGGAGGCCATCAGGGTACGGAAATCCTTCAGCGAAATCTTGATGCCGGCGATCTCGCGCAGGAACGCGTTGACCGTGGTGGTGGACACCGTGCGGACTGTGCCGAAACCGTCGCGGTACTGGAACATGCGCTTGCCGGGCAGGCTGCGCAGGATGCCGATCGCGCGCACGAGCTTCGCCGCGTCGCATTCCTTGCGCACGGCCTTGCCGCCCTTGGCCTTGAACGTCAGCACCACGCAATCGTCTTCCAGCGTGACGTTGGATTTGTGAAGCGTGGTGGCGCCGCGGGTGCCGTTGAGGCGAGCATAGGACTCATTGCCCGGTCGGATCGCGGTGCGCGCGATCAGCTCGATCACCGCGGCGAGCGCGAATTCGCGCGTCGGCTCCTCGCCGGACAGATGCATCGAGACGTTGCGGCGGATCTTTGGCAGCGCCGCGACCAGTTTGGCGAGCCGATGCGCCTTGCGGTGTTCACGGACCTTTTCCCAGTCGGCGTGATAGCGGTATTGCAGCCGGCCCGCGGCATCGCGGCCGACCGCCTGCAAATGCGAATTCGGGTCGGGCGAGTAACGCACCTCGATATAGGCCGGCGGCACCGCCATCGCGTTCAGCCGGCGGATGGTACCGACGTGGCGGATCGCCGTGCCGTTGGCGCGGACGAAGGAATAGCTTTTCCCGCGCTTGATGCGGCGGATCGTCAATTCGTTCTGGTCGCCGAGTTTGAGGCCCAGTTCCTCCGCCAAAGCTTGCACCGAGGTGGTGATGGCAATATCGGGCTTTGCGGCGGGTTGTTTGGGCAGTTGACCGAGCGCTTGCGCCAGAGCCACGGCAGGATCGGCGGAACCAGGCCGCGTAGCCTCGAAATTCTGCTGATCTTCCATGGTCGTAATCGCCTTGCTCCGTGTTGTCTTCGGGAAAACGCTACCTCGCGCGGCTTCGTTCCCGGTTAAGGCCTTCGGCCCGGGCAGGCCATTTAGGGGTTAACCGCCCGCATTGCGAGTCACGAATCGATCGGTGGCGGTTATTAGATACCGATCATGGGCGCCATCCGGCCGGTAACGTTGATTTTTTGAGGTGGGCCAAAGAGCCGCAGCGACCGCAGCGCTCAACTAACGCTCAACAAAAAGGGCGCTGGAGCGCGCAAGGCCAACCAAGGTCCAAGCTGCTTCCGCCTTGTCGCCGCGCTGCCAGGCGACGCATAATCGCGTCAAACAAGACGGTCGCGGCAACCCGTGCACGGGTCAGGCGAGGTGAGTGGAGGGGACGATGTCCGAGAAGATTTACGACGTATCGGCGGATTGGGCGAAACGAGCCTGGGTCGATGGCGCCAAATACCGGGAAATGTATGCGCGCTCGGTTGCGGATCCCAATGGCTTCTGGGCCGAACACGGCAAGCGCATCGGCTGGATGAAGCCCTTCAGCAAGGTCGAGAACGTTTCGTTCGCGCCCGGCAACATCTCGATCAAATGGTTCGAGGACGGCGTCCTCAACGTCGCCTGGAACTGCATCGACCGCCATCTCGACAAGCGCGGCGACCAGACCGCGATCATCTGGGAAGGCGACGACCCCTCGGAATCGAAACACATCACCTATCGGCAGTTGCACGACGAGGTCTGCAAATTCGCCAACATCCTGCGTACCCGTAACGTCAAGAAGGGCGACCGCGTCACGATCTACCTTCCGATGATTCCGGAAGCCGCCTACGCCATGCTGGCCTGCGCACGGATCGGTGCAATCCATTCGGTGGTGTTCGCCGGCTTCTCGCCGGACAGTCTCGCCCAGCGCATCACCGACTGCCAATCAAAGGTGATCATCACCGCCGACGAAGGCTTGCGCGGCGGCAAGAAGGTGCCGCTCAAAGCCAATGTCGATGCAGCGATCGCCAAGACCGGCGGCGTCGATTGGGTGATCGTGGTCAAGCGCACGGGAGCCGCCGTCGATATGAGCCCATCGCGCGATCTCTGGTACCACGAAGCCGCCAAGATGGTGACGACGGAGTGCCCATGCGAGCACATGCATGCCGAAGATCCGCTGTTCATCCTCTACACGTCGGGTTCGACCGGCCAGCCCAAGGGCGTACTGCACACCTCGGGCGGCTATCTGGTGTTCGCCGCGATGACGCATCAATATGTCTTCGACTATCACGACGGCGATATCTACTGGTGCACCGCCGACGTCGGCTGGGTCACCGGCCACAGCTACATCCTCTATGGGCCGCTCGCGAACGGCGCCACCACGTTCTGGAACGTCGTCGACAAGCACAAGGTCAACATCTTCTATACCGCGCCGACCGCGATCCGCGCGCTGATGCAGGGCGGCGATGAGCCGGTGAAGAAGACCTCGCGGCAGTCGCTGCGGCTGCTCGGCACCGTCGGCGAGCCGATCAACCCGGAAGCGTGGGAATGGTATCATCGCGTGGTCGGCGACGAGCGCTGCCCGATCGTCGATACCTGGTGGCAGACCGAGACCGGCGGCATCCTGATCACGCCGCTGCCCGGCGCTATCAAACTGAAACCCGGTTCGGCGACGCTGCCGTTCTTCGGCGTGGTGCCGGAGATCGTCGATGCCGAGGGCAAGGTGCAGGAAGGCGAAGCTAGCGGCAATCTCTGCATTGCGAAATCCTGGCCCGGGCAGATGCGCACGGTCTATGGCGACCACGCCCGCTTCGAGCAGACTTATTTTTCGACCTACAAGGGCAAGTATTTCACCGGCGACGGCTGCCGCCGGGATGCCGACGGCTATTACTGGATCACCGGCCGCGTCGATGACGTCATCAACGTGTCCGGTCACCGCATGGGCACCGCCGAGGTCGAGAGTTCGCTGGTCGCGCACGAGGCGGTTTCGGAAGCCGCCGTGGTCGGCTATCCCCACGACATCAAGGGCCAGGGCATCTATGCCTATGTCACGCTGATGTCCGGCAAGGAGCCGAGCGAGACCTTGCGCAAGGAGCTGGTGGCCTGGGTGCGCAAGGATATCGGCCCGATCGCCTCGCCCGACCTGATCCAGTTCGCGCCGGGCCTGCCGAAAACCCGCTCCGGCAAGATCATGCGCCGCATCCTGCGCAAGATCGCCGAAGACGAGCCCTCAAGCCTCGGCGATACCTCGACACTGGCCGATCCGGCGGTGGTCGACGATCTCGTGAAAAATCGCCAGAACAAGAAGGGGGCTGCCGTCTAGATCCCGGCAGCGCCGGCGCTGACACCCCGAAGAAAGAACAGGCGCCTGCCCCGCATGACGTGCTGATCACGCCAAAGTCAGCAACTGTGGCGCTCGTGCGGCGGTTTCCGGGCGAGTGTTGTTTTCAGGTCATTTACTTTGTTTCCGACATTTTCTTTTCTCCGCCCCCAGCGAGTGAGTCCCGTGGCCGGTGTGGAAACCGTCTGGTTAACGCACCCGGCTAAAATGCTTGGGAAAGATACCCAATCGAACCGGCTTCTTGCCGGTTTGCGGATAGCAACGGAGAAACTGATGTCGATGAGGATTGCGGCGGCGCTGGCTGCCACCATCGGGGCGGGATCGCTGATGACGGATGCCGCCCAGGCCCGGCCGGAAATGGTCGGCGTGCATGGCGACTATTCGCCGGGAACGATCGTCATACGGACCAACGAGCGGCACCTCTATCTCATTCTCGATGGGGGCCATGCCATGCGCTACCCGGTCGGCGTCGGCAAGGCCGGCAAGCAATGGGCGGGTACCACCCGGATCGACGGCAAATACCGCAATCCGGCCTGGTCGCCGCCGCAGGAAGTCAAGCACGACAAGCCGAACATGCCCGACATTATTCCCGGCGGTTCGCCGCGCAACCCGATGGGCGTCGCGGCGATGACCTTGGCCGGCGGCGAATATGCCATCCACGGTACCAACATGCCGGGTTCGGTCGGCGGCTTCGTTTCCTACGGCTGCATCCGCATGCTCAATCCCGACATCACCGACCTGTACGAGCGCGTGTCCGTCGGCACGACCGTGGTGGTGACGCGCTGATCCAGCCGATCCCGATTTGAATACGAAGAGCCGCGCATCAGCGCGGCTTTTTTGCTTTCGCAGATCCGGCTCAAAAATCCGAGGCGATGCCCTTGTGCTCCCAGTCGCCGTAGCGCGTGGGTTCCGGACCCTTCGGACCCTGGAATTCCTTTGCGATCGGCTTGCTGTCGGCTGCCGCGGCCTTGCGGCGCGCTTCGGCCTCCGCGAGCGCGCGCTGTGCCGCCGGCGCGAGCTGCTTGCGTCGTTCTGGCGATGAAACCGTTGCCGGGCGGGAAGAATCGTCCGTCATGCCAACCTCCAATGCGTCGTCGAGGCTTCGTCGTTTAGATCATATCGCGATGCTGGAATCGGAAGGGGTGGTTCTTATATTTGGCATATTCCCGTGCCAAAGGTCTTTTCCTTGACTGATGGCATGAGCACCAAACGCCTCGCTGTCCGCTGTCCCGAGATGTCCCTGCTCCATGCCCGCTCAACGATTCGCACGGCCATCCGAGGTGCCCGGTCTCGCGGCACGCCGGATCGCGGCGGACATCCTCGACGGCGTCCTGCACAAGCACCGCACCCTTGACGATCAACTCGACGGCATCGGCGCGCATCCAGCGCTGAAAACGCTGGCCGATCGCGATCGCGCCCTGATGCGGCGGCTGGTGGCAACGATCCTGCGCCGGCTCGGCACGCTCGGCCACTTGCTATCGCGGCTGCTAGATCGCGGCATCCCGAACGACGCGCCGCGCGCGCAGAGCGCGCTCTTGATCGGAGCGGCGCAAATTCTCTGGATGGATGTGCCCGATCATGCCGCGGTCGACCTGTCGGTGCGGCTCGTGCAAGCGGACCGGCGCGCCGCGAAATATGCCGGCCTTGTCAATGCGGTGCTGCGCCGTTGCGCGCGCGAGGGCGCAGCCCTGATCGACGAGGTCAAGGCGCAGACGCTCGACATTCCGCCATGGCTGCTCAACCGCTGGATCGCGCATTATGGCGAGGCCACTGCAAGGCAGATCGCGCTTGCGATCAGCCATGAGCCGTCGCTCGACATCACTGTCAAATCCGATCCCGCACAGTGGGCAACACGGCTGCATGGCGAAACGCTGCCGACCGAAACCGTTCGCACCCTGCTGCAGGGTCCGGTGACCATGCTGCCCGGCTTCAACGAGGGTCAATGGTGGGTGCAGGACGCCGCCGCCGCGCTGCCCGCGCGGTTGTTCGGCGACCTCGCCGGCAAAACCATTGCCGATCTCTGCGCAGCACCTGGTGGCAAGACCGCGCAGCTTGCCCATGGCGGCGCACGTGTCGTCGCGGTTGACCGTTCATCGGGCCGCATAGCGCGGCTGCGTGACAATCTGGCGCGGCTTTCCCTGCACGCGGAGACCGCGGTGGCCGACGCCCTCGAGTGGCACGGCGGCAGCAACGGCGCAGGTTTTGATGGCGTCCTGGTCGATGCGCCCTGCACCTCGACCGGCACGATACGCCGCCATCCCGACGTTGCCTGGCTGCGGCAGGAAGCCGATTTGGAGGCGCTGACGTCCCTGCAGCAGCGCCTTCTGCAGAAGGCGGTGACGCTGCTCAAGCCCGGCGGAACGCTGGTCTATTGCACCTGCTCGCTGGAGCCGGAAGAGGGCGAGCGAGCGATCGCGGCGCTTCTTGCGGCCGAGACCTCGCTCGCGCGCGCGCCGATCGGCCCGAGCGAGGTTTCAGGTCTCGCCGAGATCGTCACCGCGGAGGGCGACCTGCGCACCCTGCCCTGCCACCTGCCGCACCAGGATCCGCGCTTGGGCGGGCTCGACGGCTTTTACGCGGCACGCCTGGTGCGGCGGATTTGACGAAAGCGCTCGCGGCGATTGGACGCGAATGTTAGAAGCGGGGACACTGGTTTAAATCCTGATTTGGCAGCAGATTTTGACTTCACGGCGCTGATTCGCGCGCTTTCAAGATGGTGTTTTGGCGGCGTTTCCGGATTAAAAGGATGCGCTTAAGAATCCCTCCTCCCCTTCTCAAGGCAAGGCGTGTCGGTCGCTCAACGCAGACGCATTTCGACGCTGATCATGGCCCGCTTCGCGCGGAACATGATCGCCCGCGCTAGCGGCGGCTCGGTGGCGTTGTCGCGGCTGTGGCCGGGCCGCACCGATCGCCT
>VAZV01000075.1 GCA_005884765.1 Alphaproteobacteria bacterium
CACACGCTGCGCCGCACCAAGGCCTCCCTGATCTATCGTCGAACGAAAAATCTCCGAGCAGTGCAATTGCTGCTTGGGCATACCAAGCTCGAGAGCACGGTTCGATACTTGGGAATCGAAGTCGACGACGCTCTGGAGATGGCTGAGCAGACTGAGGTGTAACTGGCCGGCTGGTCAGCGGCCGCCGGTCGCTGACCGGCCACAAGCGGACAATCAAGTCTCAGAAGCGGCGTCTCCAAAGTAGACATTCGGGGCCGGTAGGCAAGCCACCGCTGTATTACCTGGCCGCGCAAAATCCGCTGCAATTGTGGGATTAGCCATCGCTTCGGTACCCTTGATACCTGCGGTCATGTTTTGATGCGCGCCGTCATGCCAATCGTGGCCACCAAGAGCTAGGATCGAACACGACCCAGCTGAGGGCAAGCGACAATTTTCTTGTGGCGCCTCCTCGCGAGGAGAAACCCATGCTCAACCGCATCTTCCCCAAGCACTTCAACAACACTTATAGCGGCCACCGGCTCGCAATCTGGCTCTTCGCACTCGTCGTGCTTATGGAGCTGAGTATGGGCACGAACTCCATCATTAACACCCGCACTGTGGCGATGTCGGCCGATGGAATTCCTCTCGATCGATATGGCGCCGGTGGCGCGGATGCAGTGATTGCGCTCTTTGCGATCGCCGGGCTGTTCCGCGTGCTGCTCGCCCTGCAAGGCGTCTTGGTGTTGATCCGTTATCGCGCGATGATCCCATTCATGTATCTGCTGCTGTTGATCCTGCATTTGGGCAGCAAGGCGCTCCTGCTGTTGAACCCCGTCGCGAAGTCCGGCGTCTCTACCGCCCAACTCGGCTCCGCCTTTGTCTTTGCGATCATCGGGATGCTCCTCATCGGCTTTGTCTTGTCGACACTCAATAAAGCCAATTCGCCGGGGTGAGCGAGTGAAAGCAACCCTACGCCAAAAGAGTGGTAATCATGGACTCGATTAGAGAAGCATCACCACGCTTCAAGGCCAGAATTGTGTCGATCGGCGAGTTGCGCGTCGTCGCGGCGTCGACCCTTGGCCGATCGGCTACTTCAGTTCAATTTCGAGAAATCGAAATTCATGAGTATTGAGGTTGATCACGTTATGGTTTACGCCCGCCGGTCGGGTGTAGGACACGCCGGCAGTGAGCTGTGCGTCGCGCGAACCCTCCGGTTCGACGAGACGCAGAGTGCCGCTCGTCAGCGGTACGACGACGTAATCGAAGGTATGAATGTGTTGGCCCGTCTCTGCACCCGGTGCGAAGGTCCACTCGGTGACGATGACGCGGTCATTTTCGATCTGTACGACTGGGACGGCTTTCACGTCTGCGATGCCCTTTTCGATCAGGTCTTCTCCCAGTCTAGTGGAATTGACCGGCAAGTAGCGGCCACGAGCTGACAGTTGCTTGCCTAATTTGGGCCGTCCGGAAGCGGACATAAGTGAGCGGCGGGCTGGGGTCAAGAAGCGACTGTGGGCGGGGTTGGTTTCAATCGACGGTCGCTGACCGGCCAAAGCGGCCACCGCGGGTATTGAAGTTGCGCCTGCAGAGCGGTCATTTGCGGACTGGCGCTAAGGTGATGATTATCGGATGAGTTGCTCAGCCGAAACGCAGGGAGTGCACAATCGGTTCGAGTGCCCGCCGATTTGAGTCGGCGCGTTGCGCCATCGCTTACAGAATGGATAGCGCTAAAGATTGCGGCGGTTATCCTGCAAGTTTTCTTGACGCGCAGCTCTTTGC
Organism: Alphaproteobacteria bacterium; assembly: GCA_005884765.1. Lineage (GTDB taxonomy): Bacteria > Pseudomonadota > Alphaproteobacteria > Rhizobiales > Xanthobacteraceae > Bradyrhizobium. The sequence continues at coordinate 1,759 of VAZV01000075.1, forward strand.
AACGTCCTTTGGCGTCGGTTCCACCGTACACTATCCAGCATTAGAGATCGACCTTCTAAAGGGATAATGGTAACGGAGAGATAACATGCCTCGTGCCTTCCTGTTATTGGCTTCCCTCTTGGTCGCCTTCGGATGTAGCGGGGCATTTGCCGCGCAATCTGCCGCACCCACTCCTTCGCCGCCGCTCGGTCAAACAAGTTCTTCTGCCTACAGCTTTACGGAGGCGATGATTCCAATGCGCGACGGCGTGCGCCTTCAGACGGTGATCCTTGCGCCCCTTGGCGCGCACGAAGCCCTGCCGATACTGATGCGGCGAACTCCGTATGGAGTTCCTGACAAGGCGTTCGAAGCGGTTCCTGCGGATCTCAAGGCGCTTGCCGCGGACGGCTACATCTTTGTGATCCAAAACATCCGGGGGCGCTTCAAATCGGAGGGTACGTTCAGCATTTCCGAGGATTTCACGGTAACTGCGGGCCAAGGCACGGTAGAGACCAGGGACGCTTGGGACACGGTGGAGTGGCTGGTCAAGAACGTGCCTAACAATAATAGTCGGGTCGGGATTTTCGGCGTTTCCTACGACGGCTACACGGCGGGCGCCACGTTGTTGGGACCGCACCCGGCGTTGAAAGCGGTAAGCGAACAAGCCTCTCCTGCCGATGAGTGGATGAACGACGACGACCATCATTTCGGTGCGCTGCGGCTTAGCTATGCATTCGAATATGCGGTACTGGAGGAGGCGGACAAAACAGCGAACACGCATTTCTTTTTCGATAAATGGGATACCTACGAATGGTATCTGTCAGCCGGTACTCTCTCATCTCTCAACGATCGATATCTGCACGGGAAAATTCAGGATTGGAATGAGCTGACCGAACACCCTGATTACGATGACTTCTGGAAGAAACAGGCATGGTACAAGTCCATCCCTCAGGCTTCCGTCCCGAGCCTCAATGTCGCTGGATTTTGGGACCAGGAGGATCCTTGGGGGCCATGGCAGATATTTCACCAAGCCAATGCAAGCGATCCGAAACACGTAGCTCTCATGGCCGCGGGGCCCTGGGCACATGGATCCTGGCGGCGGTCAGTGTCGTCCCTGGGGCCCTTGCAGCTCGGGCAGGATACTTCATTGGCATATCGCAAAAATATCGAGGCACCCTTCTTTGCTTACTGGCTCCACGACAAGGGAGACAAGCCCCAATGGGTGGCGATGGTGTTCGAAACCGGATCCAATGAGTGGAAGTCCTACGCAACATGGCCCCCTGTCGCCGCTAAACCAACGAGCCTGTATCTGCAGGCCGATGGAACTTTGACCTTCACGGCGCCCTCGGCTTCCGAGAGAAGCCCTCCGAGAGCATTCGTCTCGGACCCCGCCAACCCGGTGCCATATCGGCCTCGGCCAATCTCGCCGACATATCCGGGCGGCGACTGGCGCAACTGGGAATCCGCGGATCAGCGCTTCGTCGATCATCGGCCTGACGTCTTGAGCTACGTGAGCGCGCCCTTGAGCGAGGGCCTGGTTATAGCGGGCCCCGTGGCGGCGGAGCTATTCGCGTCCACATCGGGCACCGACTGCGATTTCGTGGTGAAGTTGATCGACGTGAGCCCGGAGAATGACCAAGAGCCACCATGGAACGAGCAAACCGGACCGGCACCGGGTCAGTTCTCGACCAACTCAAATGGCTACGAACTGCCCATCGCCATGGAGGTTCGCCGTGGCCGGTATCTGGACAGCTTCGAACACCCGCATGCATTGACACCCAATAAGCCTCGGCGCTGGGACATTCCCTTGCGCGATAGAGATCACGCGTTCTTGAAGGGGCATCGGGTCATGGTGCAGATTCAATCGACGTGGTTCCCTGTGATCGATCGCAATCCGCAAACGTTCGTGCCGAATATCGCCACAGCGAGCGCCGCTGCGTACGTGGCAGCCACACAGAAAATCTACACATCGGCGGACATGCCTTCTCGACTCATTCTGCCGGTACTCTCGAATGCCCGATGAGCGAGGCGTTGGCGCTGCTGGCGCCGTGGGCCAAAAGCATGTAGCGATCCGCGTGGTCTTTCCGCAGCTGATACCGCAAAGCAGTCCGTCGCCACTGGCCGGAGAGGGTCACGGGAGGCCGGACCGGCCGTTTCGTCAGCAGCCGGGCCAGGAGCGGTCGTTCGGCCGTTCCCCTGATCTCTCCGCATAGCGGACGGCCATCCTCAGGTGCCGAGGTGCGACTTTCCGCAGGCGGCGGTCAGGCGGAGTAGAGTGCGGCGGTGCGTCGCGCCAGAAGCATAGCCCCCGCCCTGGTTGTATTGCTGGCTCAGCTGTGTCTCGCATCAGCAAGTGCCGATACGGTCGACCGTATCGTGATGGCCGAAATGCAGCGCCAATACAGTCCCGGCGTCGCGGTCGCCATCGTGAAGAATGGGCGCCCTCTGAAGGTCGCGGGATATGGACTGGCTAACGTCGAGCTTCAAGCCAAGGTAACTCCGACCACCTTCTTTCAGACGGCCTCGATGGGAAAGCAGTTCGTTGCGGCTCTCGTCCTGCTCCTGGTCAATGATGGCAAGTTGAAGCTCGACGAAACCTTGCCCACCTATCTGCCGAACGCGCCGCCTGCCTGGCATTCCATGAGAATTCGGCAGCTGTTGAACCACACCTCCGGGATGGCCAGGACTGATCCAGCAATCGACCTGAGAAAGGATTACACGGAGGACGAGCTCCTCGCCTCGGCTTACAAAGTGCCACCGTTGAGTGCTCCTGGTGAGCGGTGGGCGTACAGCAACCTGGGTTACCAGATCCTTGGAATAATTTGCTCGAAGGTCGGTGGTCGATTCTACGGCGATCAGTTGCGCGATCGCCTATTCACCCCAAGCGGAATGAATGCGCGAATCATCAGCGAGCGCGACATCGTTCCGGGGCGCGCGGCCGGCTACGATCGCTTCGACGGCGTGTTGACGAACCAGGAGTGGGTCTCGCCGACCATGAACAGTACCGCGGACGGAAGCCTGTACGTTACGGCGCAAGACATGGCTCGCTGGTCGATCGTTCTCGACGGCGATAGCGTGCTGACGCCTGCCATGAAGGAATCCATGTGGGCTCGTTCCACCTTGAACAGTGGAGAGCACTGGGACTACGGGTTCGGGTGGCGGCTCTTTTTCTTAGACGGCCGGCGATCAGTAAGACACCGCGGAGACTGGCAAGGCTTTACGAGTCACATCCTTCATTTCCCGGACGATCGACTGACGATCACGGTGCTGATGAACCGGTCCAACGCACGGCCGCATGTCATCGCCGACAAGATCGCCGCACTGTACATCCCCGCATTGCGACGGTCCTTCGTCGAGGCCCCTTCGGCCATGACGATCCTGAAGACTCCTATGTATATCGAAGGAAGCATGAATGACTTCAAGGCCGTGACTCATCTGGAGTCGACTGAGCCCATGGCATTCGAAGCAACACTTCCACTGAAGCAGGGAATGAACGAGTTCAGGATCCTCTCCGAAGATGGCAAGACGATCAGTTTCGGTGCATTTATCGACGAGGTGGTAATGAAGCTTGATCAGACGAAGGATCTGGAGTTTGAGGGGGAAGATTTCTTTATCCAGATCGACAAGCCGGGTGAGTACATCGTCAAATTCGACGCAAAGAATGCGCGCAAACCAACCTTGGTTGTGAGGCCCCCGACCGCGCCGACGCCGTGATCTAACCTGAAGACAGAGGTTGCACCTCTGCCCTGGCAGACGTGCGCCTGCGGATAGCGCGTCCATGAGGAAATACCTGCCCTGACTTGACACTCCCGCCTCGGGTGGGATAATCCCACAATGATCCTCAAACTCGATGCCAAGCGCCGTCTGACAGTCCCGGCGAGTCTCGCCCCCGCACAGCCCGGCGACCATTTCAAAGCGGAATTCGATCCCGAAGAGGACGTGCTGCTGTTCCGCCGGATCGCTATCCGGCCGGACTGGCTGGACGTGCTCAAACGCTGCCCCGTGGAGATCGACGATCTGCCCCCGAGGCGCCGCGAATTCCCGAAGCGCCGCAAGCTGTGAGCTGGCTCCTCGATGCGGATGTCCTGAGCCAGCCCGCCAAGCAAAAAGGCCACGCCGGCGTTATCGCCTGGCTCGAGAAACACAAGAATCACTGTTACACGAGCTCCATCGTCATCGCCCAGCTCGCGTTTTGGGTGAACGGCAAGCAGGGTAAGCAGCGTCTCGCCTTGCAGGCATGGCTGAAGGAATTGATCGATGCTATGCATGGACGCATCCTCGGCTTCAACGTCTCGGTGGCTCACGTCTGGGCAGAACAACAGCACCGGCTGCAAGCCGCCGGTCAAAGGATGCCCATTGAGGATAGCTATATTGCCGCTATCGCGCGCCGTCATAACCTCACGATCGTCACGGGCAACGTGAAGGACTTCCGCCGTCCTGGGATCAAAGTGTTCAATCCATTCGACGAATCATAGACTGGCGGGCCCGCATGAAACCCGTGCCGCGCGGCGGGGTGGATTCACGTCCGAGGTCAACCCTGCGCCGCACGCAGGATGGCGGCCAGGCTGCGATCGACGTCCGCCTCGGTCGTCGCCCACGATGAAACGCTGATGCGCATCGCCGTGTGGCCCTGCCAGAGCGTGCCGCCGCACCAGCAGGTCCCGTCGCTCTGGACCCGCGCAATCACCTCACGCGTGCGCTCGGCGCTGCCGAAGGACACCAGGACCTGGTTCAGCACGACCTCGTTCAGTATCCGGTGCCCCCCGTGCGCCAGGCCGCGGGCGAAGCGCTCCGCGAACCGGCAGGTACGCTCGATGAGATCCGCAAGCCCGGCGCGACCCAGCTGACGCAGCGCAGCCCACACCTCGACGCCGCGCGCCCGGCGCGAAAAGTCGGGCGTGTATTGATAGGGGATGCGATCCTCAGCCTGCGCGAGGTAGGCGCCACCGACGGCCATCGCTGCGCGCAGCGCACCGGCATCGCGCGTGAACACCAGGCCGCTGTCGTAGGGAACATTCAGCCACTTGTGAGCGTCGGTCGCCCATGAGTCGGCCTCTTCCGTGCCTCGGGCGAGATGCGCCCGAGCCGGAGCCGCCGCCGCCCACAGCCCGAACGCGCCATCCACATGCACCCAGGCACCCTGTTCCCGTGCGCGCCGGCAGATCCCGGCGACGGGATCGAAGGCGCCGCTGTTCACATTGCCGGCCTGCACGCACACGATGGTGCGCTCGGTGACCGCCGGAAACTCCTCGAGCCGCATCCGTCCCTGGGCATCGCAGGGCACGCGCACCACCCGTTCGCGCCCAAAACCAGCCATCGACAGGGCCTTCTGCACGCTCGCGTGAACCTCCTCGCCCACCACGACGGTGATCGGCGGCGCGCCGAAGAGACCCTGGGCTTCGACATCCCAGCCGGCGCGCTCCAACAGGGCGTGCCGCGCGGCCGCGAGCGCACAGAAGTTGGCGGCCGTGGCACTGGTCACGAAACCGCCCGCACTGCCCGCGGGCAGATGGAAGAGCCCCTTCACCCAATCGAGCGCAACTTCCTCGAGTCTGGCGTTGATCGGTGAGGTGACGACCAGCCCGCCGTTCTGGTCCCACGCGCACGCAAGCCAGCTTGCGGCCACGGTCACCGGCAGCGAGCCGCCGATGACGAATCCGAAGAACCGGCCTGCGGCGGAGGCCATGGTGGCGGGCGAGCCGAACTCATCGAGCTCGGCGAGAACTTCCATGGGGTTCGAGGTGTGTTCCGGGAGCGGGCCATCGAAGCGGGCGAGCGCGGCGAGCGCCTGAGGGGAGGGTGCGACGGCGCGCGCATCGAGCGCGGCGAGGTAGCGCCGGGCTCTTCGCGAAGCCTCATCGAGGAGATCACTCACTGGAGAATTCTATATCGACCGGGTGCGGATCGGACTGTTTCTCACGCCCACTGGGGTTCCCGGCCGGCTTTCCATTTGATGCTGCAGCCGACGCTCGGCGTCTGCTCCGGCGGTACCGCCCCGCCGCGCAGCAGCGCCTCGATGGCCGCGCGCAGATCCGAGCCCGTGACCGCAATCCCGTTCCCCGGCCGGCTGCCGTCGAACTGCCCGCGATAGACGAGCCGCCGCTCGCGATCGAACAGAAAGAACTCCGGCGTACAGACCGCCTGGTAGGTGCTCGCCACCTCCTGCGATTCATCATACAGGTACGGGAAGCCGAACCCTTCGAGCGTCGCGATCCGCTTCATCTCGGCGGGCGCATCCGCGGGATAGCCCGCGACGTCGTTGGAGCTGATCGCA
>VAZV01000160.1 GCA_005884765.1 Alphaproteobacteria bacterium
GCCATGCGTCGGAATCCATGGTCGCCTTCACCGGAATGCGCAAACCAGCCAAGGACACCAAAATCGTCGCTCTACAGCCCGTATAGGCTGGCCTCGGCGACGGCATCACCGCGACGCTGCATTACCATGCAACGATGGTTGCACGGGACTATTTTTCAAGCTCACATGTTCGGAACGCCATTCCTTAAATGATTGCGCGTCACGAAACGACAATGCCCGATCGGCCATCACTTCGCATGAGCGCAGCTCGATGTTCTTCCATACCCAGCCTTGACGACACTTCTCCGCAAAGAGCCTCTCTGTCGCTTGGCGGGCTTCCTCGGCTTTCGCTTCGGCCACTTCGGGATCATTATCGGTGTCATAAAGCAAGGTGACGACAAGATCGTAAGCGTCGTTATCGCCCCTGCGTTCATTTTCCTGCCCTTCGTCAACGTCGAAAAACACCGCGCGAAGATATTTGCCGAACTTGGCGCTTATGGTTTTCAAGCCGCTTTCAAGGCCAGTTGATCTCAGCCGTCGATTGAACTCATCTGCGAACGCCGACCGCTGGTACCGTGCAACTAACCACCGTTGGAGTATGACTAGTTCTTCGTAAGACAGACGAACATGCGGGTCGGGGTCATGCTGCAGTAAAGAATTTTTTGGAATCGGCATCTTCGCAGTAGCAGAAATATCTATCAAGATACGCGTCGAGACGGATGAACATTCGAGATGAAGCCGACGAGTATTCTTTGCAAAAGTGTAATTGCCATCCACCTTGCCGACCTTGCGACCGACAATAACCTCAATAGTTGGTTCGGTATCCGGTGGTTGAGACAAATCGCAATCATGCGATATGACAATGGCGATGGTGGATTCCGAGTCGTCGCCCGTCAAGAGACCCAATTCGCTCAGCGCCTGTTTGGGCAATAGATGGCCTTGACGCCATTTGGTGCTGCTATCCCAAATGGCCATGCGTCAGCTAGCTTTCCTCATTGTGCATCGGCACACCCATTACTGCGGACCCTATCTTTCGGTCTTTTCGCGCCGCAAGCCGCGCTTGCAGTCGGTCCCTTTGTTCACTCTCCCGTCGAAGCATCGACACAAGCGTAAGCGCTGCGTGCTCTGCGTCTCCCCCGTCCTTCACAAATTCAATAAACGTCTTGCCGCCAACTAACTTTCTGCGAAGCGCAAAGACTGGATTTGGCACTTCTGCCGCTACCACATCCGCAGCGCGGCTCAAGCTCGAAAGCTTATCGGCATTGTCGGCAGCAACCGGCTTCCCCGATAGCCAGTCGTATACAGCCTGTCGCGAAACTCCGACAACAGTTGCGAGCTCGGTGACGGTCAATTTGAGAACGTGGCGGACACGCGCAACATCCTCAGTTGGCGTGCGCTCGGTAACGTTTCGCTTTTCGGGAGAATCATAGCGTGCAAAGGCATATCCCTTGTCGCCTTTGGCGCGATAATACTCGCCTGTTGCTAGGCCGCCAGTTCCGACCTGCAAGGCAACAGTGGCGGCAGCAAAAGCAGCACCTGAAAACCAACGCGCAGTCGGTGTGCTAGGGAGAGGTGTCATAAATCACTTCCATTTTCCCAAAGCGTGAGACGTAACTGCGAGCTTAAAAGCTTTCTCAATTTCATCATGCAGCATAAATAGCTCTGATTTTAATCTTGCGCCGTCATATTTCATTCGCGACTCGGTAAAACCGTCATTGTCTATGACCGCATGCAGACCATTTAGTTTTCTAAAGCGCTCGGGCAACTCGAACAGGAGTGGTTGTAGATCAGCTGGTATACCAACCGGACCGGGTTGGACAATAACCCTGGATACAAGGGTCGCATTGTTTAGCTGACTCCGGGTTTCAAAAAAGGAATGCGTAAGCTCACCGCCGATCTTGCCGACCAATCCGAACACGGAGGGATTCAGGTAGTGGGAAAGCTGGTCTCCCGTGTCTGGAAAAACCGCGTCGAGGTAACGCACGCCCACTCGGTCCGTATAGCTCAGGCCGCCGACGGTCGAGTCGATGATCCGCAGCCCTTCGAGAAGCCGCTGCGAAAAAGTTTCGAATACATCGTATTCGGTTGCCATATAAGTCAGGGAATCCTGAAGTAGGATGAACCCGAGCGTTTTTTCCATGTTGGAAAACACGTACTGAGCAATTGCAGTCGCGGGCACGGCTTGTCCCCCCTCGATCGATCCCGCCAAATTCAGGCTGAAGGTTTGGGCCATCACCTTCCTGAAGTCGGGATACCCCAACTTCCGCAACGCTTCCTGTATGGTGGGCGCGTAGTTATCCAAAGCTAGAAGCCGGTTAAACCGGACCTGCGCCAAGGCAAGATACACCGGCGCGCGGCTCATTTTCTTGCTCATCAGATCCCTCCGCTTGACGCTTTACTTGACACTTTACATTCGACTTTACAAGTGGAAGAAGGGTTAAAATGTTCCATAAACATTGTCCTTTTTAGTGGGAAAGGGTCGCGTAGTGTTGAGTCCCTTTATCGGCCCCGTCGATCCGCTCCGCTCTCGTGCCAGCGTTGCGCGCTGATTGCGAAAGCAACTCACTTCATCTCCTCCAGCAGCTTCCACGCCTGCCCCAACAGCGCCCGTATCTGCCCTCGCTCGGCGATCGCATCCCTGGTGAGCAGGCCGTGCTTGTGTGCGTTCCGGTTTGCCCTTGGCGCGCCGGATCCCTGTGCACCGCCGTGCATGCGGCAGCGCTTTTTGCCGTGCACCGCCGGCGAGCGGCACGCGCCGCCGGAACGGGTCTTGGCGCCACACCGTGGGCTCGCCTGCATCGGGCCGGTATTTCTGATGTGACCGCTCATGCCTGTGCTTCCCGCTTGGCGTCAGCGGAAGCCTGCCCTCGGTTGGAGCCGGAGGCTTTCGGCGCACTCCGCGCCGCGGATGCGGAGCTCTTATCCGAAACAATCACGCTCGCGTGCTGCGTGACGTTGCCGACAATGGCCTTGCCGCCGTCGCCCACCGACAGGTTCTGCACGGTGATGGCGGGCTCGCCATGGCTCCGGTAGCGGTTGAGCGCCTCGATCTGGGCGGGAAACGTACGGGCGAGCCTGCCCAATGCGCGCGCGGCGCTGTCGTGCTGGGCGATGTCGTCCGCATTCGCGAGGTGATGGGCACATCGCATCGCCATCACATGAACCGAAACCATCTGCGCCACCAGCATGGCCTCGACGGAATCCCGGGGCTTAATGCTCTTCACCATCGAAATCATGAAAGAGAGGTTGACCTCGTCGGGCCCGCCGCCGCTCACGCTGGCCCTGACCAATTGCCGGAGGATGCCATCCATCGCTTCGCGGTCGGTTGCCCCCAGCGCGTTCGCCATGAGCTGTTCGCCGAGCTCCGGATCAGGATGGTCGATGGAGAATCCATGCGAGGAGAGCCTTATCCGTGGGGGTGCGGCAGCTTTGGCCGGAGCGGTTGCGGCGATCGTGGTTGGTATCGTGAGGTCCGGAGCAATGTTCATGTCGGGATTCCCTGGCACGCGCGCGGCAAGCGCGCGGTTCGGCCACGCGCAGGCGATCGTTCGCCGCGGCGAGCCGGTGCAAATTTCAAATTGTGGGTGAGGATTCTTGGACCGCAATCGCAACCGACGCGCCCGCTATTGGGGAGCGACGGGCGTTTACAAGATTGCGGGATGATGAGGGAATGCCCCTGATTTGCCCGACGTGTCAACTTGCTTATTCGAGCGCCCGCGGCCGTCAGCTACTTTGCATGGGGTTGTTTTCGATATTTTTGGGAGCGCGCACCTTCGAAGGGGAATTCTCCAACGTCATCCGCAGTTATGCCGGCAAAGGCACGGTGCGACACGCATGGGTGCGGGTGCTCGAGTTGCACGGCCGACCTGCATACGAATATTCCGCGGGGCGCCTAACAGCATTATACTGCAATCTCAATTGCATAAGCATTCGCAGTTTTGTTCCGAGCGGAGCGCCAATGGTTTCGTCTTCAAGAAGCACATGACAGGGCCCATCACCCGGCGTGATGCGCTGTTGCGGGCAGCGGCGCTTGCGTCCGCAGGCATGATACCGGCCGCGCCGGTTCCCAGCGGCGCCGCACCGCCTCGCCGGCCGGCCCGAAGCGAGGAAATAGACAGAGCGTTGCGCGCAAAAGTCAGCGCCAGGGAAATACCGGGCGTTGTCGCGATGGCCGCGAACGAACAGTCGATCGTCTATGAGGGCGCGTTCGGCTTCCGCGACGTGGCCACGGCGTCGCGTCTGTCGACCGATACGATCTTCCGCATCGCCTCGATGGTCAAACTGCTGACGTCGATCGCTGCCCTGCAGCTCGTGGAGCGCGGCAAGCTGAAACTGGACGAGCCGGCCGGCAATATCGATCCGGCGCTCGGATCGTCCCAGGTGCTCGCCGGGTTCGACGCGAAAGGTGTTCCGCAGCTGCGTCCGGCGCAAACGCCCATGACGCTGCGCCATCTGCTGACGCACACGTCTGGGTTCAGCTATCGGCTTTGGGATCCCAATGTCGTTCGCTATCTCAAGATCGCCCGCAGTAATCCGAACCTGCCACGCACGCCGCTGATGTTCGAGCCCGGCGTCAAATGGGCCTATGGCGGCGGTCTCGACCGGGTCGGCAGGATGGTTGAAATCGCCGGCGGGCAGAGCCTCGATCGCTATTTTATCGATCACATCACGGGCCCGCTCGGCATGCACGACACCGGCTTTTCGATCACCGTGCAGCAGCGCGCGCGTCAGGCCAGCCTGCATGTGAGGGATGCGAACGGAAAACTCATTCCGCAGCCTTTGGAAAAACCAACTGTTCCGAATGTGGTTTCGGGCGGCGGCGGCATCTATTCCACAGCGCCGGATTACTTGACGCTGCTGCAGGCACTGTTGAACGGCGGAAGTCTTCGCGGGGCAAGTATCCTTCGGCCGGAGACCGTTGCCTTGATGTCCACAAACCAGATCGGCAACCTCGAAGCGGGAATCCTCAAGACGACCGATCCGGCGCTTTCGAATGACGTGGATTTCTTTCCGGGCGTTCGATTGCGGTGGGGGCTCGGGCACATGATCAATATCGATCCCGTCCCGGACGGCCGCAAAGCAGGCAGCCTCACATGGGCCGGTCTGTTCAATACCTATTACTGGATCGACCCGACGACGCGGATTGCCGGAGTGATCATGATGCAAATCCTCCCCTTCGCCGACCATCAAGCCCTGAGAGCCTATCGACTGTTCGAACGCGGGATTTGTCGCGGGATCGCGCCGGCCTGAAGACCGCCGATCGGGCTCCCGGCAAATAGCCCTGGGCCGTCCGACCGGCGAAGCCAAATTACGCGGGTTTTTTCTACCGGCCTCGATCGGCTATGCTGCAAACGCCCTCCAGATGAGGTCAAAGCCAATGAAAGAGAAAAAGGACATCGTGGAAAACTGGCTGCCGCGTTACACCGGCACGCCGCTCGATGAATTCGGAGCCTATGTGCTCCTGACCAACTTCGACAATTACGTCGACTGGTTCGCTACGCTGCACGGCGTTTCGGTCAAGGGCGCCGATCGACCGATGCCCAACGTGACTTCGGATGGAATCACCCTGATCAACTTCGGCATGGGAAGCCCGAATGCCGCAACCGTGATGGATCTGTTGAGCGCCGTTGCGCCGAAAGCCGTCTTGTTTCTCGGCAAATGCGGCGGCTTGAAACGAAAAAATCAGATCGGCGATTTGATTCTGCCGATTGCGGCCATTCGGGGTGAAGGTACCTCGAATGATTACCTGCCGCCCGAGGTTCCCGCGCTGCCCGCGTTCGAGCTGCAACGTGCGGTGTCCACGATGATCCGCGATCTCGGTCACGATTATTGGACGGGGACGGTGTACACCACCAATCGCCGTGTTTGGGAACACGATGATCGCTTCAGGGAGCTGTTGCGCCGGACGCGAAGCATGGCGATCGACATGGAGACCGCAACAATCTTTGCCGCAGGATTTGCCAATCACATTCCAACCGGCGCACTGCTTCTTGTGTCCGATCAGCCAATGATCCCCGAGGGCGTGAAGACCGAAGCGTCGGATAAGGTGGTGACCGCGAATTATGTCGAAAGGCATATCCAAATCGGGATCGAGGCCTTGAAGCTCGTGCGGCGGCGCGGCCGTAGCGTGAAGCATTTGCGTTTCGAGGACGATTTCGATGCAGGACACGAAACGTAAGATACGAAACCTAACAAATGTCGCGCAGATCAGCCAACGGATCGCGCGAAGCGAAAATGCAACACAAGCGCGAGATCATCTGTAAGTCATGTCTCTGTGGCTGCGTTGCTATAGGGGAACCGGTCGACTCAGGATTACCATGCAGCGCATATCGAAATGGGGGACTTTCGGATGCCCTGCTACTATTTTGATCTCGTGATAGGCGACGAGTACAAGAACCAGGGTGGTATTATCCTGGAGGACATCGACCTCGCGTCTGACAAGGCCGACCAGCTTGCAAGTGAGCTTTGCTTGGTGCGTCCTGAACTCAAGGCGAAGCATTGTGCCGTCCGCGTCACCGATAGCGACAACAAGGAGCTCTATCGCACGCCGCTCGATCCTGTTCCCAGATAGATAAGAGGCAACTCGCGCCACCTGCGGCCACCGATACGGCGGCGCCAGCAAGCGTCGGTGCAGACGAGTCGGTGGGCCGCGCGTATGCGCGCTGGATGGTAACCCCGCGACATCCCGGTTGCCCCGGGGCGTCGCTTGCGAGGCGTTAACAGATCGTTGCGCATCTCATGCGAGGCCACGGCGAAGCTTAAAAAATACGGTTACCCAATCGTCAAACCTCAGCCTTTCTTAAGCTTTTCGGCCGATCTTGGTTAACGGCTCCGGCCGCTAACGGTGTTGGATTGTGTCGATGAAAAAGCTTTCAGTAGCGGTTCTTGCTCTGCTGTTGGGTTCGACTCTCGCCAATGCCGCGGACATGCCGGTTGCCTATCCCCCGGTGGCGCTGTGGTCGTGGACGGGCCTTTATATCGGGACCCATGTCGGCGGCGGTTTCGTAAGTTCGCAGTTCTCCGATCCGGCGGGACCCGCGATCTACGGCGGCAACGTCAGAAGCCCGGCCGCGCTCGCCGGCTTCCAGCTCGGCTATAACTGGCAAATCCCCAACTCGAATTTCCTGCTCGGGGCCGAGGCGGACGCGAGTGCGTCGATCGGCGACGGCACCGCTACCTGTTTTGCCTCATCCGGTCTTTTCACGTCGGCCAATTGCCGCGTGCGTCCGCAAGCCAGTGGTAGCCTGACCGGCCGGGTCGGATTTGTCACCGGCCCGCGTGGGCATACCCTGATCTATGCCAAGGCCGGCGCGGCCTGGCTGCAGGAGCAGATCGATATCACGACCAACTTTAGCGGGTTTACCGCATCTCCCGCAGCGACGAGCTTCGACGGTGTGCGATGGGGCTGGACGATCGGCGCGGGCGTCGAAAAGGCGCTGACACCGGCCTGGTCGGTCAAGCTGGAATACGACTATGCGAACTTCGGCGACCTCAGCGCTTCGACGCCTGGAAGCTTTGTTCTGTTGTTCCCGTTCGCCTTCTCAACTCCGGGCGGGGCGACGAATGTCAGCCAGAACCTGCAAACGCTCAAAGTGGGCCTGAACTACAAGGTCGGCGAAGACCTCTATGCGCATTGGGAGCCCTCCGCTTCGGATTATCGCCTGAGGGGCGCGACCGATCCGGGCTACGTTCCGGATGCGGAAATCGAGATCGGCGGACGCGTCTGGTACTCTTCCGGGAAATTCCAGAAGGATCTGGGTGCGACGACGGATCCGGCGCAGCAGAGCCTGATATCGCGGCTGACCTACGACACGCCGGCGGCGTCGGGCGAAGTGTTCGGCCGCATCGATACGTCGTCGAACATCTTCGTCAAAGGTTTTGTTGGCGGCGGCAAATTGTTGTCGGGCAATCTGCATGACGAAGACTGGCTGCTCATCGATGGCATTCCCTATTCGAACACGCTTTCAACCGTGAAGGGAGATCTCGCCTACGCCACGTTCGACGTCGGCTATTCGGTGTTTCGGGGACCGAGCGCCAACGTCGGCGGCTTTATCGGCTACAACTATTTCAGGGAGAACAAGCAGGCCTTCGGCTGCACCCAGATCGCCAACAGCAATTCCGACTGTGTCCGTGCGCTTCCGAATTCGATCCTCGGCATCACCGAAGACGACAAATGGAATTCGATGCGGATCGGCATCAACAGCGTCGTGAAGCTCACGGACCGGCTGACGCTGACCTCCGACGCCGCATACCTCCCGTTTGTGTCGTTCACCGGCACCGACGATCATCTGCTGCGCACCGGTGTCGGCAATACCATCTCGCCCGAGACCGGCAGCGGGCGCGGCGTGCAGCTCGAAGCGATCCTCGCCTACGCGATCGCACAATCGTTCAGCGTGGGTGCGGGCGGCCGCTATTGGGCGATGTGGGCGCCCGGTACCTCCGATACTTTCAGCCAGGGTTGCCCCTGCCAGACGCTGCCGGTTCGCACCGAGCGCTACGGCGCGTTCCTGCAGGCGTCCTACAAGCTGGACGGACTGAAGTAACTCCAGGCCGTCACGCACTCACCGCGCCGCGTTCAGCACATTATCCAGCCGGAACGAATAGCCGACGCCGATTATGTAGTTCGGCGAATTACTGTTGAGGCCGAACGCCATGTGGAAGTCGATCTGCTGGGTCCGGCTCAGCAGATACCCGCCGCCGACATTGAACAGCGCGATGCTGGCGCCGCGCGAGGGATAATCGCCGACATATTCGGCAAACAGCGACATCTTCTCGGTGATCCTTTTCTCGATGACGAAGGTTGCTTCGCTCGTCTGATGGTTCGAGAAGTCCGCCGGCCGGAAGAAGCTCGTGAACATGCCGCTGACGGCCCAGCCGCCGCCAAGCTCGTGCGACCACGGAAATTGCAGATAGGGTTGCAGGCCGAGGCCGGCGATGGCGGGCGTGCCCGTCGTCAGCCCCGCACCCACGACGACCGACAGGCTGGTCGCTTCCGGTAGCGCGCCGATCTGCCATTTCACCGCGGGCGTGACATTGGTGAAGCCGGTGTCGATAGTACCGGACAGCCGCCCGACATAAGCGGGTATGTCGACCAGCAATTCCAGGCATGGCGCGACGCTGAACCGCAGCCGGCTGTTGCTGCCGTCAAATCCGGCGCCCGCGCTCTGGCCGGAGGTATTGATCCCGTTCTCGCTTTGAATGCTGCCGGTCGGGACCACGAGGCTCGAATTGGTCACGTCGGGACGATCGGTTGCGATCTCCGATCGGGACGAGGGGCACTCGCTCGCTTGCGCGGCGCCAAGTGAGACGAGAGCGATCGCGAGACAGCCAAATTGCAACAAGGGACGCGGCATTGACACCAACATGGCCGATCCGCGCCGATTGATCGGCGGGTTTGCAGGGCGCGCACTATTTGAGCTTCCGGCCGCAGGTCGCGCCGGTTGCCCTATTCCCTGACCCGGTGAGAGCCCAAAATAGTCCCGAAAATTCCCGCTTGACTTTGACCACCTCGACCGGCGGGATGATTCAGAAGATCAGTTCTGGTAGGATTCCGGGCCATGCCGGACAATCGTTGGTTCCAAGAGGTCACGTGACTGCACAAAATCCCGGCGCCGGCAAACCGGTCGATCAGGCATCTCTCGCGAACGTGCCACGGCTGGTGACCGCCTATTTCGTATCGAAACCGGATCCGGCGGATCCCGCGCAACGTGTGGCGTTCGGAACCTCGGGCCATCGCGGTTCGTCCTTAAAAAACGCCTTCAATGAAGATCACATCCTGGCGACGACGCAGGCGATCTGTGACCACCGCCGCCGGACCGGCCTGACAGGACCGCTGTTCATCGGAATTGACACGCACGCTTTGGCCGAGCCGGCGCTGGCGAGTGCGGTTGAGGTGTTTGCTGCGAATGGCGTCGAGATCATGATCGACGAGCACGGTGGGTATACGCCGACCCCCGTCATCTCTCGCGCGATCCTGGCTTACAACAAGGGACGAACCACGGGTCTCGCCGATGGCGTCGTCATCACGCCGTCTCACAATCCGCCGGAGGACGGCGGCTACAAGTATAATCCGCCGCATGGCGGTCCTGCCGATACCGACGTCACCTCCATCGTCGAAGAAAGCGCGAATCGCTATCTGGAAGCCGGGCTCAGGGGCATCGTGCGGATGCCTTACGAACGTGCCCGCCGATCCCCGTCGACGCATCTCCACGATTACATCAGCCCCTACGTCGCCGAGCTCGGCAATGTCGTCGACATGGAGCTGGTGAAATCGTCCGGCGTGAAGATCGGAATAGATCCGTTGGGCGGCGCTGCCGTTCACTTCTGGCAACCGATTATCGAGCGCTACGGGATCAACGCTGCGGTCGTGAACGACGCGGTCGACCCCACCTTCCGTTTCATGACGGCAGATTGGGACGGAAAAATCCGAATGGATTGTTCCTCGCCGTTCGCCATGGCGAGCCTCATCCAGATGCGCGACAAGTTTGACGTCGCCTTTGCCAATGACACCGATGCGGACCGGCATGGTATCGTGACGCGTTCCGGCGGCCTGATGAATCCGAACCATTTTCTCGCAGCCGCCATCGCCTACCTGTTTGCACAGCGGCCGCAATGGGGGGAGCAAGCCGCCATAGGCAAGACGGTTGTCTCAAGTTCGATCATCGATCGTGTGGCCGGCAAGCTGAAGCGGAAGCTGGTCGAGACGCCGGTCGGCTTCAAATGGTTCGTCGAAGGCTTGGGCACCGGTGGCTTCGGTTTTGCCGGCGAGGAAAGTGCGGGCGCATCGTTCTTGAGGCGCGACGGTTCGGTCTGGACCACCGACAAGGACGGCATCGTGATGGGCCTGCTCGCGGCCGAGATGATGGCAAAGACCGGACGCGATCCCACCCAGCTAATCGCCGGGTTGACCGACGAACTCGGCGTTCCCTTCTACGAGCGGATCGATGTGGCGGCGACGCCGAAACAGAAGAATGCCCTGAAAGCCGTTACGCCGGAACAGCTCAACATGAAGGAACTGGCCGGCGATCCGGTGCGCGTGGTGCGAACCAGGGCGCCAGGCAACGATCAGCCCTTCGGCGGCATCAAGGTCGAGACCGAGATGGGATGGTTTGCGGCACGGCCATCGGGAACGGAAGACGTCTACAAGATTTACGCGGAAAGCTTTCGTGGCCCGGATCATTTGAAGCGGATACAGAGCGAAGCACAAGCCGCGATCGCGCGGGTTTTTTAGAGCATGATCCGGCTGGCGCGAGGCACCTCAGAGCCATGTCCCGTTTGGGTGAATTGACCCACGCACTGTCCGGGTCTTAAGGTCGGTCGGCATGACTGATCTTCATGGCGTCTTTCCCTATCTCGTTTCGCCGGTTGATAGCGACGGGCGCATTCGCACCGCCGTGCTCGGCAGGCTTTGCGACGATCTCATCAAATCCGGAGTGCACGGGCTCACGCCGCTCGGCTCGACCGGCGAATTCGCCTATCTCGATGCCACCCAGCGCAGCTGCGTGGTGCAGACCACGATCGAGGCGGCCCGCGGCCGCGTGCCGGTGGTTGCCGGCGTGGTCTCGACCTCGACGGCCGACGCGGTGGCGCAGGCGAGGGCCTACGAGCGGCTGGGCGCCGCCGGCATTCTGGCGATTTTGGAAGCGTATTTCCCGCTGGTCGACAGCGGTGTGGAATCGTATTTTCGGGCGATCGCGGACGCGGTCGATATTCCCGTCGTCATGTACACCAATCCGCAATTCCAGCGTTCGGATCTGTCGCTCGACGTGATCGCGCGTCTCGCAGGCCATCCGCGCATCGGCTACATCAAGGACGCCTCGACCAACACCGGGCGGCTGCTGTCGATCATGAACCGCTGCGGCGATGCCATCCGCGTGTTCTCGGCGTCCGCGCACATTCCGGCCGCGGTGATGCTGATCGGCGGGGTCGGATGGATGGCGGGGCCGGCCTGCGTCATCCCGCGCCAGAGCGTGGAGCTTTACAATCTCTGTAGAGCGCAGCGCTGGGACGAAGCGCTCGTCCTGCAACGAAAACTGTGGCGGGTCAACGAGGCTTTCGCGCGCTATAACCTCGCCGCCTGCATCAAGGCAGGCCTTGCGATCCAGGGCTATGATGTCGGCGATCCCGTGCCGCCGCAGGCCGCACTCACCGCGGACGAGCGCAAGGCGGTTGAGGCGGTGCTGCGGGATGTGAGTTGAAAAGAGGTTGAACCCGGAACGAGGTTCGATCGACATACGCCCACGCTTCGGCGAATTCACGCTGCGAGGCGACTTTCGCCGCTTACCTGACAGAACCGTTCTGATACGTTGGCGGAAAGACCGCAAACGGGAGAATTTGATGCGCAGATTTTTGACGGTGCTGGCGACGCTTTCGACCTTGAGCCTCACCAATTGCGGCTACAACGCCATCCAGAGCAACGACGAGCAGATCAAGTCGAACTGGTCCGAGGTCGTCAACCAGTATCAGCGCCGCGCCGATCTGGTGCCGAACCTGGTCAATTCGGTTAAAGGTTTTGCCCAGCAGGAGAAGGACGTGCTGCTCGGCGTCACCAACGCTCGCGCCAAGGTCGGCAGTATCCAGGCCACGCCCGAAGTGCTCAACGATCCCGCCGCGTTCCAGAAATTCCAGGCCGCGCAGGGAGAACTCTCCAGTGCGCTCTCGAGATTCCTGGTGGTGACGGAAAACTATCCGCAGCTCAAATCGGACGCGCTGTTTCACGATCTGATGTCGCAGCTCGAGGGCACCGAAAACCGCATCACGGTGGCGCGCAACCGTTACATCAAATCAGTGCAGGACTATAACGTGACCATCCGTTCGTTCCCGACCAATCTCACCGCGATGGCATTCGGATACAAGGAAAAGCCGAACTTCACGGTCGACAATGAAAAGGAAATCTCGACCGCGCCCAAGGTCGATTTCAATCCGACGCCCGCGCCAGCCAAGTAACGGGACCATCCGCTTGTCCGCGATATCGGCAGCAAGGGCCTTCATTCTTGCGCTGACGCTGTGCTGGTTCGGCGCAGCGTTTGCCGACGTCGCGGTGCCGCCATTCAAGGCGGAGGTCGTCGACCAGACCGCGACGCTCTCGAGCGGCGATACTGCCGCGCTGACGCAAACGTTGCGGGATCTGCAACGGCGCAAGGGCAGCCAGATCGCGGTGCTGATCGTGCCGACCACGCAGCCCGAGACGATCGAGCAATATTCGATCCGGGTGGCGGACGCCTGGAAAGTCGGACGCAAGAAAATTGACGACGGCGCGCTCATGGTGATCGCCAAGAACGACCGCCATCTGCGCATCGAAGTCGGCTACGGCCTCGAAGGCGCGCTTACCGACGTCACCACCAGACGCATCATCGACGAGGTCATCACGCCTAAATTCAAGAGCGGCGATTTTGCCGGCGGCGTCACCGCGGGCATCAACCGGATGATCCGGGTAATCGATGGCGAGCCGCTGCCGGCGCCGGAGCCGCCACATTGGAAAAATTCGACATCGTTCGATCCGACCGACCTGTTTAATCCATTCCTGATTATCCCTGTGCTGCTGGTCGGCGGCCTCATGCGAAGCATGCTGGGCCGGCTGGTCGGCTCGGCCGCAGCCGGGGGTCTGGTAACACTGGTCGCCTGGTTTTTGTTCGGCTCGTTGCTGGCGGCGGTGCTGGCGGGCGTGATCGCCTCGATGTTCGTAATGTTCGGCGACAGCATCACCTCGGCCCAGCCGGCGGGCCGCCGTGGCGGATCAGGCGGTTGGGCCGGCGGCGGTTACGGCGGCTCGTACTCCGGCGGCGGCTCGAGTAGCAGTTCGAGCGATAGCGGCGGCTTTAGCGGCGGCGGTGGCGGCAGTTTTGGCGGCGGCGGCGCATCGGGGAGCTGGTAGCATGGGCCTCAAGCGCATCGGCAAACACCTTCTCGAACACCGTTGGCGAGTGCGGCGGATATTTCCACCCCGCGTGCTGGCCGCGATCGAGCAGGCCATCAAGGCCGGCGAGGCCACCCATTCCGGCCAGGTGCGCTTCGTGGTCGAAGGCGCGCTCGACGGCGCGCCATTGTTTCGCGATCAGCCGGCACGCGAGCGCGCGCTGGATACTTTCTCGCATTTGCGCATCTGGGACACCCATCACAACAACGGCGTGCTGATCTATCTCCTGCTCGCCGACCGCAAGGTCGAGATCGTCGCCGATCGCGGCATCGCCGCCAAGGTCGGGGCGGAGGGTTGGCAGAAGATCTGCGCCGCGATGGAGAGGGACTTCCGTGCGGGAAATTTCGAAACCGGCGTGATCAATGGGATCGCGGCGGTGTCGCGAGAGCTTGCCGCGCATTTTCCGAAGGATGGACGCAACCCCAATGAGCTGCCGGACAAGCCTGTCGTGATGTAGAGGTTGATTCCGCAAAACTGCGGATCGATTTTCTGAAAAGATCATGTTCAAATAAAAGATGGAGCGATTCGAAGGAAGCCATCCCGCTCCGAGTCTGATTATTTATTGTTGTCCTCGGGTGCGTGCAGCGCGCGGAATCCGAGTAGCCCAGCGTCCGCTTTGCGCGCCAGAGGCTGCCATTAGTAAAGGCTGCCATTAGTAAACGGTCCGTGAGTAAACGGTCGGCTTTTGCCTCTCAGTACCGTCGGCCGGGATCACCCAAGCGGGCGTGGCGTTCACCAATGGTGGCACGAACCCTGCATGGGCTGAACCAACCGGGTGTTCCTCGTTCACGAATATTCCTCATCAACGAAGGTCACAATGCTTATCACTCTTGTCGCTATTCTCTGCAACGGCCAGCTATGCCTGGAGAAAGTCGTCACCACCAGTGAGCAGTCGGGCATCACCATGACCGCCTGTCAGGTCAACGGGCAAATTGGCATTGCCGATTGGCTTGCCAATGGTCCGTATCATGAGTGGAGGCTACAAAGTTACAAGTGCGTCATGGGCAAATACATTCCCAAAAGCCAAGCATGAAGCGCGCCAACCCCTCGCACGAGGGGTTGGCTTAGTCTTCCCTTTTTTTGCCTTGCCTTTTTCGTGATGGCCGGGCGCGAGAAAAGCGCTTTTGAAGCGGGAGCCGAATTCGGCCCCTGCGGAGGCGACCTGTTTCGGAGTTGCAGGATTGGGAAAACTGACGCAGAGTTTCGGATAGCGCCGGATTCAACCGGCTCGACGTCAGTAGGGAGTACGCCATGATCAAGGTAAGCGTTATGTATCCGAATACGCCTGGAGCGCGCTTCGACCACGCGTACTACCGCGACAAGCATATGCCGCTGGTGAAGACCCGCATGGGGGATGCCTGCAAGTACTACACGGTCGACAAAGGCGTTGCGGGCGGAGCACCGGGCGCTCCCGCAACCTATGTCGGGATGTGCCACATCTTCTGCGACTCGATCGAGGCATTCCAGGCCGGGTTTGGGCCTCATGCCAAGGAGATCATGGGGGACATCCCCAACTATACCGACCAGGCCCCGGTGATCCAGATCAGTGAGGTCGTCGTCGGCTGACGACGTGGTGGCTCCTCCTAGCGACCGGCTTGACAGTGCCGGTGCATCGGAGGAGCATTGGCTTTGTCGCCGCTGGCGACGTATCCGTGGAACCAAGAGCAGGGGAGGTTCAATGACGCCACCTCCGCAGAGACAGCCGCTGACTGCGATAGTATCCGTTCGGACTATGGCATAGCGGCAAAGCCCACGAACGGCACGCCGGGAAAAGGTTTAAGCGGGCCGCATCAGTGAGGCATGGCCCCTTACCTTCCCGGCGCTGTGTTGTGAACTCGTCACCTTTCACGCCACCCGCAAGTTAGATGCCCATGGAGCCAAATCGCCGTGCGCGGAGATGTGGTTCGCAATATTTTTGCTGTAATTTTCGAATCGGAACCCTTGCAGCGATGCTTCCCGGAGCGACAACGCTTGGAGTGATCATGAGCAGCGATCATGAGTAGCGCGAGGCTGAAACATTACGGCTGGGGCCGCGAAGGCGAAGGGATGACCACCGATGAGCGGCAGTTCGTGCTCGGCCGCTACCGCGCGAGATTTGCAACTGATACATTCGACACAATGGCTGTTCCACGCCTTGAAGACCTCGCCTTGCGGACACCACGTGTCACGCCGCCGGCCTCACTCGCCGCATTTTGCACGAGCGAACGCTATGACCGCCTCGCGCATGCCCACGGCAAATCCTATCCGGATTACGTCAGGGCAATGCTTGGCGATTACGATTGTGCGCCGGACGTTGTCGCCTACCCGCGCAACGAAGCAGAGATTTCCGCCGTGATGGACTGGGCCGGCGGGGTGAGCGCTTCGCTCACGCCGTTTGGCGGCGGGTCGAGCGTCTGCGGCGGCGTCGAGCCGCGTGTCGACGGCATCAGGTACAAGGCCGCGATCACGCTCGACTTGCGCAATCTCTCCAAGGTCGTCGAGGTGGATCTGACGTCGCGCGCCGCATTGATCGAAGGCGGCACCTATGGTCCCGCGCTGGAAAACCAGCTCAAGCCGCATGGCCTCAGCTTGCGGCATTTTCCGCAGAGTTTTGAATACTCAACCCTCGGCGGCTGGATCGCGACGCGATCCGGCGGTCATTTCGCGAGCCTCTACACACATATCGATGATTTCGTTGAAAGCCTGCGCGTGGTGACGCCGCGCGGTGTGGTGGAGACGCGCCGGCTCCCCGGATCGGGTGCAGGTCCCAGTCCGGATCGCCTCTTCATCGGCTCGGAAGGAACGCTCGGCGTGATTTCGCGCGCCTGGATGCGATTGCAGCCGCGTCCGAAATTCCGCAGCGGTGCATCGGTCCGTTTTCCTTCGTTTTTCGACGCGGCGCGTGCCGTACGTGCCGTTGCGCAAGCAGGACTCTATCCGTCGAACTGCCGCATTCTCGATCCGCAAGAGGCATTCAACACCGGTGTTGCGGACGGCAGCGTTGCGATCATGGTGCTCGGCTTTGAGTCCGGCGATCATGCACCGGACGCGCGGATGGCGCGCGCGCTCGAGTGCTGCGCCGACCATCGCGGCACGCCGGAGCAGGCTGACGCCAGCGACGCGCACCGCGAGGGCGCGGCAGGGATCTGGCGCAACGCTTTTATCCGCATGCCTTATGCGCGCGAATTTCTGACGCCGGCGGGCCTCATCAACGATACGTTCGAGACCGCCATCACTTGGGATCGGTTCGAGAGCTTTCATGACAGCGTGAAAGCGGCGACCGAGCGCGCCATCCTGGAAGCGACCGGTGTGAGCGGCGAGGTCACCTGCCGCTTCACCCATATCTACCCGGACGGGCCCGCACCCTATTTTTCGTTCCACGCTCTCGGCCGCCACGGCGCGCTGCTCGAGCAGTGGCAGGCCATCAAGAATGCGGCCGGCGACGCGCTGATTGCGGCGGGCGGCACCATCACCCATCATCATGCCGTCGGCCGCGATCACAGACCCTGGTACGATCGCCAGCGGCCGGCGCTTTTCGCCGCCGCATTGCGGGCCGCCAAGCGCGAACTCGATCCGCAAGGCATGCTCAATCCGGGCGTGTTGATCGATCCGTAGGAGCTGCTACGCCTTTACCGATGGCCGCTCCCCGACGCGGGCGAACCAGGCGGCGATGTTGGCGTTGGCGGGATCGAGTGGCTGGCCGACCTGGCCGCCGAAATCGAGCCAGCAATAGAGCAGGATGTCGGCGAGCGTGAAGCGGTTGCCGCAGAGATAGTCCCTGCCGCTCATCTGCCCGTTTAGCCATTGCAGCCGGTTCGCCGCGATCTTCTTTAACCCAGGCGAGGCGTCAGGGGCGACCGGAATGCGCTTTTCGAAAAATTTCAGCGCCTCGCCGAAGCGATAGCCGTTGGCCAGCGGTTCGGCGATGTTGAGATCGACGCGGCGCGTCCACATCCGGCACTCGGCGCGCTGTTCGGCCGTCGCGCCGATCATCGCAGGCGTTGGCTTCTTCTCCTCCAGATATTCGCAGATCGCGGTGATCTCCGACAGATAGCTGCCGTCATCAAGCTCGAGCACGGGCATCTGGCCGTGCGGATTGCGCTTGAGATGCGCCTCCTGCCGGTTTTCGCCGCCGCGCAAATCGACGGTCTGCTTTGGCATCTCGATACCCTTCTCGGCCATGAACATGCGGACAATGCGCGGGTTCGGCCCGATCGAGTCGTAAAACTTCATGCGTCCCTCCTGAAAATTTCTGATGCCGGCAATCGTCGTTGCTGCCTTTGAACAGGCAGCCAGGCGGTTTGTCAAACCGGAAAGCCTAGTTGTCGTCGAGCTTGTTGAGGTCGCGCACCGATTGCATGATCGGCTCGAAATTTTGTCGCGCATCGAGCGCATCGAACAGCTGCGCGGTGTCGGACAAAAGCCCGTGCGAGCGCGCAATCGCGATCCGCACGTCGTCCTGCGGCGTGTCGGACAGGCGGCCGTGACCGGACAGCAGGATCTTGGAATTCAGCCCCTTCAGCCGCTCCAGCGACTGGATGTAATCGCTGATGCTGCCCGAGCCGAACACGCCGCCCATCACGCCGCCCGGCATCAGGGTGTCGGCGGCAAACAACAGCCCCTTATCGTGATCGAACAGGCTGATGCAGGCCGAGGTGTGGCCCGGCGTGTACATCACGGTGAGACGGAAGTTGCCGAGGTCGATCAGGTTGCCTTCCTCGAGCCAGATGTCGATATCGATCGGCACGCTCGGCTCGTTGAACATCTTGCGCAGCATCGAGAAGTCGTCGCGCAACATGATTTTGTTGGCGGCGAGCCGATGCGCGGCGATGATGGCGCGGCCGGCGAAATGATAGGCCGCCCCGATATGATCGAGATGCTCGTGGCTGAGCACCACCAGGTCGATCTTCTCCGGCGTGATGCCGACGTGGTTGAGGCAGGTCAGGAGATGCGGGTAGTTTGTCGACAGCCCGACATCGATCATGATGGTGCGCTTGCTGCCGACCACGAGATAGGCATTCGCGGCGCGGTTCTTGAACCGGATCTGGTAGACGTCCGGCGCCGCCAGGACCAGGCTGCAAACATCGCTCTCGAGCAGCGTCTTGAACGGGCTTGGCCTGCGGTCGCTCATGGGTTGGCCAACGTTGGATTCGCCAAGGTTGGATTCGCTGTGGTCTTGAAGGTGACGGCGTTGGACGCCCGCAAGCGCTTGCTCAGCGCATCCATGATCATCAGCGCAAACGCCGGCTGCTGGCTGACCAGATAGACGAAGCGGGCATGATTGATTCGCATCACGCGGGTGTTGGGCGCGGCCGCGATCGCGGTGGCCGAGCGCGACGAGCCGTCGATCACGGCCATCTCGCCGAAGAACTCGCCTTTGCCGAGTGTCACGATCACGGTCTTGCTGGCGCCACTGACCTTGGCGATCTCGACCTTGCCGTCGAGCACGACGAACAATTCGCGCCCGGTCGAGCCCTCCTCAAAGATGACGTCATCGACACCAAACTCGTTGATGCATTTCTCGATGGCCATGGCGCCCCTCTGCCGTTCTGGCTGGATTCTCCACCATGTTAGTCGGGAAATCCGGTCCCGCAAACGGAGCCATTGCGGATTTGCCGCAGGGCAGCATGGGAAAGCCGGCCCGGAACAATTCCTAAAATTTCGGTAACGCGGCCGCAATCGGAGCCTCGGTAACGATTTGGCAAGCAATGAAAGTTACCAAATGGTCAAGCTTTACTGGAGACTTCGAACGTGAGCGAACAACAGGCTGAGCAAACCAGCGGTGAAACCGGTTCCATGGGTGCCGGGCCGGCAGTGCCCCCTTCATCATCAGATGCGACGAGCGATCAGGTCACGGCTTCCGCGCCGGAGATCAGCCTCGTCGAGGCTCCCGGGATCGCACCCGACCACGAGGCCCCCAGTGCCGAAGGGTTCAAGGAAGTGACCAAGGATGAAGTGACCAAGATTGAAGCGATGAAGGTCGAAGTCCCCAAGGTCGAAATCTCCCAGGTTGAATTCCCCAGCGTTCCGGAGCTGGACGCAAACCCGGATACTCCGCGCATGGCGGGCCAGCGCCGGTTTGGCGCGATCGCGGCCATGGTGGCGCTGGCCACGGTGGCAGGCGCGCTCGGTGGGGCGCTCGCAACCTCAGGCATCGGACATCTCATCGGCGCGGCGGAGACTTCATCCGCCAACAGCACGCTCGAAGCTTCGATCGCGCGGCTCGACGCTGAGATCGTCGCGCTCAAGGCCGACGCCGAACACACCTCCAAATTGGGTATGAGTCAGTTCAACAAGACCAGCGACCGTCTCGACAAGCTTGAGAAGGCAGTCACCGAGCCTGCCGCCAAGCTCGCCAAGCTTGGTGAGGCCGTGGACAAGCTCCGCGCAGCACCGGCGACGCCCAAGGATGTCACCGGCTCGGTCGCACCGCCCCAGACCGCGACATCCGCCGCGGCGACACCCGCGCCGGCCGCGGCCGCGCCCAAGGTCGAAGTCGCCAGGCTGCCGACGGTCGAAGGCTGGGTCTTGACCGATGTCGGCTATGGCGGCGCGCTGATCGAAAATCGGCGCAGCTCCTATGAAGTTTACGCCGGCGACACCGTTCCGGGTCTTGGCCGGATCGACGCGATCCGCCGCCAGGACGGCCACTGGGTGGTCGTGACCAGCAAGGGCCTGATCGTC
Source organism: Alphaproteobacteria bacterium (assembly GCA_005884765.1). Lineage (GTDB taxonomy): Bacteria > Pseudomonadota > Alphaproteobacteria > Rhizobiales > Xanthobacteraceae > Bradyrhizobium. Next base: position 20,558 of record VAZV01000160.1, read on the forward strand.
CGGCGCTAATCCAAAAACGACAACACCAAGGCGCTTCACCGCGATGTGAAGCGCCTTTTCGCTTGAATAGGCGTGTTGGCGCGGTGTTAGTGGGGCATGAGCCCTACATTGCGATGTCTTGGAACAGCATTGATCCTGCTTTGCAGCGCGTTGCGTGCAAGTGCGGCGGAAGACGCGGCGCTGGAGCGCGGCACCGCGATCATCGATCCCTCGGCGTTACGCGAACTTGACCATGGCCAATTTGGCCTGGGCCGCATCATGATCTCGGCGCGATCGGCGAACCTCCCGCTAACCAATGATCAATTGTTCGCACTGCCGTCGATGGCGCCGGTCCGCAAATCGCTCGACCGCGAATTCGAGCGCTACATTGCAAACCACAAGGCCAACCTGCCGAATGAGAGCATCGGCGTTGGAACGTCGTTTGACTTCCAGGTGTTCGACCGCTCGCTGCTCTATTCCCCGGACACCCGCTTTGTCCTATCGGGCATCGTCAACCGCATGGATCGCGCGTACCTCGCCGAACAACATTGCGGCGAGATCAGGCTGATCTACCGCCTGACCCGCACGGCTGCTGCCGAGACCAATGATGCGGCATCGCCCCGGCTGCCAATGACGCTCAACGTCGTGCTCAAAGCCAAGGACGATCGTGCGGTCGATGGCAGTGGCGCGGCCATCACTTGCGCCAGTATCGCGCGGCGCTGGCTCGCGGCTGGAGATCTGTCGCTGACCGGCGTCGCGCTCGCGGAAAAACTGACAGCCAAGGACGGTCCGCTGGATCTGGTCGCGCCCGGAAATATCGACCGCATCGAATCCAATGTGCAAATCGCGCACGCGCCGAAATCGCCGGTGCGGGATTTCCGCACCGACTATCTCATGAAAGTGTTCGACTACAACGCGCAATCCACAAGTTTTGAGGAAGCGCCGCTCGAAAACCAGATCGATCGCGAACGACTTCTCGCCGATGAAACGTTCAAGCGCGATTTCAAGGCGTGGTTGCTCGAGCCCAAGAATTTCCGCGAATTCGACCGCGGCACGATCCTGATCCCGGAGCGATTCCTGGCCAAGGGCGCGGTCGCCGTGACCCCGGTCGGCTTTGCGCCGTCGGATTTGCAGCCGGCGTTCGGTCTGACGCAGGGCGAGGGCGCAAGTGCAGTATTCAGCGAGGGCGATGTCGTTGCGGCGCTTAAGAAGGCGGCCGAGGATGGCACGACGTTGCAAAATATCCGCTCTATCGCGGGCTTCGAGCGGCGGTTGAACGACATGACCTGTTCGGGTTGCCATCAGACGCGCGGCATTGGCGGCTTCCATTTCCCTGGCGTCGACTGGATGGCGGCCAAGCCGTCGAACTCGACGGTGGTGCCGGCGTCGCCACATTTCTTCGGCGATCAGGTCAGGCGCCGCGATATCCTCGCCGCGCTGCGCGATGGGAGACGTCCGGACTATTCGCGCGGCTTCTCCAGCCGTCCGCAACTGCGCGGCAGTACCGAGCTTGCCGGCACCGAATATGAGGACGGCTGGGGCGCGCATTGCTATCTGCAACACGCCAATGCCGCCGAAAACGATCGCAGCTTCCGTTCCTGGACCTGCGCCGAGGGCCTCGCGTGCCAAGCGGCGAGCGCGGTGACGCGGATGGGCATGTGTTTCGTCAAAAGCCGCTAAACGTCGGCCTTTGAGCGCCCTCGCTAGATTGACAGTGAGCTTACTAATCGTGTCTCATCGCCGCCAAAAGGCCCTGGGACGGAAACATGGACGACATCATTATCGTCGGCGGCGGCATCGGCGGGTTGACGCTGGGGCTCGCGCTGCACGCGGCGAACATTCCCTGTCGGATCTTCGAGTCGGCGAGCGAGATCAAGGCGGTCGGTGTCGGCATCAATCTGCTGCCGCACGCCACCAAGGAGCTTGCGGCGCTCGGGCTTGAAGGCGCGCTGGCGCGCGTCGCGATCGAGACCAGAGATGCGACCTTCTTCAATCGCTTCGGCCAATTAATCTATCAGGAGCCGCTGGGACGCGCCGCCGGCTACGATCATCCGCAATTCTCCGTCCATCGCGGCGATCTGCAGAGGGTGCTGCTCGACGCCTTCCGCGCCCGCGCCGGGCACGATCGGATCGTCACGAATCATCACTGCCTCGGCGTCGAGCAGGATGATGTTGGCGTTACCGTGACATTTTCCGACGGCCCGAACGGCGCGGCGCGCTCTACCGTGCGCGGCCGCGTCGCGATCGCCTGCGACGGCATCAACTCGGCGATCCGCAAGCAGTTCTTTCCGGACGAAGGCGAGCCGCGCTATTCGGGCGTCAACATGTGGCGCGGCGTGACGCGTTGGAAGCCGATGCTGTCGGGCGCCAGCATGGTGCGGGCGGGATGGCTGTCGCATGGCAAGATGGTGATCTACCCGATCCGCGCAGCCGGCAGCGACGGGTTGCAGCTCATCAACTGGGTCGCCGAGATCGAGACCCCGAACTATCGCAAGCGCGACTGGAACCGCGAGGGTTCGCTTGACGATTTCATCGGCCCGTTCGCCGACTGGCATTTCGCCTGGCTCGACGTGCCCGCCTTCATCCGCGCCGCCGACAGCGTTTTGGAATTTCCGATGGTCGATCAGGACCCGTTGCCGCGCTGGAGCTTTGGCCGGGTTACGCTGCTCGGCGACGCCGCGCACCCGATGGTGCCGCGCGGCTCCAACGGCGCGGGGCAAGCGATCCTCGATGCGCGGGCGCTCACAATGGCGCTACTGCAAAACGCCGACCCGGTTGCAGCGCTTGCCGCTTACGAAAGCCAGCGGCTCGCGGTGACCACGCGCATCGTGCTCACCAACCGCACCAATCCGCCGGATGCGATCCTGCGCGAAGTATTCCAGCGCACCCACGACCGGCCGTTCAAGGCGATCGAGGATGTCATCAGCCGCGATGAATTGGTTGCGCTGTCGGAGGGCTACAAGCGAATTGCCGGCTATTCGAAGGATGCCTTGCGCGGGTAGAAATCGCGTCAGCCTCAGCGAATTGTGTTAGAAAGCGATAACTAAAACAAGAACCGTCATTGCGAGCGCAGCGAAGCAATCCACAGTGCGGCATTGCGACTCTGGATTGTTTCGTCGCGGAGCCTGTCATCGGGCGGCGTTCGCGCGACCCGTTGGCTCCTCGCAATGACGATTAGAGGAGGACGACGATGGCGATTTCTCAAGGCAGCTGCGCGCCGGTAATCGATGTCGCTGAGTTCATCGACCAGCAGCCGGTCGGCGGCTTTCAGGTCAAGCTGCTGCTGACCTGCGCGGCCGTGCTGTTCCTCGACGGCTTCGACACCCAGGCGATCGGCTACGTCGCGCCTTCGATCGCCAAGGAGTGGGGCATGACGCGGGGTGCGCTTGGTCCGGTGTTCTCCGCCGGCCTGTTCGGGCTGATGGTCGGCGCGCTGCTGTTCGGGCCGCTTGCCGATCGCATCGGGCGCAAGAAGATCATCATCTTCTCGACGCTCGCATTCGGCCTCGGCGCGCTCGCCACCGCCTTTGTCCAGGACGTCAATGCGCTGCTTGCGATCCGTTTCTTGACCGGCCTCGGGCTCGGCGGCGCGATGCCAAATGCGGTCGCCATGACCTCGGAGTTCAATCCACGCCGCCGCCGCGCCACCATGGTGATGATCATGTTCTGCGGCTTCTCGGTGGGCGCAGCACTTGGCGGCTTTCTCGCAGCCGCGCTGATCCCGCACTTCGGCTGGCGCTCGGTGTTTGTGGTTGGTGGCATCGCGCCATTGATCATGGTCCCGATCCTGGCACGGAGGCTGCCGGAATCCGTCCGCTTCCTGGCGCTCGCTGGTCGGGCGCCCGAGCGCGTTGCGGAACTGCTTGGCTTCATCAGGCCGAACGCCTCGTTCGCCTCCGGCACGCAATTTACCGTGCACGAGCCGGCACTGGCGGGGATGCCGGTCGTGCATCTGTTCCGGGAGGGGCGAACCGTTGCGACGCTGCTGTTGTGGGTGGTGTTCTTCATGAGCCTGCTTGACATCTATTTTCTGTCGAACTGGCTACCGACCGTGCTCAATGACCTCGGCGCCTCGGTGTCGGAGGCCGTATTGATCGGATCGATGTTGCAAGTCGGCGGCGTGGTCGGGACCTTCGCGCTCGGCAGCATCATCGACCGCTTCTCTTTCAAAGCGCTGGCGCTGGTGTACTTCATCGCGATCTTCGCGGTCGGCGCGATCGGCCAGCTCGGCCACTCCGCGGTGCTCGTCGCGACGGCGATTTTCGTCGCCGGATTTTGCGTGGTCGGCGGTCAGATCGCGGCCAATGCGCTCGCGGCCGCGTTCTACCCGACCTCGGTCCGGGCCACCGGTGTCGGCTGGGCACTTGGGATCGGCCGGGTCGGCTCGATCGTCGGGCCGCTGGTCGGCGGCATGTTGCTGACCATGAAATGGAGCGCGGGGGCGGTCTTCTTCGCAGCCGCGGCGGCTGCCTTGTGCGCGGCGCTCGCCGCCGTTTGCTTGAGCCGGCTTGCCGGCGTCGGCGGCGGCGAAAGCGCCATTGAGCAACCGACACCGTTTGATGCTAAGCTCGAGGCGGCGCCGACGGCCGGAAGCTGAGGGGCAGGCGATGGACGAAGCCGACAAAGAGCGCAATCGCGAGATCGCGCAAAACGAAGCCGAACGCCAGACCGTAGGCGACATCCGCGTCAGCGCCTGGACGATCGTATTCGCCGTCATTGCCGGCGCCATCGTTTTTGCGATCGTCTGGCTCTGGCTCAACCGCTAAATGCTGTCGGCCTCCCGCGCGTAGTGCTTGAGACGCTTGCCGGGCAAAAGATCGTAGGCCGACCGCCAGCCGGGCAGGTTTGCGATACGGCCGAGCCAGGCGCTCATGGCCGGATGGCTGGTAGCGAAATCATATCCGGTTTCGTCGGCGGGATAGTGCAGATAGGCCATCATCGAAATATCGGCGATGCTCGGCTGCTCGCCGATCGCGAAGGAATTCTTTTTCATGTGCTGCTCGAGAATTCCAAGAAAGTCGTCGAGCCGCCGGCGAAAATGTTTTTGAACATGCGGATCGGGGGCGGGCGTGAACGCCCGATAGTATCGGTAGGTCGCCATGTAGCCGGTGAGTTTGTGGTTGTCCCAGAATAGCCAGCGCAACAGCTCGAACTTCTCTTCCGGCGTCTTGCCGCCGAACCGGCCATACTGTTCGGCGAGTTGCAGCAGGATTGGCGCGGTCTGGGTCAGTCGTTTGCCGTCTACCTCCAGCACCGGAATTTCGCCCATCTCGTTGACGGAGCGCCGCCACTCCGCAGTCCGTGTGACGCCGCCGCCAAAATCGGTCCAGACCGGCTCAAACGTCTCACCACACAGAGTGAGCATCAGCGCAAGCTTGTAGCTGTTTCCCGATTCAGGAAAATAATGCAGGCGATAGCTGGGCATCGCTGTTCACGCCACCGCGCCGGATGCGCGCAATTTCTGGATCGAGGCCTCGTCGTAGCCGGCCTTGCGCAGGATCTCGTCGCTGTGCTCGCCGATGCCGGGCGGACGGCGCGGCTGGACCTTCCTGTCGCCGTCGATCCAGATCGGGCTGCTGATGGTCAGCATGGTGTCGTTCTCGAAGGGCACCAGCACCTCGTTTTCCAGCATCTGCTTGTCGTGGGGGATGTCGTCGAGGATGCCGACCACGCCGAACACCAGCCCATTGCCATCGAGTATCTTGCGCCATTCGGCCAGGTCCTTGGTGGCAAACACCTCGTCGAAAATCTTGATCAGCTCGATCGAACGGGCGTGCCGGTCGGGCTTGGTGGCGAACTTTGCGTCGTCGATCAGGTCCTCCCGCCCCAAGCAGCGGGCCAAGGTCGGCCACTGCCTCTCCTCATTGAGCAACGACAGGATCAGCCAGCGGCCGTCCTTGCACCTGTAGTGATTGGTGACCGCGTTCAATGCGCGCTCGCGCGAGCGCCGCTCGCCGAATTTCGCCCCGCATAATTTGGCCTGCGCCAGCACCCCTGAAGCCCAGACGCCGTTGGCCATCAGGTTCGAGGAGACATGCGAGCCCTTGCCGGTGCGCTCGCGCTTGTAGAGCGCGGTGACGATGGCGCTATAGAGCGCCATGGCGCAGGGGTGATCGCCCATGCCGGCCACCGAACGCGCCGGCGTGGTATTGATATCGGCGCGCACCAGGTCCATCAGGCCCGAACGCGCCCAATAGGCATTGCTGTCGAAACCGGGCTTGTTGGCTTCTTCGCCCTTTTCGCCATAGCCGGTAAAGGACGCATAGATCAGCCGGTCGTTATGCGGGGCGAGGTGGTCGTGGGTTATCCCGAGCCGCTCACGCACGGCCGGCGGGTAGTTGGTGATGAACACGTCAGCCTCGGCGGCGAGGCGATGCAGCACCGCCCGTCCCTCGGGCTTACTAAGATCGAGCGCGAGGCTCTTCTTGTTCCGGCTCTCCAGGAGCCAGGCGAAATTGTGCTCGCTCACCGGATAGCCCGGCAGGTTGGGCAGGTTGCGGTAGGGATCGCCTGTTACGGGCGGCTCGATCTTGATCACGTCGGCGCCGAAATCCGACAGCACGGTGGCGGCCGCGGGCGCTGCGATGAAACTCGCGCAGTCCAGTACCTTGAGGCCTTCAAAGATGCCCTTTTCCATGTTGGCGTCGCTCCCGTGACGTTTGTCGGTCTTGTTCCCGTGTGCCGGAATTATCGTGGTGCACGACCGGACCATTTGACCCATGTCGGCGTGCGATGCAACCGCTACTCCTCGCCCGACATCAGCGCCGCATTGCCGCCGGCAGCCGCAGTATTGATCGTCACCGTTTGCTCGGTCGCAAATCGCGGCAGGTAATGCGGACCGCCGGCCTTTGGCCCAGTGCCAGACAGTCCATGACCGCCGAACGGCTGCACGCCGACCACGGCGCCGATCATGTTGCGGTTGACATAGATATTGCCGACGGCAACGGCATCGATGATCGCCTCGACCGTATCGTCGATCCGGGAGTGGATGCCGAGCGTCAGCCCGTAGCCGGTAGCTTCGATCGCTTGCAGGGCGCGGTCGAGCCGCTCGGCGGGATAGCGCACCACATGCAGGATCGGCCCGAACACTTCCTCGGTCAGTTCGCTCGCATCGGACAGTTCAAAGATGTGCGGCGCGACGTAATTGCCCTCCGGCGCCAGACCTGCAAAATGGACGCGGGCCTGTGTCTTCATCCGCGCGATATGCGCTTCCAGCTTTTCCTTGGCCTCGCGATCGATCACCGGCCCGATGTGCGTCGATGGATCGCTGGCGTCGCCCACCTTCAATTCACGCGCGGCGCCTGCGATCATCTCGATCATGCGGTCGGCGACGTCGTCCTGCACGAACAACAACCGCAGCGCTGAACAGCGCTGGCCGGCGGAGCGAAATGCCGATGTCACGACGTCGTCGGCGACCTGTTCGGGCAGCGCGGTGGCGTCCGCGATCATGGCGTTGATGCCGCCGGTCTCCGCGATCAGCGGCACGATCGCGCCGTCTTTCGCGGCAAGCGTGCGGTTGATCGAGCGCGCGACTTCGGTCGAACCGGTGAAGACCACGCCGGCGATATAGGGGTGCGCCACCAGTGCCGCACCGATCCGGCCATCGCCTTGAACGAGATGCAGCGCGTTCGCGGGAATGCCGGCCTCAAGCAGCAGGCGGACCGCTTCCGCCGCGATCAAGGGCGTCTGCTCGGCCGGCTTGGCGACGACACTGTTGCCGGCCATCAGTGCCGCCGTCACCTGGCCGAGGAAGATCGCGAGCGGAAAATTCCACGGCGAGATCGCGACGAACACGCCGCGTCCGCGCAAGCGCAGCACATTGCTCTCGCCGGTTGGACCGGGCATCGCTTCGCCCTCGTCAAACAGCTTGCGGCCTTCGCTGGCGTAATAGCGGCAGAAATCGGCGGCCTCGCGCACCTCGGAGAGCGCATCGTCGAGTGTCTTGCCGCCCTCGCGTTGCAGGAACGCGATGAAATGCGCTTTTCGCAGCTCCAGAAGGTCTGCGGCCTTCTCAAGGCTGGCGGCCCGCAAACCCGGCGTTGCGCTCCAGTCTCTAAATCCCGCTGATGCGAGGGCCACGGCCGCATTCGCCTGTTCGGGCGTCGCGGAAGCGGCGCTGCCGGCGGCCGGCATTTCCTCCGTCGCAATCGCCGCAGTGAGCGCGCTCAACGCCGCGCGGTCGCCGAACTCGATGCCGCGCGAATTCTTCCGTTGCGGCGAAAACAACTCGCGCGGCAGCGGAATGTTCGGATGGGACGCATTGTCAGGTGTACGGACGATTTCGGCCGGGCGTCGCAGCAATGTCGTAACCGGCACCGCATCGTCGGCGGCAAGCGCCACGAACGACGAGTTGGCGCCGTTCTCGAGCAGACGCCGCACCAGATAGGCGAGCAGATCGCGGTGGCTGCCGACCGGCGCATAGGTGCGGTAGGCGGTCCCGGGACGATCTTCGCTGAGTTTGGCATACAGCGCATCACCCATGCCGTGCAGGCGCTGAAATTCGAATCCGCCGTCGTCGGGTGCGGCCAATTCGAGCACGGTGGCCACCGTCAGCGCATTATGGGTGGCAAATTGCGGAAAAATCCGCGGCCGCAGCGCCAGCAATTTTTGCGCGCAGGCGATGTAGTTCAAATCCGTCATCGCCTTGCGCGTGAACACCGGATAGCCGTCAAGGCCGCGCTCCTGTGCGCGCTTGATCTCGGTGTCCCAATAGGCGCCCTTGACGAGACGCACCATCATCCGGCGGTTCAGCGACCGGGCGAGATTATCGATATAGTCGATCACGCCAGACGCACGCTTCTGGTAGGCCTGAATCGCAAGCCCGAAGCCATCCCACTTAGCAAGCGTTGCGTCACCGAGCGCGGCGGCGACGACGTCGAGCGACAGTTCCAGCCGGTCGGCCTCTTCGGCGTCCACGGTGAAATTCAGATCATAAGCCTTGGCGCGTTGCGCAAGCTCGATCAGCCGCGGCACCAGCTCCGCCATCACGCGGCCGCGGCTCACGGCCTCAAAGCGCGGATGCAGCGCGGAGAGCTTGACCGAGATGCCGGGCCGGTTGGGCAGGGGCCTGTCATCGGCGGTGCTGCCGATGGCTTCGATCGCACTCGCATACGAATTGAAATAGCGCGTCGCATCATTGGCGGTGCGCGCGCCTTCGCCGAGCATGTCGAACGAATAGCGCGGTGTGCGCGGCGTTGCCGCCTGGGAGCGAGCCCGGGCCAGCGCGGATTCGATCGTCTCGCCGAGCACGAAATGGCTGCCCATCAGCCGCATCGCTTGCCGCGTGGCGGCGCGCACGGCCGGCACGCCCAGCCGCTTGGCGAGCCGCCCGATCGTGCCTTGCGGGGTTTCGCCAGGCTGGATCACCCGCGCCGACATGCCCAGCGCCCAGGCTGAAGCATTGACCAGGAACGCGCTGGACTTGGTCTCGTGGTGGACGAAATCGCCTTCGCCAAGCTTGTCTTCGATGAACTGGTCGGCGGTGCGGGCGTCCGGCACGCGCAGCAAGGCCTCGGCGAGCACCATCAGCGCCAGGCCCTCCTTGGTCGAGAGTGCGAATTCGCGCAGCATGTCTTCGACGCCGCCAAGCCGGTCATCGCTCGAGCGGATGGCATCGATCAGGCGGGCGGCGGTATGGTCGATCCGCGCGTCCTGTTCGGCGCTCAAGCGAGCGGTTTTCAGCAGTGCCGGCGCGATCGCACGATCGTCCGGCGCGTAGGCCGTACTGAACGGCGGAAAGGATGTGGGAGCAGACGTCATGGCTATTCCCGTTCGAAGCCCATCATGCCGCCGGTGGTGGCCGAATTGAAGTTCCTTGCGGGATGCCGGCCATCAACTTCGGAAACAAAGTACGGTGGTCTTGGCACCGCGAAATCCCCGCGATAGTTTCCGCCCCGCTGTATGCACGGACGAATGGGGCTCATGAACGGGAACGAACGACCAGAGCGTGATGACTTTCCTTCGAGTCGTTTTCCCGCTCTATCCTTTTGTGTGAGCATGATCTTTTTCGGAAAACCGGTGCTCACTTTCCCGGATCATGCTCTAGCCGGAACACGCAAGGTCCTCGCCGTTTGCTGCTTCGCCCTCGGTTCGACGCTGGTTGCCGCCACGGTTCCTGCATCCGCCCTCGAACTGACGGAGCCGCAGGCGGCGCTTTACACCACTGTATCGATTTTTCCGCCCAGCGCGGCGAAGATGACAGTTTGCTACGGTTTTGTCTGCCGGCGCCGCGAAATTCTGGATTTCACGGCGGCAGATCGCGCCGCGCTGACGAAAATTCTCAGCTCGGGCCGGGCATCGGCGGCGGCCGAACGGAGGGCGGTGCAGAAAGCCGTTATCTGGTTCGATCGCCGGATGGGACCCGTCATCGGCACCGACAAGCGGGTCGCGAAAGCCGATTTCCGCTATTTCGACGCGCCGCACAACTACGATTGCTGGGACACAACGCGCAACACGACGAGCCTGCTGCTGGTGCTGCAGGAGTGGCGCCTTCTAAAGTATCATGTGGTCGGCAATCCGCATTATCGCGGCAACGCCCTGGTCCTGCAGACGCCGCACAACACCGCAGTGCTGGTCGATCGCGCAACCAAGATCGAATGGGCCGTTGACCTGTGGCCGCGTGGCTATTTGCATCCGCCGGATGTCATGCCGATCACCCAATGGATGACGGAAGACTGATTGGACCCGCACCGGCCAAGGCTCAGACGATAAGGCTCAGACGACAAGGCTCAGACGACAAGGCTCAGACGACAAGGCTCAGACGAACTGCACCCGCAAGAGCGGTTTTTCCGCTCCTGCCGAATGCAATTACCTAATCAGATTTTCGGAAAAAGCCCCACTCCCGGACGAGGTCCGAGAGAGCGCTAAACCTTGAGGTTTTCGGCCGAAGTCTTGCCGCGATTGGCAACCTCTTCGTATTCCACTGTCTGCCCTTCATTGAGCGTGGAAAGACCGGCCTTCTCAACCGCTGAAATATGAACGAATACGTCCTTGCCGCCAGCAGAGGGCTGGATGAATCCATAACCCTTGGTGGGGTTGAACCATTTAACTGTACCTTTAGCCATTACGTCGTCTCCGCGGGATCGAAAACAGAAGCCAACCGCCGGTCCCCGCCAACCGGCACGTCCAGCGGAAGCAAGATATACGATGATTAGGGCAGCCTTGATAGCTCAAAGGATGGCTGATTTTGCTCGAAACGACCGATATCGCGGCGCATTTGCGGCTTTTGCACGTCTTTCTCGATCATTTCACGCAGCAACGGCCGGTCCGATTCGGCCGGGCCGCGGGGGCCTGGCATGCGCGCACGGCCCGCCCTGGTGTGAAGCTCAGTAGGTCGCGGCCAGGTATTCGACGATCTTGGGAACGTCAGCATCCGCGATCGGCGCACCATAAACCTTGATCATCTTGGTCACCTCGGCCTGCCAGAAATCCTTCTTGAATTTCAGGCCCCGCGGCTGGGTAGAGACGTAGTCGGCCGAGTGACAGGCGGTGCAATTGTTCTGCACGACTTCCAGGTTGGGCCCAGCCTTGAAGGCCGCGGTCTCGTCGGGCAGTGTGTAGGAGATCGGCGCCGCGCCGGCTGAACCAAGGCTTAGCGCTGCAACGCTTAATGCTGCAATTCTTAGCGATGCAACGCTTAATGCCGCGGCGACGAGAGTGAGCAGAGACGCGTGCTTCACGGAAATTCTCCTTCACGCCGCGGTGACGCGCACGGTTTCGACGACGTTGCGCAAATAGCCGGCTGGATTCCACAAGGGCTCCGTCGGCTGGGTGTCGCCGGCATTGTTGGTGGCGCGAACCTGGAGCTCGTGCGGCCCTGCCGCGAGCTTTATCGGCAGCTTCCATTCGCGGAACGAATATTTGCCGAGATCCTTGCCGAGCTTCGCCGGCGTCCAGGTCTTGCCGCCGTCGATCGTAACCGCGACTTCCCTGATGCCCTTGCCGCCGTCGAACGCGATGCCTTTCAGCATGGTGCTGCCCGGCTTCAGCCTGGCGCCGTCGGCGAGGCTGGTGATGAAGGAGCGCACCGTGAAGCGGCCGATCGGGATCGTCGCCTTTGGCGCGGTGCCCGGCTCGACGCAGTTGCAGGGCGTGTCCGGAATCCGATAGGCGGACTTCATCCAGAAACCGTCGAACACGTTGTCGATGATGGTGATCTCGTTGAGATGCTTCACCCAATAGGTGCCGTAATAGCCGGGCACTACAAGTCGAAGCGGAAAACCGTTCAGAAGAGGCAGGTCGTTGCCGTTCATGCCGTAGGCCAGCATCACCTCGCCGTCGCGGGCATGGTCGATGTCGAGCGCCTTGACGAAATCCGGCGTCGTGTCCATCCCATCGCGCCATTACCCAATTGACCGCCGGCGACGCGCGGCTCGAAAAAGCCACGGCTGTTTCCCGAGCATTGATTGACGGCAACGAGTTCGACCGCCCTGAGCTTCCTGATTTCCTTGAGCGACAGTTTCAGCGAATGGCTGACCTTGCCTTTGATTTCCAGGGTGAACTTGTCCGGATCGATGTCGAGCGGCACCCCCGCCAGGTGATAGCGAACAAAGAACGCATTGTTGGGCGTGATCGCCCCGTCGTTGAAAATGGAGAAGGGCGTCTCGAGCTGCGGCGGCCGGCTGGTCAGGCCGATCATCGGGCGCTTCTGCGGATATCGCACCAGCGGCCGTTCGCCGTTGTCGAACGGCAGCGTCGCGGTATCGAGCGCGAAGGCTGTTGCCGAAGTGAGGCTGGTCCCAAGCGCCGCCAGGCCGGCGCATTTTATCAACTCTCGTCGATCGAGCATCAGGCTTCCTCTCGAAGCTTCTTTCGTTGAGGGGTGGTCTCCACCACACTCATGCATGTATGTTTCGCATCGAAGGATAGGGAGTCAATTCATGCTTTTTGCCAGCATGGAATTGTTGTTGCGATGCAATACGACAAGATAAAACCCCGGCCGCGTCTCGCGACCGGGGAATTTTCTTCGAACCTTGGCGAATGCGGGTTCGATCAGTAACCACAGACGTTGACGGTGCGCAGGCGATAGCCGAACGGCGTCAACACCGGCCGGGTCACATAGCAGCCGTCGTCGCCGCCAGCGATGTAGCCGATACCGAAGCCGTGGCCCCAGTGGTGATGGTAGCCACCGAAGCCGCCGCCCCATCCACCGCCCATTGGCTTGGCGGAAGCGGCGGACGGAGCCAGTGCAACGGCACTGAGCGAAGCTGCGGCAACAAGTGCAAGAGCGAATTTGCGTAGCATGGTCATTCTCCAAAATGAGCGCCTTGGTTGTTTGTTGACCTTGGCGCGGTTGTCACCCCTCGCTCGTCAGTCGTGCGCCTTGCAAAGCGGGTTCGAGAAATCGACCTGAGATTCCGCGGCAATTTTCTGAACGCTTGTTCAGGCGTGCGGTCGCCGCTATCGCTGCGCTCATGCGGGCTACTACTGGGCCAGGTCAGAGCCTGTAGGGCTGATTTGCGTAGATAGAGGCGATTGCGCTGTTTCTTGCCGCTGCAAACCTTGACAAGCTGTCCTTTATAAGAGACAATTCGCATGGTAGAAGTCCGGCAGACTGACGTTTTTACGGATTGGTTTGCAGGCCTGCGGGATCGCCAGGCGCGCGCCCGGATCACCGTGCGCATCCGCCGCCTCTCACTCGGCAATCCCGGCGACGTGAAGCCGGTAGGGAGCGGCGTGTCGGAGATGCGGATCGATTACGGTCCTGGCTACCGGGTGTATTTCGTCCGGCGCGGCGACACGGTTGTCATCCTGCTCTGCGGTGGTGACAAACGAGACCAGGATCGCGACATCACGCGTGCCCTCGAACTGGCGCAAGACGTTTAGAGAGGACGACATGACTCGCAAGATTAGCCGTTGGGATGCCGCCGACACGCTGGAGACAAAAGAGGACATCGCCGCCTATCTCGATGCCGTGCTTGAGGATGGCGACCCCGATTTGCTCAAAGCGGCACTCGGCGACATCGCCCGCGCCAAAGGCATGACCGAGATTGCGCAAGCCGCCGGCCTCGGCCGCGCCAATCTGTACAAGGCACTATCGCCGGACGGTAACCCCGAGTTTGCAACCGTGGCCAGAGTCTTGAAGGCTCTCGGGCTGCGGCTGTCCGTTGCCGCGTGATACGGAAGGGGGCCCGTTAAGCCGCAGCGACCGCTCCGTCGACCATCGCGGACAAGGCCTGTGCATTCGCCACGATGCGGACGATCATCGGCTCGGCGCGTCCGCGGATCGCGACTTCCTGCTGCGGCAAATCGTCGGCAGCAAGGCCCGCGCTGACGCGAACCTCCTCAGAGACGATCGCTTCGCATGCAAGCGTCTTGGTCATGTCCTGCAGCCGTGCCGCGACATTCACGGCGTCGCCGAGTGCGGTGAACACCATGTGGTCGCGGTAGCCGATGTCACCCACGATCACCTCGCCGCCGTGGATGCCGATGCCGAAACGGATCGGCTCGCGCAGGTCATGGCTGAGGAATTGATTGAGCTCCTCGACGTTGGCTGCGATCGCGGCCGCCGCCTTGAGCGCCTGGCGGCAGGCGTTGCGCTGCCCCGTGGCGAGCCCAAACAGCGCCAGCATGCCGTCGCCGACAAATTGATTGGGCTGCCCGCCATTGTCGATCACCGCCTGCGATACCGCGCCAAGGAAGCGGTTGACGATGAACACGGTGTCGAACGGCAGCCGCTTCTCCGCGAGCTGGGTCGAGCCGCGCATGTCCACGAACAGGCTGACGAGATAGCGCTCCTGACCGATCTTGGAAGGCTGTGAGGCGTGCGCATTGGCCGACATGGTGTGCGGCATGAACAACTGGAAGAACGAAAGATCGGCCGCGGGGCGCAACTGGCAGGCAAGGCGGATCGAGGGATCGGACGTGCCGACCCGCCCAAGCACGAAGGCCTCGCGTGGCGACGGCTCGGGCAGCGTGCTGCAATCGCCGATCACGCGGATGCGACAGGTAGAGCAGCGGGCGCGGCCACCGCAGACGCTGGCATGCGGAACGTTGTAGCGCAGGCTCGCCTCGAGCACGGAAAGGCCTTTCGGGACCTTGATCGTCCTGCCGTTGCCATAAGACAGCGCGATCATGCCGCCGCGACGCTCGTAGATGGCGCGCGCGCCCTTTGCCAGCAGCACGAGGACGAGCAGGCCCAAATAGCCGATCAGGAAATAATCCTCGATGTTGCTCAAGACGGCTTGTTCGGCCGAGGTGCCGACCTTGTCCGGCGCGAGATTCTCCGCCCGCCATTCGACGCTGTCGTTGTCGACGACGTTTCGTCCGCCCTGATAGAGGCCCAGCATGGCCAGCGTCGGAATCAGCACCGCCACGGCGAGCAGAAACGGCGCGGCAATCCTGTAGAACGCCTTCATGCGCAGCCAGAAATGCAGACCGATACAGCCATGAACCCAAGCGACGGTGATGACCGCATACATCAGCCACGCCTTCAGCGGCCACACGATCCAGTAGGCAAAGAACACCTGCGGATAGAGTTTTTCGTGTCCGAACAACGCCTGCCCGAGCCGCACCCCGACAATGTGGGTGATGATCAGCGCCGGAATGCTCAGGCCCAGCACGAGCTGCAGCGGCTCGATCGCCTTCCAGCGAAATTGCCGGCGTTGATACAGCGCCCAGATGCCGAGCGCGGCGTGAGTCACGCAGGAGGCATAGAACACGATCCCGACCGGCGGGAACTGCCAGAACCGGGTGTGCCAATAAACGCCGCCGGCCAAGGCCTCCATCGAGATATTGCCGAGCGCATGGTTGACGAAATGACTAATCAGATAAGCGAAGAGCACCAGCCCGGAGGCCAAGCGGACCTGCCGCACGCCGACCCCGCGGATCGACCGTGCCAGCCTGTCGCGAAAATGCGCCATCCGATCCATGGAAGAAAGATCGGCGATGGCAGGGTTTAATTCCATGGACGAGTACCTTTTGGGGGCGTCTCTTACCACAATCGGCGGTCACCGGTCTCCGGCTTTCGCTGGGCGGACGGCTCGGATTTGCGTGGCGTCTTTGGTCCTCGCGCCGTTGACACCCCACCTCGCGCAGGGGAGAAAGCGCCGTGCCAACCGTCCCCGACAACAGCGCTAAACCGGACAAGTCAGCGTTCCGGCCATTGATCGCCGCGCTCATCGTGATCGCCGCGATGACGCTGTTGCGGGTGACCTACGCAAGCCTGACGGAACTGCGCACCGACGAGGCCTATTACTGGACCTGGTCAAAGGAGCGCGCGCTCTGCTTCCTCGATCATCCCCCCATGATCGCGTGGTTCATCCGCTTCGGCACCACGATTTTCGGCGACACCAATTTTGGCGTCCGCTTTGCCGGCGTGCTGGCGATGCTGGTCACGCAAGTGCTGCTCGCCGATATCGTCCGCCGCGTCACCCATGATGTGCGGGCGATCGTGTTTGCGGTGCTGATGCCGGAAGCCGCCCTCTACTACGGCCTGCTGATGGCCAAGGTCTCGCCCGACACCGCGCTGATCCCGTTTGCGGTTGCGATGGTGTGGGCGCTAGTCCGGCTCGTCGAAGGCAACGATGCGCGCTGGTGGCTTGCAGCCGGCGCGTTCGCGGGGCTTGCGCTGCTCTCGAAATTCACCGCCATCATGCTGCTTCCGGCGGTGGCCGCGTTCATGCTGGTGCCGAAGTGGCGGGCCCGCTGGCTGGTTTCCCCCTATCCGTGGCTCGCAGCGCTGATCGCAACGGTGTTGTTTCTCCCGGTGCTGGTCTGGAACGCCGAGCACGACTGGGCGTCGTTCCGATTCCAGTTCGTGCGGGCGGCCGCCACCCGCGAGATGTCGCTGCGCACGTTAGGCGAATTCATCAGCCTGCAACTCGGCCTGGTCGGCTTCATCCTGTTGCCGGTGGTCTTGACCGGCGTCAGCTTGACCGCATGGCGCGGCTACCGCGAACGCGAGCCGGTCGCGATCCTGCTATCGACCTCGGTGCTCGTTCCCTTCTGCTATTTCTTCTGGAAATCGCTGACGCTGCGGGTCGGCGACACCTGGCCGATGTTTGTCTGGCCGCTCGGCTTTGCCGCCGCCGCGATCAACATCGCGATGCTGCCGCGCGAAAACTGGTCGGCGCGGATGGTCCGTTCAACGATTCGCTGGGCGAAAGCCGCCATTGTCTCGGGCATCGCCTTTGTCGTTGTCGTGTTCTTGTACTACGTCGCGGCGCCCTGGAATTGGATCGGTCGGACCGATCCGGTCGGCGGCGAGGCGGGCTATGAACGTCTGGTCGAGCGGACGCAGAGCGAACTGCAAACGATCGGCGCCACCTGGATCGCGACCACGGACTACCGCACCTATGCGATGTTGCGCTGGTATTTCAACGGCCGCGTGCCGGTGGTCCAGATCAACGAGCGCGGCCGGTTTCAGGATTTTGGCGATCCCGGCATGAATGAGATCGCCGGTCATACCGGGCTTTATGTCGCGCGCGAGCCGGATCAGTTGAGCGCAATCTGGTCGGCTACAACAGCGGTGCGCCAGCCGCTGGAGCGGGTCGAGCGAAGCTGGCGTGGGATTGTGATGGATACCTACGCGCTGGAAAAACTGACGGGCTGGACGCCGGAGCTGTCGCCGCCGCCGGACTCGCCGCTGTTTCGCTGGCGCGTGCTGGCGGGCGACGTCAGCGCGGCGGCGTAGTCGGCTATTCCTCGCTCTCCTCTTCGCGCTTGCGCAGCAGGTCCCTGGCAAGGTCGGCGAGCACCGGCCGGGGCAGCGCAGTAAACGGCAGCGGCCGGGTCACCTCGATCGCGGCGAGGCCAAGCCGCGCGGTCAACAGGCCGTTCAAGATGCCTTCGCCGAGCCGCTGCGACAGTTTAGCCGCGATGCCGTGGCCGAGCATTTGCTGCACCAGACTGTCGCTCGCCGCCATGCCGCCGGTGATGGCGAGATGCGCGATCACATGACGCATGAGGCGGATCATGCCGAGCGCTCCCGGCCTTCCGCCGTAAAGCCGGGCCAATTGCCGGATCAATCACAATGAGGCCACGAACACGAACAGCACGTCGATCGCTGCGCGCGGGCTGACGGCGGTGACCACCGAGACACGCTGGGCCGCGGACGACACCAGCCGCCGCGCCTCCTGGTCGAGCGGCGCCATCAGCTCGCGCTCGGCGAGCTTGATCATGTCGGCGCCATCGATGATGTCGTCGGCATGGCCCTTAAGGATAGCGCGGGCACGCGCTAGTTGCGGATTCTGGTGCGCGAGCTTGAGGAGATCCTCGACGATGGTCCGGCTGGCCGCGCGATCGTCGCTCACGAGCACCTTGGCGGCGCGCAGATGCAGTTTCTCGATGGCTGCGAGCCGTGCCAGGCCGAACGCCTCGCGCGCGATCACGACGATCAAAGCCAGTGCTGCGGCAATCGCAAAGGAAAGCCCGAGCAAACCAAGGCTTTCGCTGCGCGTAAACAGGTCCTCGATCAGATTGACGACACCGAGCCCGAGGCCAAGCAGCACGAGTCCAGCGGTCGCAGCCCAGAACAGCGTGCCCCAGCGAAAACCGCGACGCACCGGCATCAGCGGCGTCTCAACGACGACCGGCAGCTGCGCCGGATCGGCTTCCGGCGTGATGCGAACCGTGCCGCGGACGGGACGGGTGGAATCCTCCGCTTCCATCACGACCACTGCGGGATCATCCAGCCTGAAGGTCGCCGGCCGCCGATGCGGCGTTTTCTCGCTCATTGCAGCTTGTCTCCGATCAGGAACTGCAGCGCCCGGTCAAGGCGGATGTGAGGCAGGCTGGGCTCCTCAGTGCCGTTGCGTTCGACTAGCGGCGGACGAAAGCGAAGAAAGCGGAAATCGCTCTTTTCGGCCGCGGCGCTGGCAAGGCCGCGAAACGCGTCATCGCCCTTGAACAGCGCTTCCGCGTCGGCAGGCAGGTCGCCGGGGAAGGTCGCGACTTCGGTGTGGCCGTCAAACGCCTCGCCATTGGCGATTTCGCCCGGCGTAGGCGTCCCGAGGATCGAGGGCAATTTGTCGCGGCCGCGCGCGACCATCGCCTCGCGGGTGGCGCGCACCGCGGCGAGCGCCACGACATCGATTTCAGCGCCGGTGCCTTCGGCTCTTGCGACGGCCCGGCCGACAGCGCGCCGCAGCACGGCTTCAAGCCGGTCGTGGCTCTGGTGGTGTAAATGATCGGCCTTGGTGGCGGCGAACAGGATGCGGTCGATCCGCGGCCGGAACAGGCTCGAGATGAACGTGGCTCGCCCGATCCGGAAACAGTCCAGGATTCCTTCCAACGCGGCCTCGAGGTCGTGCAGCGCCTCGGGGCCGGAGTTGAATGCCGCCAGCGCATCGACCAGCACGATCTGGCGATCGAGCCGCGCGAAGTGATCCCGAAAAAACGGCCGCACCACGATATCCTTGTAGGCCTCGTAACGCCGGGCCATCATCGCCCATAGCGAACGCTCCGGCGCTTGGCCGTCAAGCGCCACCTCAAGCGGCGCAAAGGTCAAGGCCGGCGAGCCCGCGAGATTGCCCGGCATCAGGAAGCGGCCCGGCGGCAACAGGCTCATGGCAAAGCGTTCGTCGCGGCAGGCGCGCAAATAATCGGTGAACAATTTTGCCGCCGCGAGCGTTGCCTGCTCGTCCTCGCGGCCCAAGGCGTCCAATGCGTTGAGATGCGCGTGCCAGGCGGCCGCAAGCTGCGCGCGCGGTGGCTGGCGCGATTGGGCGAGGCTCTCGGCCGACCATTGCTCGTAGCTCTTGTTGAGGAGCGGCAGGTCGAGCAGCCATTCGCCGGGATAGTCGACGATGTCGAGCGTCAGCGTGCTGTCGGCGCCGTTTTGACGCTGGTAGTCGATGACCAAACGTAATTCGCTGATGTCGACCGTCGAGTTCGGCCAGCGGCGCTCTTCGATCAGGGTGAGGACATGGCTTTCGTAATCAAAGCGCGGCACCGCATCGTCCGGCTGCGGCTCGAGGTGGGCGCGCGCGATCCGCCCGGTGGCGAAAGGCTCGAACACGGGGAAGCGGCCGCCGCGGCTGAGGCCGTGGATCAGCGCGGTAATGAACACGGTCTTGCCGGCCCGTGATAATCCGGTGACGCCAAGCCGCACCGTCGGATTGAAGAACTGCCCGCCATAATCCAGTAGCGCCCGTGCCGACAGGCGCGCTTCCTCGACGATATCCTGGAAATTGGGGGCCATGCGCACCGGCAAGCTCGAAGGTGGTGGGGAGAATCGGCGGACTGCCCAAAAAGTGGCAATCCGTGGGCCAAAATCAAGCTTCACGGATCGGACGCGATTTTTCAGTTGAGCGGATTGGCAATCAAACTTGAACGCTTAATTGACCTGTTGCGACGTATGATTTATCGCACAACCGAAGATCGCCGGACCAACATGACCATCTTTCGATTGAAGCAACTTGCCTCGACCTCCGTTCATGCGGCGGCGGACGCGATCGGCTGGAATTACGATCGGGTCGAACTGATCGCCGACGGCATCGTGCACATCGTCGGGGTGTGCCTGGGGCTGATCGCCGCCAGCGTGCTGGTCGTGCTCACCGCGATCTATGCCACCGCGCTCGAGATCGCCGTGGTGTCGGTCTATGTCGCCGGGCTGCTGTCGATGCTGGTGCTGTCGGCGACCTATAATCTCTGGCCGGTGTCGCGTACCAAATGGGTGCTGCGCCGTTTCGATCATTCGGCGATCTATGTGCTGATCGCGGCGACCTATACACCGTTCATCGTGGAATTGAAGGACAGTGTTTTTGCCACTGCGCTTCTGATCGGCGTGTGGTGCGTGGCGATTTTCGGCATCGTGCTCAAACTCAAGTGGCCGGGCCGCTTCTACCGGCTTTCGGTCGGCCTTTATCTGGCGCTGGGCTGGAGCGGCCTGATGCTGTACGATTCCGTGGTGACGGCGCTGCCACGGATGGCGCTATGGTTCGTCGTCGCCGGCGGTGCGCTATATAGTCTCGGCGTGGTCTTTCATGCCTGGCGGCGCTTGCGTTTCCAGAACGCGATCTGGCATTGCTTCGTGCTGCTGGGCGCGGCCTGTCACTATACCGCCGTGCTCGATCTGGTTTTGCCGTAGAGAGAGGCGTGACGATGCAGGTGGCCGGCAAGGTCGTGGTTGTCACCGGCGGCGCCAACGGCATCGGCAAGGCGTTGTGTGAAACCTTTCACAGGGCCGGCGCGGCCAGGGTGATCGTCGCCGATATCGATCCGGCAGCTGCACGCGCCGTCGCCACGCCGATTGGCGGGGCTGCCTTCAAATGCGATGTCGGAAAGGAGAAAGACGTCCTTCACGTCATCGAGGAAACCGAGCGCCAGTTCGGCCCGATCGCACTGTTCTGCTCAAATGCCGGCGTCGGCGCCGGCTTTGAGCCGTTATCGGAGAACGCGGGCGGCGACTCGGACGAGCCGTGGTCGAGAAGCTGGGCTGTTCATGTGATGGCGCACGTCTATGCGGCGCGGCATCTGGTGCCGCGCTTCAAAGTGCGCGGCGGTGGCTATTTCCTCAACACGATCTCCGCAGCTGGGCTGCTATCGCAGGTCGGAAGCCCCGCCTATTCGACCACGAAACACGCCGCGGTGGGTTTTGCGGAAAATCTCGCGATCTCGCATAAGGCCGACGGCATCAAGGTTTCGATCCTCTGCCCGCAAGGCGTCGTGACCGACATGCTGCGCTCGATCCCGAAGGGCCCGCAATCCGGCGACGGCGATCTTTCGCCCGAGCGGGTGGCGCAAGATGCGCTCGCCGGTATCGAGCAGGAAACCTTTGTGATCCTGCCGCATCCGCAGGTGCTCGGTTACATGCGCAAGAAGACGGAAAATTACGATCGCTGGATTGCGGGCATGGCCAAGATCCAGGCCAAGATGCGGGAAGCTTACGGGAAGTCGTGATGGGTCGATTGGTCCTTGGGCCGCTCAAGTCCGCGAGGCGTGGTCGACATATTCCACGATCAGTCCGTCGGCGTGCCGAAAGCGCGTCTTGCGGCCGACTGGCGTCGGCTGGATCGGCTCCAACTGCTCGGCGCCCGCCCTCTCAAGCACGCTGAGAACGGGTTCCAGGGTCTCGACCTTGATCGTCAGACGCGTCGCCTCGAACGGCCGGCGCTTCTCCGGTGCTCCCGCGATGACCAGGACGGACAGCTTTGGCGAGGAGATCGCGGCGAGCTCGAGGCCCATCTCCGGATAGGCAAAGCGCATGGTTTCTTCGCCGCCAAGCAGGTCCCGATAGAAGGCGCACGTTGGCTCGATCGCATCCGCGTTAACGAACACCCTCGTAAATGTTTCCAGGATCATCGTTGGCCCCGTTGCTCGGGCTACGACTAAACTCTACCCCGTTCCGCATAAAGCAGCGGCACCGACGAATCCACCATCACCTCGATGAGGCTGACGCCCTTGTGCGAGAGACCGCGCGTGAGCGCAGGCTCGAGCTCGGATGATTTCGCAACGCGCACCGCATCGCAGCCGAGGCCTTGCGCGATCTTGACGAAATCGATGTCAGGCAGGTCGAGGCCGGGAACGTTCCTGACCTGCATCACCTCGCTGAACGAGCGCATCGCGCCATAGCCGGCGTTGTTGATGACAATGACCGTCAGCGGCAGCTTGCGCTGCGCTGCCGTCCACAGCGCCTGGATCGAATACATCGCCGAGCCGTCGCCGATCAGGCAGACCGTCCGGATGCCTCCCTTGCCGAGCGCCATGCCGACCGCGGCCGGCAGGCCATAGCCGAGCCCGCCGCTTGTCATGGTGTAGAAACTGTCCTGTCCGCGCATCGGCATGAATTTTTGCATCGCCGGCCGGTGCGACGGCGCTTCCTCGACCAGCACGGCATCGTCTGGCATCGCCGTCGAAAGCGTATGCAGCAGGAATTCAACGGGGACGGGATCGCCGGCCGTCGGCGCGGGCGCCAGAACACGACCTACCGGCGCCGCGCGTTTCGTTTCGGGCAACAGATCGAGCAGCATGGTGAGCGCCGGCTTCATGGTGGCGACGATGCCGGTGCCGACGGGTGATACCGCGGCCGCATCGGGATCGTCGGTGATCTGGAAGATCGTGGTTGAGCCATCGAAGATCGAGGCATGACCCTCGACGTGAAACGTGAACACCGGCGCGCCGATCACGACCACGAGATCATAGCCGCGCAGCGCGTCCGAAACCTGCGCGGGCGAAGCATGCAGGAAGCCAGTGAATTGCGGATGCCGCTCCGGGAAGGAACAGCGCGCCGAAAACGGGCCGACCCACACGGCGGCCTTTGTTTTCTCCGCCAGGCGCACCATCAGATCGACGGCCTGGGCGCGATCGATGGCGGGACCAACGACGAGCGCCGGGCGTTTGCTGGCGGCGAGCGCCGCGGCCAGCGATCTGATCGCCTCCGGGTCGGGGCCGATCTCGCGGCTGACGCTGCGGGCAGACACGGGCTCCGTCGGATGGGTCCAGTCGTCGATCGGCACCGAGACGAAGGCAGGTCCGGAAGGCGGCTGCATCGCGACGTAATAGGCGCGCGCGATCGCCGCCGGCACGTCTTCAGGCCGTGCGGGCTCGACCGAGAATTTGACATAAGGCCGCGGGAATTCCGAGGCGCGCTCGGCATAGAGAAACGGCTGCCAGGGGAGGATCGAGCGCGCCTGCTGGCCTGCCGTGATCACGAGCGGCGTCTGGTTGCGGTGAGCGGTATAGATATTGCCAAGCGCGTTGCCGAGGCCTGCCGCGGAATGCAGATTGACGAAGCCGGCATTGCGGGTCGCCTGCGCATAGCCGTCGGCCATGCCGACCACGGATGCTTCCTGCAACCCGAGCACATAATCGATATCGTCGGGCCAGTCGCTCAGGAACGGCAATTCAGTCGAGCCGGGATTGCCGAACACTTTCTTGATGCCGAACGCGCGCAACAGATCGAGCGTCGCCTGTTTGACGGTAGTTGCTTTTGTCGATTTCGGCTTCTCACGCGACAACGTGTGCGATCCTCTTCGACCTCACCACGACGCGGTGCCGCGCATGGTCGGCTCGCCCCTGGTATTGGCAGTCCACAGGTCAAGCCCGGACGAAATCTCGGAGGCATTGACGGAGAACTCACTGCCGTCGAACAGTGGCTGCAGCCCGCGATATACAAATTTCGCGGGCGCCTTACCGCCATGCAGCTTCGCCGCCAGCTCAATCAAGAGCGCCGCCTGCAGCGGGCCGTGCACGATCAGGCCGGGATAGCCCTCGATCCTCGTGACGTAGTCGCGGTCGTAGTGGATGCGGTGGCCGTTGAAGGTCAGCGCCGAATAGCGGAACAGCAGCACCGGATCGGCCATGTGGCTTTCACTGTGTTGCGCCAATCGAGGCGAGGGCTGTGCTTTGGCTGGCGCGGCCGCCGGCGCGCCCGAGATGTCGCGATAGACGATATCGTGCCGCTCGCGGATCGCGGTGCCGCGCGCCGTGGTGACGAGATGCTCGACGGAGACGAAGCACAGCACGCCCGTAGAGCCGGTTTTCATGGACACATCGGAAATGACTGACGCGCGTTTGGTTTCGTCGCCGACGCGCAAGGTATCGAAGAATTCGAGTTCGCCACCGGCCCACATCCGGCGCGGCAGCGGCACCGGCGGCAGGAAGCCGCCGCGGGTAGGGTGGCCATCGGGACCGATCTCCGACATTGGTGCAACCGGAAGCGCCAGGCACCAATGCGCGGTGAGCGGCGCCGCGTCGCCAGCTTTTGGTTCGCCGATCTCCTGGAACAGGGTCGCGCGCAGGCCCTTCACCAGATGCGCGGTGACGATGTCGGTCTTTTCCTCGGTGCGGCCGATCCATTGGCGCAAATGGTTGACGTCGATTTTCTCGCTCATGACGACTTCCGGGCGGGGGTTTTGGACCTGTCGGCGCGCTCGCCGATAGCGGGCACGGCGCCGTACTGGCGCGGCTCTCCAACGAAGATCGCGGCGGGCGCCGGATAGGTCACGACGCCGTTCGGCGTTTCGACCTCGATGCGGCGCAGATGCGGGTGGACCGCGAGGTCCGCCATGGTGTTGACCTCGGCGAACGCGATATCGGCCGCCGCCAATCGCTTCAAGAGTTCGTCGCGGCTAAGCGTCGCAAAGCTATCGCCGACCGCCTGGTCGGTGAGCTTTCGGTTGCGCACGCGCTCGATCATGCTGGCAAAGCGGGGATCGCTCGGCAAATCAGGCTGACCCAGCACCTCGGCGCAGAGCTTTTTCCATTCGCGTTCGCTCTGGATGGAAATCAGGATTTGCTTGCCATCCCTCGAGCGAAACGCTCCGTAGGGCGCAATCGAGGGATGGGCAAGTGCCATCCGCTGCGGCGGATTGCCGGCCTCCGCGTTGAGCAGCGGCACCGACAACCAGTCGGCCATGACGTCGAACATCGAGATTCGGATGTCGGCGCCCTTGCCGGTACGGCCGCGTGCGATGAGGGCCTCCAGGATAGAGGCATGCGCGGTGGCACCTGTCGCGATATCGACGACGGAAAGTCCGACGCGCGAAGGTCCTTCGGGACCACCCGTGATGGATGCAAGCCCGCTCTCGGCCTGGATCAGCATGTCATAGGCCTTGCGCTGGGCGTAGGGACCTTCGTCGCCATACCCTGATATGCTGCAGCAGATCAGCTTTGGATGGTCCCGCCGCAAACGCTCCAGCGAAAAGCCGAGTTTATCCATCGAGCCGGGCTTGAGGTTTTGCAGCAAGATATCCGCGCCCGCGATCACCTCTTCAAGGCTGGCGCGGCCTTCAGCGGTGGCGAGGTCGATCACCACGGAATGCTTGCCGCGATTGAGCCAGACGAAATAGCTGCTCTGTCCTTTCGCCGCCGCATCGTACGCCCGCGCGAAATCGCCTTCCGGCCGTTCCACCTTGATCACATCCGCGCCGGCATCCGCCAGGCGCGAAGAGCAGAAAGGTGCTGCAACCGCCTGTTCGACGGCGATGACTTTGATTCCCTCAAGCGGCAACATCTTCCAACTTCTCAGTAGGAGCGGGGCATGCCCAGCACGTGCTCGGCCACGAACGACAGAATGAGATTGGTCGAGATCGGCGCGACCTGATAGAGCCGGGTCTCGCGGAACTTGCGCTCGACGTCGTATTCTTCCGCGAAACCGAAGCCGCCATGGGTCTGCACGCAGGCATTGGCCGCTTCCCAGGACGCGTCCGCCGCCAGCATTTTGGCCATATTGGCTTCGGCGCCGCAATCGAGCCCGGCCTCATATTTGCGGGTAGCTTCTTTCACCATCAGTTCGGCGGCGCGCATCGAGGCATAAGCCTTGGCGATCGGGAACTGGACGCCTTGATTCTGGCCGATCGGCCGGCCGAACACGTTGCGTTCCTTGGCGTAGTCGGTGGCCTTGGCGATGAACCATTTGGCATCGCCGATGCATTCGGCTGCAATCAGGATGCGCTCGGCGTTCATGCCGGAGAGGATGTAGCGGAAGCCCTTGCCTTCCTCGCCGATCAGATTTTCCGCCGGCACCTTCATGTCGGTGAAAAACACTTCGGTCGTGGAGTGGTTCATCATGGTGCGGATCGGGCTGATCGAGAGCCCGTTCCCCTTTGCCGCCTTCATGTCGACGATGAACACCGACAATCCATCGGTGCGCTTTTTCGCGCTCTCCTTCGGCGTGGTGCGCGCAAGTAGGATCATCAGGTCGGAATATTCGGCGCGGCTGGTCCAGATCTTCTGGCCGTTGACCACGTAGGTGTCGTTGCCCTCCCGCCTGGCAAAGGTCTTCAGCGAGGAGGTGTCGGTGCCGCTGGACGGCTCGGTGACGCCGAACGCCTGCAGGCGCAACTCGCCGCTGGCGATCTTGGGCAGCCATTTCGCCTTTTGCGCCTCGCTGCCATGCCGCAGCAACGTACCCATGGTGTACATCTGGGCGTGGCAGCCGCCGCCGTTGCAGCCCGCGCGCTGGATCTCTTCGAGGATCGCGGCCGCGGCCGAGAGTTTCAAGCCAGCCCCGCCATATTCCTCGGGGATCAGCACCGAAAGATAGCCGGCCTCTGTCAGCGCATCGACGAAAGCGGAAGGATAGGCCATCTCGCGATCGAGCTGGCGCCAGTACTCGCCGGGGAACTGCGCGCACAGTTTTGCAACCGCATCGCGGATATCGGAATGTTCGTCCTGTTGTTCTGGTGTGGTCATCGTGACGACACGGTGTTGTTTTGTTGCGCTCGATTGGCGGTCTATCCGCCGCAAAACTACCGTGGGCTCCCTTAGGCTGAATTGTTATAGCGTATGGACCTGCATTCCAGGATTGGCAAGATGGAAGCTGCCATGCCGCAATTTCATGGTCAGATGCGGGACGCATTGCGCAAAATGCGTCGGCGAAGGCCGCTTACGCGATGCGGATATCGGTCAATCGAAAATCGTTGCCTTTGCACAGGAGCGGCGCCTCCATTGCCTTGGCCAGCGCGTACGCAAAGCAATCGCCGTAGTTCAGCGCCGCGCTATGCCCGGTCCCCTTGCCGAATTGCAGATGCGCAGAGCGTGCCGCATTTGCCTGATCCGGCGTCACCGGTTCGATCCGAATACCCGCCGCCTCGATGAAATCATCAAGCCACCGCTCGGCTCTCCCCGGCGCGATTTTTTTCAATCCGCGCAGGACAATTGAGGTCTCCACCAGATTGGCGGCTGACATTGCCGGATCATCGTCAGTGGCAATGCGTTGGGCATAATGTTCAGCATTATGCTCCTGGCGGAAGATGGCGATGATCGCCGAGCTATCGATGACGATCACGTTGGTAATCCGTGCTCGTCATACCCGAGGATTTCGTCGGGGCTGCGTCCCGTGTCGGCCAGCGCGGCGTACCGGCCCCCGATCTTCATCAATTGTGCGGCAATGCGGTCGGGGCGCCGGCGTCGTCGCTCGCGCGCCAGACGCTCGCGCAAGGCCAGGGTCACGGCCGAGGTCAAGCTTTCGCCGGTGAGGTCGGCAAGCTCGCTCGCAAGCTTGTGGGCCTCGTCGTTCTTGATATTGAGATGCATAGCCTTCTTCATGGTAGAATTCTATATAGTTTCTACCATCGGTGCAAGGCGGCGTTGGCGCCGAGCCGAAGGTGGCCGACATCGCGTGGAAGGATCCGCCCT
The DNA here is from genome assembly GCA_005884765.1 of Alphaproteobacteria bacterium. GTDB lineage: Bacteria > Pseudomonadota > Alphaproteobacteria > Rhizobiales > Xanthobacteraceae > Bradyrhizobium. The sequence continues at coordinate 48,557 of VAZV01000160.1, forward strand.
AAGCCCAGACCCTCACTAAGGTCGGTCCCTAGTTCAGCGCCATAAGAGCTTTTACCGAGGCCACTCCGATAAGAACAGCAGCAATGAAAATCAACGGCTCAATCCCACGCAAGCCCGCGAGGGCCGACATAGGATTGACGAGCCAATAGCGATACCCTGCTTCTCGCGATCGCCGGAGCATGCGCGAGTTTGCCCACATGCACGTTGCCATTGCTGCAAGCAACATTGCAACTAACGCTGATTTTGCAATTGTGACAACCATGGGCGCCATGGCTGATGTTCTAATTTAGACTGCTCGAAAGATCAAACTTTAGGTTGCTATTGACGATTGGATCGACCCAGCAGGAAAGTCCGGCGATGTCCGTTGTGCCCCCGCCAAAAGCGCAATTGAAAGCGGATTGCCTCGCCTTCATCAAGCTGGCGGCCATACCTCACTGGCTGCGTATTTATGGGGCCTCATCCTGCCGAGCGTCCGCGGTCATCGAAACTCGGCCGACAGATCGAGGGCGCGCATGGTGGCGGTGCAGAATGCGCAGAGGGTTTCCGAGGCCTCGTTCTTGCTGAAGACTTCGACCGTGGCAACCCCTATCGAGCCTGACATTTTCAGGGTCTTGGCGCGGGCAATCAATTCGTTTCCATCAGCGGGAGAAAGGAAGTTGACCTTGATCTCGACGGTGACCCCGATCCGTCCCTTTGGTAGCGCGGAGGTGACCGCCATCCCGGCCGCATGATCGGCCAGTGCGGAAATGACCCCGCCGTGAAAATGGCCGAAGAACTGCAAGAGATCGTCGCGGCGCGTGAGCGCGAGTTCCGCCCGACCTGGCTCAACCGCGACGATGCGAAAGCCAGCGGCGCCGGTGAAGCCTTTTGCGTTGACGGCTTCGGCGAGGGAGGGTGGGTTCAGCTCGGCGCTCACGGTACGCTTCAGCCTAGCCGGGAATACGAACCGGCAGCGACTCGATGCCCCGCACGAAGCTGGAATAGACCCGTTTCGGCGGGCCTACCACCTCGATCCGGTCGAAGCGCTTGAGCATCTCCTGCCAGACGATCTTCAGTTGCAATTCGGCCAACCGCATGCCGACGCAGCGATGGATGCCGAAGCCGAACGACAGGTGCGTCCGCGGCCGGGCACGATCGATGATGAACTCGTCGGGCTTCTCGATCGCCTCTTCATCGCGATTGCCCGAGACGTACCACATCACGACGCGCTCGCCCTTCTTGATCTTCTTGTCCCCGATCTCGGTGTCGACCAGCGCAGTGCGCCGCATGTGCGCCAGCGGCGTCTGCCAGCGGATCACTTCCGGCACCATGGAATCGATCAGGCCTGGGTTGTCGCGCAGCTTCTGATACTGGTCAGGGTGCTCGTTGAGCGCCAGCACCGAGCCGCTCATGGTGTTGCGGGTGGTGTCGTTGCCGCCGACAATCAACAGGATGATGTTGCCCATCAGGTTGTCGGGGTCCATGTGCCGCGTGGCTTCGCTATGCGCCATCATCGAGATCAGGTCGTTCTTCGGTTCGGCGTTGACGCGCTCGTTCCAGAGATTGGCGAAATAGGCCCTGCATTCGTCCATCTCGCGCCGGCGCTGCTCCGGCGATTCGACGATCATGCTTTTGGGCAGCGCGGTCGAGACGTCCGACCAGCGCGTCAGCTTGCGCCGCTCCTCCCATGGGAAGTCGAACAGGGTCGCCAGCATCTGCGTCGTCAGTTCGATCGACACAAGATCAACGAAGTTGAAGGTCTCGTTGTGCGGCAGATTGTCCAGCACTTTGGCCGAACGCTCGCGAATCAGGACAGCGAGTTCGTCCAGATGGGTTGGCGTGAACATCGGCGACACGGTCTTGCGCTGGGCCGAATGCTTCGGCTGGTCCATCGCGATGAAACTCGGCCAGTCGTAGCCCTCGGGCGCGTCGCGGATCGAGATGCCGCCAAGGCCGGCATCGGAGGAGAAGATGCCGTGATTGGTGTCGACGTGCATGATGTCGTTGTATTTGACGACCGACCAATAGGGCTCGATCGGCGCATTGGTGCAGTAGTGCACCGGCTCTTCCTTGCGCAGCCGCTCGAAGAAGGGCCACAGCGTGTCGTCCTGGAACAGTTTTGGCGCGCCCGGGTGAAAGTCCTTCAGCGGCGTCGAATAGGCTTCCTCGCGCGCCAGGCGCGCTCGCTCGGCTTTGTCCGCTCGGACCGCGGTTCGGATGTTCATCGTTGATCGATCCCAGTGCTTGTCCCGAAGTTGGTCAACCCGGCAATGCGGACGGGCAGGGTCTCGTAACCTTTGACAAAGCTCGAATACACCCGCTTGGGCGGGCCTACCACCTCAATCTTGTCGAACCGCTTGAGGATCTCTTCCCAGATGATCTTCAATTGCAATTCCGCAAGGCGCAAGCCCACGCAGCGGTGGATGCCGAATCCGAAGGAGATGTGGGTGCGCGGCCGCGCCCGGTCGATGATGAATTCGTAAGGACGCTCGATCACCTCGTCGTCGCGATTGCCCGAGACGTACCACATCACGACCTTGTCGCCCTTCCTGAACTTTTTGCCGCGGAATTCGATGTCGGCAAGCGCAGTCCTTCGCATATGCGCCAGCGGCGTCTGCCAGCGGATCACCTCCGGCACGAAACTGTCGAGCAGGTCAGGATTTTCACGCAGCTTGCTGTACTGATCCGGATTCTGGCTCAATGCATAAATAGAGCCCGACAGCGTATTGCGGGTGGTGTCGTTGCCGCCGACGATCAGCAGGATCAGGTTGCCGAGGAAATTCGCCGGGTCCATGTCGCGCGTGGCTTCGCCGTGCGCCATCATGGACAACAGGTCGCTCTTCGGCGGCTGATCGATCCGCTCCTTCCAGAGCTTTGAGAAATACCTTGCGCATTCCATTAGCTCGGCCTGCCGCGCGCCTTCGGTCGCGACGACGCCGTCCGGACCGGGCAGCGTGGTGGCGACGTCGGACCAGCGCGTCAATTTGCGGCGGTCCTCCCAGGGGAAGTCGAACAGCACGGCAAGCATCTGCGTCGTCAGTTCGATCGAGACCCGATCGACCCAATCGAACACCTCGTCCTTCGGCAGGTTGTCGAGGCATTCCGCCGAGCGCTTGCGGATGTTGATGGCGAGCTGGTCGAGATGGGTCGGCGTGAACATCGGCGCCACGGTCTTGCGCTGCGCAGAGTGGCGCGGCTGGTCCATGGCGATGAAGCTTTCGCGCCGAAAATCGGGGGCGACGTCGCGGATGGTGATGCCGCCCAGCGAAGCCGCCGACGAGAACACCGCGTGGTTGGTCTCGATCTCCATGATGTCGTTATATTTGGTCACCGACCAATAGGGCCCGAAGATGCTGTCGCTGCAGTAATGCACCGGCTCTTCCTGACGCAGGCGGTCGAAATACGGCCAGAACGAATCAGTCTTGAACAGTTCGGGGTCGCCGGGGTCGAACGCTTCCAGCGGTATCGAATAAGCCCGTTGCCGCGCGGCCTTCTGGGTCTCGTCCTCGGTGAGATTGATGGTCCCGTGCATGTGCCGGCTCCCTTGTGACCGCGGTGTTCGCCCGCAGGTGGTATTTTGGGCGAATTACAGCGCCTTGCGTGCGTCGGGGCAAGGGAGAGTTTGCCGCATTTGGCCGCATCAAGCGGTATTATGGCGGGAACGCGCCGGCCCCTTCTCAGCCGGCGGCGCCCGTGACAAGCTTATTGCCGGAGAATAAGGCTGTACCAAACAGCTGATTTGTCCTGGAGGCATGACGCCCATGATTCCCAATACGCATCGGATGTTCAATTTCGATCTCGGCGAGACCGCGGATGCTATCCGCGAAACGGTCTCTGATTTCGCGAGCCACGAGATCGCGCCGCGCGCCGCTGAAATCGACAAGAGCAATCAGTTTCCGCGCGACCTCTGGCCGAAGATCGGCGCGCTCGGCCTGCACGGCATCACGGTCGAGGAGGAATATGGCGGCTCGGGGCTCGGCTACCTCGAGCACTGCATTGCGCTCGAGGAAATCTCGCGGGCGTCCGCCTCCGTCGGACTGTCCTACGGCGCGCATTCCAACCTCTGCGTCAATCAGATCCGCCGCAATGGCAATGAGAGGCAGAAGCGCAAATATTTGCCGAAGCTGATTTCCGGCGACCATGTCGGATCGCTCGCGATGTCGGAGCCCGGCGCCGGCTCCGACGTGGTGTCGATGAAGACGCGGGCCGAGAAGAAGGGTGATCGCTTCGTGCTCAACGGCAGCAAGATGTGGATCACCAACGGTCCGGTCGCGGACACGCTCGTGGTCTATGCCAAGACCGACCCCAACGAAGGTCCGCGCGGCATCACCGCCTTCATCATCGAAAAGGGCATGAAGGGATTTTCCACCGCGCAAAAGCTCGACAAGCTCGGGATGCGCGGCTCCGACACCTGCGAGTTGGTGTTTGAGGATTGCGAAGTGCCGGAAGAGAACGTGTTGAGCGAGGTCGGCCGCGGCGCCAACGTGCTGATGTCCGGCCTCGATTACGAACGCGCGGTGCTGGCGGCGGGCCCGATCGGCATCATGCAGGCGTGCATGGACGTGGTGATGCCCTATGTGCACGAGCGCAAGCAGTTCGGCCAGCCGATCGGCACCTTCCAATTGGTGCAGGGCAAGATCGCGGACATGTACACCACGATGAACGCGTCGCGCGCTTACGTCTATGCGGTGGCAAAAGCCTGCGATCGCGGCGAGACCACGCGCGAGGATGCCGCCGGCGCCATCCTCTACGCCGCGGAAAAGGCGACGCAGTGCGCGCTGGACGCCATCCAGTTGCTCGGCGGCAACGGCTACATCAACGATTATCCCACGGGACGGCTGTTGCGCGATGCCAAGCTCTATGAGATCGGCGCCGGGACCAGCGAAATCCGCCGCATGCTGATCGGCCGCGAGCTGTTCGAGAAATCTGCCTAAACTTGTTCGAACGAAGTTATGGCTTGGGCGACAAATAACCGTGATAAATAACGCCTACGATACTCGCGCCGCTATTTTTATGGAATTGATCGATGAATCAGATGGCCGTCGTGCCTCCCGCGCTGCCGGGTTCGGTGTCGTTTTCCGGCAAGCGCGGCGACTTCCGCGCCCTGGTGACGCGTGGAGCTCTCCTCGAGCTCGTAACCGTCGGTTTTTATCGCTTCTGGCTTACCACCGACATCAGGCGCCATTTGTGGTCTGATACGACGGTTGACGACGACGCCTTCGAATATACCGGACGCGGCAAGGAATTGTTGATCGGCTTTCTGTTCGCGCTTGCGATCATCGTGCCGGTCTATCTGGCCTATTTTCTGATCAGCGTTGAAGCCGCCCGCTTCAAGGCTTTCGCCAGCTTTCCCTTGCTGGCGTTCTTCTACCTGTTCGGGCAATTCGCCATCTACCGCGCGCGGCGCTATCGCCTGACCCGTACGGTGTGGCGCGGGGTGCGGTTCTGGATGACCGGTTCGGGGTGGGCCTATGCGGCGTACGCTGCGCTGTGGGGCGTACTGGTTGGGCTGACCCTCGGGCTGATGTTGCCGTGGCGTGAAGCCGCACTCGAGCGCTACAAGATGCGGCATACCCACTACGGCGATCTTCAGGGCAGCTTTGAGGGGCGCGGCTGGGATTTCTTCAAGCGCGGCTGGTGGCTATGGCTGCTCGCGCCGGTCGCCCTCTATGTGTTCCCGCTCGCACCCTTCGTCTATGCCGCGTTCAAGGCGGTGGAATGGCGCTGGTGGCTTTCAGGCATGCGCTTTGGCGGCGTGCGTCTGGAATCGACTTTGCCGCGCGGCGCCTTGATCGGCCTTTATTGGAAGGTGATCGGTTGGATTGTTCTGCTGGCACTGGCATTCGTCGTTTATCTTGCGATATGCGCAGGTCTGGTGGCGAGCATGAGCGCAGCGCCGCTCAATCAGTTCTTCGCGCCGCAGGTGTTCTTGAAGAGTATTCCGCTGCTGGTGCTCGCCGGTATCGGCTATCTGGCATTTGCGCTGGCGATCAACGTGGTGATCAGGATCTATCTGTTGCGCGATCTGTGGGTGAGGGTACTTGCCTCGACCAACGTGCACGGCATGGAAGCCGCGGCCAATGTTTCCGCAAAGGGCGAACTGGCGTCGGCGCTGGGCGAGGGTATTGCCGATGGATTGGATGTCGCCGGCTTTTAAGGTGCAGAGCATTCATTGCGGTGATTAGCGGACCCGAACATGAAACGGCGCCATTGCGGCCGGCGGTCTTTTTCGACGGGATGTCGAGCCGGCGGCGCACGGTCGCGCTTGCATTCGGCGACCAACTCGAAATCAGCGAAGATGAACGCCCGCTTGCCGCGTGGGATTATGCCGACATTCGCCGCGCCGACAGTCCTTCCGGCACGCTGCGCCTGACCTGCCTGACGGCGCCCGCGCTGGCGCGGCTAGAGATTCGCGATGCGGCTGTTGCCGCTGAACTTACTTCGCGCTGCACGCGGCTGGACGAGAATATGCCCGGGCGGCACGGCACCACGAAAATCGTCGGCTGGTCGCTGGCGGCGACGGTTTCAATCGTCGCCGTGGTGTTGTTCGGTGTCCCGCTCGCCGCTGACCGTCTTACGCCACTGGTGCCCCAAGCCCTCGAGCAGCGTCTTGGGGAAGTCGCCGATGGGCAGGTCAAAGTGATATTCGGCAACCAGGTTTGCAGCAGTACCGCCGGCCAGCAGGCCTTTGCCAAACTTGTAAATGTCCTTCGCGAAACCGCAGGGCTGGATACTTCGGTGCAGTCCGCGGTGTTGTCGTCTCCGATTGCCAATGCTTTCGCGCTGCCCGGCGGCAAGGTCTATTTGTTCAGTGGATTGTTGGCAAAGGCGGAAAATTCCGATGAGATAGCTGGCATCCTCGCGCACGAATTGGGTCATTTGAAGCATCGCGACAATATGCGCGGTCTGATCTACAATGGCGGCACCTCGTTTCTGATCGGATTGTTGTTCGGCGACATCACCGGCTCCGGCGCCCTGATCTTTGCGTCACGCTCGCTGGTGACGGCGTCCTATTCGCGCGAGGCCGAGCAAAATGCCGACAGCGTTGCGATCGATGTCATGCACCGGCTCGGCCGGTCACCGAAGCCGATGGGCCAATTGATGTTTCGCGTCACCGGAAAAGAAGGCGACCGCAGCTTATCCATTCTGTCGAACCATCCGCTGACCGAGGATCGGTTGAAGCGCATGACGGAGGAGGATCGGCCGCTGGGCGGCCCGCCGCTGTTGACGGCGGCGGAATGGGCGTCGCTCAAGGCGATCTGCAGTGTGAAGAACTGACGTAGCCAGGAAACTCGTCATGCCCGGGCTCGACCCGGGCATCCACGTCTTTATTCGCTTACGTCAAGACGTGGATGGCCGGGACGAGCCCGGCCATGACGGAGGAGAGGGTTCCTACTCCGCGAGGTTATTCACCTGCCTCACCCACACCCGCACATCCACCAGCACGTCCGGCAGCACCGCCTTGACCTCGGCAACGGTCATGCCGGCCTTGATGCGCGGGTCATAGAGCAGATTGAGGATGTACTGGTCGTAGACGTCGAAGAAGCCCATCGACACATTGTCGTTGAACATGGTCCAGGGCACCGAGCTCGTATCGTTGATCGGCCCGAGCGATTGCAACAGCTCCTCATAGGCGCAGTCCAGGAAAACGAAATCGCCGTTGTCGACCGTGAGGATGACATCGGAATGCTCGATCTCGAATTTCTCGTTCTTGCGAAAGCCGGAAAGGCATTGTGGATCGAGCGAGGTCTTGATCTCCCTGGCGCGTTCGATGCCGTAGAATGCGGCGATGGTGGGATAGAGATCGCGGTCGCGCACCAGCTTGACCACGACATTGGCTGCCTCGCTGGTCTCGGCCATTGCGATATCGAGGTGCTGGACGTGCGCGGCGATGTCGGCGACGACCTTGGCCAGTTGCATTTTGCGGTCGTTGCGGTTGCCGTCGGCGAACACGCGTACCGGAATGTCGTATTTCCGGATGCGATCGACCCGGCCAGCCAGATGATATTCGGCGCCAAAGGCGGTCTTCAGGAACCCTTCCGAGATCTCACTATCGGTAAAAATCTTCTTTTCAGTGCGCTGACGCGAGGTGATCGCAGGGATCTCGCCCGATACGGCCGATGGCACCACGACGCTTTCGAGCGCGACCGCGGCCAACGCGGCAGCGGCGATCCGTCGCGAAATGGAGGGAGCGCTCATTGCCTTGACGCTGCCGCAACCAGCAGGCGCGCGCAAGCGTCGATCCAGCGCGCCGCGCGAGTTCCTTCTCTGCGAGGTTTCAGTTCCTCACGATCACCGTGGCGCCGATCGAGACCCGGTTATAGAGATCGGTCACGTCTTCATTGGTCATGCGGAAGCAGCCGGAGGATACCGCTTGCCCGATCGTCTCCGGTTCGTTGGAGCCATGAATGCGATAGAGCGTCGAGCCGAGATAAAGTGCGCGGGCGCCGAGCGGGTTTTCGATGCCGCCGGCCATGTGGCGCGGCAGGTCGCGCCGCCGCGCCAGCATCTCCGCGGGCGGGGTCCAGTCCGGCCATTCCTTTTTTGCCGAAACGCGGTGGACGCCGCTCCAGCGGAAGCCGTCGCGGCCGACACCGATGCCGTAGCGCAGCGCCTGGCCGTTGCCGAGGATCAGATAGAGCCGTCGCTCGGCGGTATCGATGAGAATGGTGCCCGGCGCGTAGTTGGCGGGGTAGTAGACCGTCTCGCGCGGAATCGGGCTTGCTCCGCCACGGCTAAAGAAATTCGGGCCGCCGCCCATGATGTCGCGCATGTCGACGCCCTGGGCGCGCGAAGGGCCGCTGCCGGCCAAGAACGCTAGCGCCGCAACCAGCAGAGCCAAAGCCCGGGTCATTTTCCCCCCTTGCGAAAAAATCGGGTCGGCCAAGATTGGCCACATCGGGCGCAATTTCGCAAGCCACGCCGCCGTGAGCGTGGCGATTTCAAAAGCGGCGGTTAAAAAAGCTCTGCTTTCTCGTGTGTAGCAGCAATGTCCGCGCCCCCTTTGACGAGAGCCGCGAACAGTGGTTGATCTGCAACCCATAAAGACTGCGAACGGGAGTGGATCGATGAACGGTGCGGAAAGTCTGGTGCGGACCCTGGTCGCGGGCGGCGTGGACGTCTGCTTCGCCAATCCCGGCACCTCCGAGATGCATTTTGTCGCCGCGCTCGATCGCGTCGAGGGCATGCGCTGCGTGCTGGGGTTGTTCGAAGGCGTGGTGACGGGTGCGGCCGACGGCTATTTCCGCATGAAGGGCACGCCGGCCTCGACACTGCTGCATCTCGGCCCAGGCCTTGCCAACGGCCTTGCCAATCTGCACAACGCCAAGAAGGCGCAGTCCGGCATCGTCAACATCGTCGGCCAGCATGCGGTCTATCACATCGGCTACAACGCGCCTTTGACCTCCGATATCGAGGGCCTGGCGCGACCGATGTCGGCCTGGGTGCGCACGTCGCCGGACGCGAAGTCCGTTGCCGCCGACGGCGCGGCGGCGATCGCCGCGGCCAAGAGCTCGCCGCCGCAGATCGCGACCTTGATCCTGCCGGCCGACACCGCCTGGAATGAGGCCGACGGCATTGCGCAGGTGCCGTCGCCAAGCCAGCGCCCCGGCTATTCGCAAGCAGCCGTCGACACGGCCGCAAAGATACTGCATGGCGGCGGCAGCCAAAACCTGCTGTTGATCACCGGCAGCGCGCTGACCGAGAAAGGGTTGGCGTTGGCGCAGCAGATCGCCGGCAAGACCGGCTGCAAGGTGATGGGCCAGACCTATCACCCGCGGATGGCGCGCGGGCGCGGGCGTTTCTCGATCGACCGCATCCCTTATGTGATCGAGCAGGCGCTGCCGCTGCTCAAGGATTTCAAGAATATCATTCTGGTCGAAGCCAACGATCCCGTGGCGTTCTTTGCCTATCCTAACAAGCCGAGCCAGCTTAAGCCGGAGGGCTGCGAGGTCCACCGCCTGACGGCGTGGGGCGAAAATTCGGTGGCGGCGCTGGAGGCGCTCGCAGATGCGCTCAGTGCCAAGCCGGCCGACGTCAAACCGCAGAAGCTGGTTGAACTTGCGAAGCCAACAGGGCCGCTGACCCATGCCTCGGTCGCCCAGGCGCTCGCGATGGCGATCCCCGAAAATGCCATCGTGGTCGATGAATCCATTACGACCGGCCGCGGCTTCTTTCCGCCGACGGCGGCGGCCGCCCCGCATGACTGGCTGCAGAACATGGGCGGCTCGATCGGATTCTCGACGCCGGTCGCAACCGGGGCTGCGATCGCCTGCCCGGATCGCAAGGTGATCTGCTTGGTCGGCGACGGCAGTGCGATGTACACGATCCAGTCCTTGTGGACCCAGGCCCGCGAAAGCCTCAACGTCGTGACCATCGTGTTCGCCAACCGCATCTATCAAATCTTGCGCGGCGAGTTCGACGGCGTCGGCGCAGGCGAGCCGGGACAGCGCGCGCTCGACATGCTCAAGATCGATCGCCCGACCATCGACTTCGTCGCGCTTGCCAAGGGCATGGGCGTCGCCGGGCGCGCCGTCGCCAATGCCGACGACTTCAACACAGTCTTGGCCGAGGCGATCGCCGAGCCGGGGCCGCGCCTGATCGAAGTGCAGATGTGAGGGCACACCGTCGTCGCGCGCGGCGGCGGCCAACGGTTTGGTCGGAGGCAAGATGCAGACCGAGCTGAACAAGGTCGTGGCCGCCTTGCAGGAATTCTACGCCCGCGAGAGCTATATTCTCGAAAAGGATCTCGGCGAGATCACCTTGACGCATCGGCTTGCGGTGCAAGTCGAAAGAGAGTTTGCCGGCTGGGAGGTCGATTGCGACTATGACCGGCTCGGCGAGCGCACGCTGCGGCTGCCGCATGGAACGATCATTTCCACCGACGACCATCTGGCGAAATCGGTGTATCCCGATATCGTGGTGCACCAGCGCGCGATCCCCAACAATCTGCTGGCGATCGAAGTCAGAAAGGCCGCCAATCATCAGCCGCCGGAGCACGACCAGCACAAGCTGCGGGCGCTGACCGATCCGCATCTGTGGTTCGCCTACGCCGTCGGGGTGCTGCTTGTGCTCGGAAAAAAGCAGGTCACCTCGTCGGAGATCTATGTCGGCGGCGTGGTCGACAAGCCGCTGTCCGCCTGGTTCGCCGGGCAGCTGAGGGACGCGGGGCTGGGGTAGGGGCTGAACACGAACCCCGGCGAGATCCGATCCACGACCCCCGCCATCACGAATTGATGATTGCGTTGATGATTGCGCGCCCGCTAGCGACGGCTGATCGGGAAATCGTTGAAACGGCACGACGAATGGCGCCGTGTCTGCGTCCGCGAGAGGAGCGCGTTTTAGAAATCTGTCATGTCGGCGTGACAAACATCGAGCAGAACGAAACCAATCGATTTTTTGGCGGGCTTCCGCCCATTCAATTGCCGAGACGAACATGAAGCGCGGAATTATCATTCTTTCGATTTGCGCCGTGATCAGCCTTGCCTATTTCACCGCGAGCAAATGGGCGATCCATCACAAGACGCTGACATTCGTGGATCCCTTGCGCAGCGACCGCACCGTTACCATCGACCTTGCCGTGCGCCGCGACCGCGAAATGGAATCGATCGCCGAGATGATCGATTTGCCGGTCGCGATCCTCAGCCACGGCAACACCGTCAAGAACACCGAATACTCGTTTCTCGCCAACGTCTTTGCTGCCCGCGGCTATATGGTCGTCAGCATCCAGCACGATCTCGAAACCGACGATCCGATGGTGACGAAGGTGGGCGAGGAATTTGTCGGCCGCCGGATGCAGTACAACCGCGGCATTTTCAACATCATGTTCGCTGTCGACGAATTGAAGAAGCGCTACCCCAACGCGGACTATCGTCACCTGACCCTGATCGGTCATTCCAATGGCGGCGACATCTCGATGTACTTCGCCAAGCTGCATCCCGATCTGGTCAAGAAGGTCGTGACGCTCGACAATCTGCGCGTGCCGTTCGTTACCGACGGCACGGTCAAGATCCTGTCGTTCCGCTCCAAGGATCCGGTATTCAAGGCCGATCCCGGCGTCGTTCCTTCCGATGAGATTTGCGCCAAGGCCGGCATCAAGGTGGTCAGGACCGAATTCCAGCACAACGACCTCAGCGATCGCGGGCCCGACCGCGTCAAGGCCGCCATTGGGGCCAGCGTCCAGGCATTCCTTGACGAAGATGAGGGGTCATCGATCCCGCTGTTGACGGCAGCCGCGCCCGACCGGGTGGCGTCTTCGCCGTCTCCCAAGACTGAACGCAAGAACTGATCGCAAGGAATGATCGGGCGGCCTGCGCACGGCTCGCCTCCGGCCACTGATCGGCTAACCCGCGCCAAATAAAAAGGCCGCCCGAAAGGCGGCCTTTTTCTCTTGCGTTCAGAGCACTTATTTCTTGGTCTCGTCGCTCTTCATCGTGCTCGATTTCTTTGTCTTTTTGCTCGACTTCTTCATCTTGCTCTTCGACATGTCATCGCCCTGCTTGTCCTGAGCGAAGGCGGTCGAGTGGACGAAGGCGGTCGGGGGAACGAAAGCGGTTGAGGAGAGAAAAGCGAGGGCGGTCGTGGCGATGATCAGTTTACGCATCAGATGAACCTCCAGGTTTTTGCGCCGGCGCCCCTCAACGGAACCGGGCGGTTCCGGTTCCATACCCTCATCACTTCAGGGATCAGTTATTTGTGAGCCCGCGGGCCATCTGATGGCCTTTTTTACCCGCCCGCGGCCGGTCCTGCGGAACAGCCGGCTTAGGAAGGGATTGGTCCCGTGAACCTCAAGGCCACTGGCGGAGACGTATCTGTCAGAGGCGATCGCCAGGAGGCGGTTATGACCGATTGGCATGACAACATGGTCGACCGGCCGGAAACCGATGGTGCGGGTTACGCGACGGGCTGGACGATTTCCGGCCTGACCGTGCTCGGTGCCATCGTCGCGGTCTGGCTTCTCGGGATTTGAGACGCGCGGCCCGGTAACTTCCGGCGTTCTGCCCGCCCGCGTCCAGTTGCCGCCGCGAGCGCTGTGAGATTCTACGGTTCGACGGATACATCGCAGTCCGCGCACCGAAAATCCGGACCATCGTTTGTTTTTATGACCCTAAAGCCGTCCGGCACGGACCGAATGGTCGGCAGGTCGTCGTCTTCCGCCTGGCACAAGTTGGCGGTGCCGGTCTTGAGGCAGAGCGGGCAGCGTAGCCTTTCGTTCCACACGTCCTTCATGGCGGCTAGGTCCTGTCGAGACCGCCAAACTCCTCCGTGCCGAGGCGGCCCCTTAGATGATCGCGAAGGCGATAGCCACCCCCATGACCACCAGCATATTGGCGCTGGCGATCGCGATGCTGAGATAGACGTCAGCCATCACGATCTCGGATTGGAGCTTGGGTTGTGTGCTGGGCACTGCATTTCGCCATGCAATTCGTCTGCCTTGCGGATATCACGCGGGAGGCGGGGATTCGTTCCAGCTTACGATAGTGTTTTAGCGCTATTCCGTTCGGCGGCCGAGTTCGCCCTTCAGCCAGCCGATCACCTGGTCGGTCTTGATGGGATCGGGACGGTCGCATTCCATGCACTGGAACGTGCGCCGGCCTTCGCCGCCGGGAGGCGGCGCCAGGACCAAGAAGGCCCCGCATTCGGGGCAAGTGGGTCGTTCAGCCTGTCCCATAACGGCGAAATTTAACGACCGTTGACTTATCGTTGTCTGTTCGGAAGCGGACTCAGAAAGCAAATTTTGCCCTGCGAAATCGAATTGAGGCCACCCAACACCGGGTGAACAGGCTGCACGGGGCTTTGCGCGCTCAAGCCGTTTCGTTGTTTCGCGTGCAACTGCCGATCGGCGGCCGACCTAATCGCGCAATCCGAGGCTTTGCAGGAACGACGGTGGCTGGGCATTTTGCAGGGGTCGGTCTTGTGGTCGAGCAGCTTGTACGGGCCGGACCTGTACCCTTGCCATTTGCTTCCGCCGGAGCTTTGCTCGGAGATCTTGCTCGGCCCGGATCTCCGCTCGCGCATTTTGCACGCGGTGGATCTGTCGGTGCCTTTGCACGGGCCGGGTCTGCGATCGGGCATCTTCTAAGGGCTGCGCCTGGGCATCCTGTAGCGGCTGTTCTTGTAGCGGGTGTTCTTGGGCGTCTTGTGCGGGCTGCGCATCTTGTGCGGGCAGCGCATCTTGTGAGGGCTGTACGGGCCGCGCACCAGCCCGTGCATCTTCCTCGGCCGCCCAAGCCTGGAATTGATTTAACAAGGGCTCGGCTGGTGCCTGACGAATTTCGGCCTGAGCCTCGGTCTGACCGGCATTTTTGAAAGCGGCGGCAATTTCGTCGCGCGTCGGCGCGTCCCTTGCACTCGCCGGCTCTGCACCCGCCGGCAAATCCTGCGCGCCGGCGGTTGCTTGCATGGTTGGCGTCGGCTGATCGGTGCCATCCTGAGGCGCCGACGCGGCGACCAGGAAAGCCGTGGCGTTTGCAAAGAGCGTGAGCGGGTTGCCCACCGATAGAATCGCGAAACCGATCGCTGCCGCCGCTACGACCAGAATGCTCGCCTTGAGGGTTCGCGACGCGATGACGGCTCCGTCCCAGGCTTCGTCCCAAGCATCGATACCCGCTTGCTCGGGTTCTTCGGCATGATCGGAGAGAAAGAGCGGAGTAGGATCGTTCGTCGCCACGGGTGATGCCTCCACGCCAAACGCAAAATCGGGCATCCTGGGATCAGCTTCTTGTTCTGGTTGACCGGCGCCCTGCTATCGAGGCCTAAAAAGAGCAAGGTTCACCGGCACGAGTTAGGAGATATCTTGGTTTCATTGGGGCGTGGTGCCCCGCTGCAGGGCTGCGTTCGCCAGTACGCGATGATATTTTCGGAAACGGCCATTGAGGGCGATGCGCAAGTCCGTGATGCCGCGCGGCGGTGCGGGTGCTGGAGACTGTCGGGGTGGAGCCGGCTGGCGAAACCTTATCCGGCACCAACCGCGAGCCACGTGCCCGCGCTCGCCGTCAACACGACAGTTGCGATGAAGATCACGGCCTCGATCCGCGACAGCGTCCATGCAGTGGGCATCTGGAAATGGCCTTCGTTCCGACTCATGGGGCGGTGGATAACCTGTGTATAAGTTGTGGATGACCTTGGGATGACACGCACCGCTACCGTCAGTTGTCGGCTTGATTGTTCGATAAGCAGGTGTCAACCCCTTTGCGGGGTCGCGGTTCCTTAGGCGGTCGTCCGGGCCTTGGCGCCGGTAGAACTACGCGGATCGCGATGCTAAATTCCGGCCATGAGAAAGTCCGACGTCACCTGTCCCAAGTGCGGCGCTGGCTATCGTCGGCTTGAAGTGGAGTCGATGCCGGCCGCCAGCGGCGAGTTTCGCTGCTTGGTCTGCCACCGTGTGCTCGAGCGTTTCGACGGCTCTCGCGGGGTTGCTCTGCGTCTTACCGTCCAGCCCGCCAAGTATCGGGATGCTGGAGATAGGCGGCGCTCAAACTGACGGGCCGCGCCGCGTCCGCAAACCCAATCTTTAACACAATAACTTCATAATTTGAGTTAGCCGGTTGGATCAGACGCAAATCTCGACGACCGGTTAGGTCCGGCGCGTGACCGACGGGGGAGCGCTGCCGGGCCGCCTATGTCATCGAGGCTTCGCGAAGCTACGGCAGACTTCCCCATGCCGGCATTTGAGCCAGCCGACCACGGGAATACCAACGCCGCCAAGCGATCATACTCCGCTCAGGCGGCGTTGCACGCCGCGACCGAGAGTATGTGCATAGTGATGCGGTTCACGCCTCATCGTTCTTGAACCGCTCATCGGCGGCGTCCGGCTTCGCCAAATTCCGGCGGCGGATTGGAACTTGCGGCGCAGCGTGAGGATTAAATCGCCCGGCAGGGATCGATGGGAGGTTCGCATCGTTGCGCAGAAGGGTAGAGCAAACCACGTCGCTGGACGAGCGCCTGACGGACCACCTCCGTCAGATCGAGGAACGGGTCAAGAACCTGCCGCCCGGACCTGAGCGCATCGAAGCGCTCAAGAAGGCGGAAAAGCTCCGTCATGCGGTAGCCGTCTACAACTATTTTCTTAGCAACGAACTCAAGCCGCCCGGATAGTTGGCCGTCGGATGGAGCCAAATTCCTGAGTTCGCTTGCGGATGCGGCGCAACCATGGAGGCAGTATTGAGCAAGCTTTTCGTGGCGGTTCTATTTGCCGGCAGCCTCGCCATCTTCGGCACGGCCAATGCCGCAGACGGATGCGGCCCGGGTTGCCATAGCACAGCCTACGGTGCCTGCGTCGTCGACGGCTGGGGCACCGGCGCGCCCGTGTGGAACGAATGCCCTGCGGGAGCGCGGCCCCGTCCCCCGTGTGGACCTGGTTATGTCTGGCGTCCGCGTTACAAAGCGTGTTTCCAGAGCTGAGGGGTCTAGGTCTTGGTGTGTGCTTCTTGGGGCGCCAAGAAAATGCCCGCGCGCGCTTTGTTTTCCGTCGGTCCAAATCAGCGCCATGATCGGCATCATGCAAAGGTGTAGCGGCGGCCGATGCGGTCCAATTTCACCACCACTTGAAGTGCATACCAAGATTCAGAGCGAAGTTGCCAAATGTGCCCAACGCGGCAAATGCTGAAACAACTATCGGAAACCAGCCGAGGTCGTAGGTTGTTTCTTGACCGCCGGCGACGGCAGCATGGGTTACGCGCGTGAATAGCCGCATTGTTGTTCCTCGCTTCCGATTTAAGCGCGTCCCTTCCGACCTTACTTGGTTTTGACGCACCGCTTCGTTGACTTGTTGCGACCACGCCGATCCTCTGTTCCACTACGGGGAGTTTGGTGAACCCTTGATGATGGTGGACAAAGATATCTGTGGGCGCTCAACTCTTTGTCGTCCTGAGTTGGCTGGCTGGTAAGCCTTGGGAGTTCTGCAAAATGCACCCGGCCCTGACATTCCAGTTCGAACGTGCTGTGAACGAGTATGCCCAGTGGCAGGCTGTCCCGGCAGGGGATCGTTCGGATGCGCCGCCTTGGTGGTGGAGCACGGCGTTGGATGCCATCGATGAAACCGCAACGATGCCTCTGGAGTGGTGCGCTACGCTCGGGGTAGCCGACGGGTCGACCTACGCGAAAGGTGCGGAGGTTTTCAGGAACGCGCTCGCCGGACAAACTTACTTGCCGCAGTCGGAGAATTTTCCACGCAGGCTCAAGGCGATTTGACGCCGCTGCGATCGTGCCGCTGAACGGCAGGAGGGCGCCAAACAGAAAACGGCGCTGTTGCCAGCGCCGTTCTGGTGCACCTACGCGTGGAGCCGGCCCACTTCGACTGGCGCTGGCGGGAGCGACCCGCTCTGGCTCTGCTGGCGTGGGAAGCCTGTCTCGCGGTCCACTGGCGAAGCTATGCCGCATCCAATTGGAGTCAACTGCAGCGACAATTAATTTTAGGCCAGCAGCTCACACCCATCGCGACGTCGTAAGCCATCGGCCTTGCGGGAGCGCGTCGTGGCTCGCGCTGACGGCCCGCTGGGTGCCGCACACGGTTGCTTAGTCTATTTGCAGTTAGGTGGTGCGCCCGTTGTATTGGGCAGGTGGCCGGACGTCGCGCCTTTTCCTACCTACCCCAGGGCACGAGCGTCCGGTCACTTCTCATTTGGTGGCACAGCGTGATGTCGTGATGGTGACATAAAAGGCACGGTTAGCGCCGGATTCGGCCAAGCCGTGGCTGTCGACACAATACGACGGCTGCAAAAAGCAACTCTCTCCCCCGATTCGGAGGGCTGCTGTCCACAGGTTCCATCTTCACAATGTCGTGAGTGCGTCTTCAACCGTACATAGGTTGGGCTTTTGCCCCCTATAAATTGTTTTGGGGCCGAGCGCCAAGACCAGAAAAGTACTCACCGACAACAGCGCGGTGCATAACATCAACTAGGGCGGATACTGACCAGGCTCGATTGCGGGGACTGACTATGTAACCAGGGGAGTACTAGTGATGGTTAAGTCAATAGCAGGACAAGTCTTCAATATTGTTGATCTGGAAAAAGAGATTGAGGCGGAGATCCGCAACAGTCCACCGCTGCGCAGCGTGCATTCCAATGACTTTGCGCCGCCGAGGTTGCGTTCGCCGACGATCGCGATGCCCGATTACGTTGAACACCGCGAGGGAGCGACCGAGATCGGCAAGCTTTCGGCCGAAGCCGTTGTCCGCGAATATGAAGCGGCGGCGAAAGAGATCGAGCAAATGGGCGCCGAGCTGATCGAGCGCGCCAAGCAATGCGAGGCAATGACCAGGGATGCGCTCGCCGTTACCGAAGAGATGAAGGAAACCGCAGCGCGCTATCGCGAGGAGGCCAAGCGCGTTTTCCTTCAGATTGAGAGCTGCACGCTGATGGCGGCCGAGGTTCGAAAGACCTGCTCCGAACTGAAGGACAAGATCGCCACGCCTGGCGGATAGACGGAAGTGAAACCGGGCCGCCCATCGGTGGTGACTCCTGAGACGGTCGGCGGCCCGTTCGTCAGCAGCTCTCGTCTGCTGACTTTGCGCGAATTGGCCCAGCGCGCCTGCAACGATCCGCGGCGTAGAGAGGCGCGCAAGACCGAGGCCAGGATCATGGAGATGATGCCGTTTCGGGTGTGGCTATCCTGCACCGCGGTCGCGCGGCTGATTGGCACCCCCGATGATCGCAAAACGCGCGCGCGGCTCGATCGCCTGACGAGCGACGGCAAGATCGAACGCAAGCGCGAGCAGGGCATCCACGGCCCGGTCTATCTGTTCCGGAGGCTTTCGTGAGGGCGCGTTGGATCTTCGATGGCGTGGCCTTTCTAGTCACCTCGCCCCGCCCATGTCCGCCGAAGCCCACCTTCGGGCGAAGGCGGATGCGGGGAGAGGTCGAAGCCGAAGGCTTCAGGTGAGGGGGAGACTCTCCGCGAACACATCTCTCAGTGCCATCGCGGAAGCAGCCCCTCACCCCAACGCTCTCAGAGCGAGCTTCGCTCGTCTCGACCCCGCGAAGAGCGGGGCGAGGGAGGAGTGACCACTTCGCTTCAACCTGACCCATCCCGTTCTGGCGAGTCACGCGGTGATTGCATTGTGACACAGATGAGAACGGTCATCGGTCCCTTCTCGAGTTCCTCAGGGCCTATGACGATTGATCGCACTTATCGCAGGCGCAAATTCGTAGCATACTGTGGCGATGCTCCACTGGATTTGCATGTTCGCGGCTGGGGCCATGGTTGCGCTGTCGATGTTCTTTGTCTTTCGACCGCATCAGCCGCTCAGCGGAATACAGACGCCGCGTCAGGCGCTGGCCGGCACGCCCTGTGTTGCGCCCCCCGAAACTGGTCTGGTACCGCGGGAATATAGTTGCGAGGAACCATGACCGGGTTCGCCGGGATCCGCTTTGGCGTTTGGCCTTTCGCAAATCGAAATGGTGGGCACGCTTCCGCCTTCGCATTTTAGAGCTACGGCGGGCAAGTGTGCCTTGCCCATCCCACGCAATCGAGTAGCTCTTCGCGGCGAACCTCGACCGCTATCTGATCCGGGAACTGCAGGCGGCGGCGTTGGGAACCGATTGGTGGCCCGTGCTTTAACTCGCGAGGAGGAAAGCCATGGCCCGCCTATGGAAGACGCCGCTGTTTGTGCTTGCCACGGCCTATTTCGTGATCGACGGACTGTTTTGGTACGTCACGCAACCTGTTTCTGCCTGGCTCGGCAGGAGGCAGATTTTCCAGCGAACGCGCCGCTGGATCGTCTCGTTGCGACCCTATCCGTCGCTGGCGCTTTTCGCGGTGCCGGTGATCCTCCTCGAGCCCGTAAAACCCGTGGCCGGATACTTTGTGGCAACCGGTCATTTGGTTGCCGGTGCAATTACGTTCGTGACCGGTGAACTGTTGAAGCTCACCTGCGTCGAGCGGCTATTTGAGCTCAATCGCAAAAAGCTCCTGTCGATTCCCGCGTTTGCCTTCGGCTACAGGCATTGGCGGCGGATGATGGATGTCATCGAATCGCTGGAGATCTGGAAGGCGTCGCGACGCCTCGCAAAGCGTGCGGCTCACATCGTACGGATGCGCTGGCTTTCATTGAAGCGCGCCCGGAGATCTTATCGACTGCAATAACCTGAATGTTCGAAATCGTTGCGCCGAACTCGCCGCGCGACGATCTTCAACGTATCGTCAGGGAAGCGGCGGCTGCAGCGCCTTCGTTTGGTCTCAGGATGCGCATCCAGACGTCGCATCTCAAGGAAGATGGTGGGCGCACAAGGGATCGAACCTTGGACCTCTCCCGTGTGAACCACAATCTCTAGACCTTAGCAAACCTAATCCAGCCATAGTTAGAATGCAAAAGTCACTGCAGCGCAGTGGCTTGCGGCCTATTTGGCCATAGGAGGCCATAGCAGCCCAAACTGCATTTTGTGTGCCCCTGTTGTGCCCCCCGTGAATTTTCCCTTGGGGCACAAAACGGGGGGAGGTCTGAGACCCGGATCTGTTTGGGTCTGTCGATCCCTCTGGCGTGGGCACTGGGTGAGGGAAAGGTC
>VAZV01000161.1 GCA_005884765.1 Alphaproteobacteria bacterium
CTGCGGGCCATGGATCAAAATCTTAGCGGGTTGGGCCTTGGCCTGGCTGCGCGCCCGGACGGCCGGCCGGATGGTCCGCTTGAGACCACGGTCCTGCGGCGAATTCAAGGGTGGAATGGCTGCCTTTTCTTCCCTCTCCCCTTGTGGGAGAGGGTGCCCTGCGCGAAAGCGCAGGCGGGTGAGGGGTCTGTCTCCGCGGAAAGAACCCCTCATCCGGCACGGACTGCGTCCGCGCCACCTTCTCCCACAAGGGGAGAAGGGAAGTGAAGTGAAGTACCTCACGCCGCCGCGGTCGGGAAACTATAGCTCTTGAACTGATCGCGCAGCGCGGTCTTGAGGATCTTGCCGGTCGCGGTATGCGGAATGCCGTCGACGAACACGATATCGTCCGGCATCCACCATTTGGCGATCTTGCCGTCCATGAATTTCAGAATGTCCTCGCGCGTCGCGCTCGCGCCCTGCTTGAGCTGCACGATCAGAAGCGGACGCTCGTCCCATTTCGGATGATGGACGCCGATCACGGCTGCTTCCGCGACCGCCGGATGTCCGACCGCGAGATTTTCCAGTTCGATCGAGGAAATCCACTCGCCGCCGGACTTGATCACGTCCTTGGAACGGTCCGTGATGCGCATATAACCGTACGGATCGATGGTGGCGACGTCGCCGGTATCGAAATAGCCTTCATCGTCCAAAATGTTGCCATCGACGCGGAAATAGGCCTTCGACACCGCAGGCCCGCTCACTTTCAGTCGGCCGAAGGTCTTGCCGTCCCACGGCAGTTCCTTGCCGGCATCGTCGGTGATCTTCATCTGCACGCCGAACGGCGGATAGCCCTGGGTCTGCAGGATATCGAGCCGCTGCTCGCCGGTGAGCTCGGCGAACGGCGGCTTCAACGCGGCAAGCGTGCCGATCGGGCTCATTTCGGTCATGCCCCAGGCGTGCCGCACGCGCACGCCCATGTCGACGAACGCCTTGATCATCGAGCGCGGCATCGCCGAGCCGCCGCACACCACGCTTTTCAGGTGCGGCAGCTTCAGATTGTTGGCGGACATGTGGTTGAGCAGCATCAGCCACACCGTCGGCACGCCGGCGGTATGCGTCACCTTCTCGGTGTCCAGAAGCTCAAAGACCGACGCGCCGTCGAGCTTGGCGCCGGGAAATACCAGCTTGGTTCCCATCGACGGCGCCGAGAACGCGATGCCCCAGCTGTTGGCGTGGAACAGCGGCACCACCGGCAGCATGGTATCGCCGGCATTGGCGCCCAGCGAATCACCGGAGTTGGCCATCAGCGCGTGGAGTACATTGGAGCGGTGCGAATACAGTACGCCCTTGGGATCGCCAGTCGTGCCCGAGGTGTAGCACATCGCGGCCGCGGTATTCTCGTCAAAGGTCTTCCACGTGAACTTGCCGTCGGCTGACGCGATCCAGTCTTCATAGGCGACCGCGTTCTTGAGCGTGGTCTCCGGCATATGTGCCTTGTCGGTGAACACGACATAGCGTTCCACGCTCGGCAGCTTGTCGGCGATCTTTTCCAGGATCGGCACGAAGGTGATGTCGGTCATCACCACGCGATCTTGCGCGTGGTTGATGATCCAGGCGATCTGGTCCGGGAACAGCCGCGGATTGACGGTATGGCAGATCGCGCCGATCCCCATGATGCCGTACCAGGCCTCGAGATGGCGCCAGGTGTTCCAGGCGATGGTAGCGACGCGGTCGCCGAGCTTGGTGCCGTCGCGGTCGAGCCGCTGCGAGACTTTCAATGCGCGATCGCGGATTTCCCTGTAGTTGGTACGATGAATAGGGCCTTCGACCGACCGCGTCACGATCTCCTGCGAGCCATGAATGAGCGCGGCATGCTCGATAATCCGGTGACACAGCAGCGGCCAATCTTGCATCAAACCAAGCATACGAATTCCCTCCTCGAGCGTTATTGCTTGCGCATGGCCGATCCAGATGGAAGCCGTTCGGCTGCGGTCACGGAATTGACATGAACTTTACCGCGGAGAACGCAAGCCGCAAATGGGCTTATGGCGCCTTTGGTCGCAGGCCAGCGGCAATGGTTACCGCTACGGCGCTGTTGCTGGTGCTTTGCACGCAGGTGGGGCCGGCGCAAGCCGCACGGAGGCACCTTCCTGGCATTTGGGGGGACCTGTTTGGCAACCCTCCGCCGCGGTTGCGCAGAAGAGTGCGCGCGGCGAGCGTGCCGTTGCCGCGGCCGCGCCCGGCAGAGGCGCCTGTTGCGCCCGAACCTTCCGCCGCCGAAAAATCAGTTCCTGCCGGGGCCGACAAGCCGGCCGAACAGGCCGCGCCTGCGGCGCCTCCGCCTTCGGCATGCCGGCAGGCGTTGAGCGAGGAGATCGCGATCGCTCCCTCTATTCCTGACATCCACGGTCCCGGCGGGTGCGGCGGCGAGGATCTGGTGCGGCTGGAAGCAGTGGTGCTGCCGGACAAGCATCGGATGCAGGTCAACCCCCCCGCAATCCTCCGCTGCAAGATGGCCTCCGCCATCGCCGACTGGATCCGCACCGACATGGCGCCGCTCGCGGCAGGCCTCGGCAGCGTTCTCAGCGGTCTCGACAATTTCGACTCCTATGATTGCCGCGGCCGCAACGGTGTCGCCGGCGCGATGCTTTCCGAGCATGGCCGCGCCAACGCGCTCGATGTGCGGGCGCTAAAACTTGCCGACGGCCAATCGATTGCACTGACCGACCGGGCGGTGCCGCGGGACTTGCGCGAGAGCACGCTGCACGCGGCGTGCGCGCGGTTTACGACGGTGCTCGGTCCAGGCTCGGACTGGTATCATGAGGACCACATCCATCTCGACCTGATGGAGCGGCGCAACAACTACAGGATATGCCAGTGGGACGTGTTGGATCCGCTGCCGCAGGTCGCGCCGCTATTGCCAGCCGAGCGGCCCGCCGCCGCGCCGCCGCGCGAGGTCGCCGCCAAATCCGACACAAAGTCCGACACCAAGTCCGAACCCAAACCTGATGCCGCGAAGCCGCCGACCGCAAGGCCGGAAGCCGAGGCAACACCGCCAACGAAAATGCCGCCAACAAAAAAGCGCCGGCAAAACCGGCGCTTTTGATCGTGAGCCCCGGAGGACCGACTAATGCGGCAAACTATTGCATCATCGGGCCGCCCTGGGCGCCGCCTTGCAGGGCCATCTGCGAATTGAACGGCGAGTCGCCGCGGTGCGGTTCGAGCACCACGACGATGGTGCCGAGCTTGACCCGGTTATAGAGATCGATCACGTCCTCGTTCGTCATCCGGATGCAACCGGAGGAGATCGACGCGCCGATATATTCCGGCTGATTGGTGCCATGAATCCGGAACAGCGTGTCCTTGCCGCCCGAATAGAGATACATCGCGCGCGAGCCCATCGGGTTGTCCGGTCCGGGCGCCACGAAGGTGGGAACGCCCAGCCGCGAGATCTCGCCCGGGGTCGGATGCCAGGCCGGCCACTCGGTCATGCTGCCGATCTTGGCGATGCCCGACCAGGCCATTGCCTCCTCGCCGACGGTGATGCCATAGCGGATCGCCTTGCCATCATTGAGCACGTAATAGAGGTAGTGATTGTCGGAATCGACCACGATGGAACCGGGCGCTTCCTTGCGATGATAGTCGACGATAGCGCGGCGGAACGGCTCTGCGACGGGCGTGTTGGCGTAGCGGATTTTGGCCAACAGTTCCTTGTCACGCGGTTTGAAATTCGTCGTGTTGGTCGCCTCAAAGGTCGTGGACTGCATGCAGCCCGACAGCATCAGGCCGGCAGCCAGAATTACGAGTTTTACCTTGAGCGACATTGCGTATTCCAATCGAAAGCCCAGCGCTTGCAGCAACTATCTTGCGCCCAAAACGCCATGATTCAGTTAATCCGCATTATCGTCAAAATCGGCCACAATTCCAGAGCGCAGAGTCCCATCCCGCGCTGCGGCAGGTCAGCTGTGGCTTTTTTGCCGCAAGATTTCGGCGTCTCGGCCGGTTTTTGAGCAAATCTGCAACAGACGTGGAGGCTGCGCCGCGCGCTTGCGGTCCACACACCGGAAATGCGGCGGGCGGCCGACGCTCTTGTCACGAAGCGCTTGCCAGAATCGAGCTAAGTCCGCTTTCGTAAGTCTGGCGCCAATTTCGGGGTTTTCCATGTTTTCAGTGTTCCTTCCCGCCGAATCCTCGCTGAAGAAGGCCTCTGTCGATGGTCTCGCGACGCTGCCGGAGAACGCGATCTGGATCGACCTCGTCAAACCGACCGCGGCGGAGGATCGCGCGGTGGAGCGGCTGGCGGGGATCGCGGTGCCGACCCGGGAGGACATGCAGGAGATCGAGATTTCCAGCCGGCTCTATATCGAGAACGGCGCTCGCTACATGACCGCGACCTTGATGTGCAATTCCGATAGCGACATGCCCAAAACCACCGCGGTCACCTTCATCCTCGCCGGTCACCGCCTGGTCACGGTGCGTTACGATGAGCCGAAACCGTTCGCGCTGGTCGAGCACAAGCTCGCAAGATCGTGCGCGGCCGCGATCACCGGCGAAATGGTGCTGATGGAATTGCTCGATGCGGTGATCGATCGCTGCGCGGACATTCTGGAGCGCTGCGGCGCCGACATCGACCAGGTCTCCCATGACATCTTCGAGCCCGAAAGCGAGCGGCACGGCCACGCCAAGCAGTATTCGCAAATCCTGATCGCAATCGGCCGCAAGGGCGACCTGACCTCCAAGGTGCGCGAGAGCCTGGTTTCGATCGGCCGCGTCGTTACCTTCCTCTCGGCGGTGATGGAAGGCGTGAAATGGTCAAAGGACATGCGCGAGCAGCTCAAGACCATGCAGCGCGACGTGGCCTCGCTGACCGACCACTCCTCGTATCTCTCCAACAAGATCACATTTGTGCTCGACGCCATGCTCGGCGTCGTCAACCTCGAGCAGAACAACATCATCAAACTGTTCTCGGTGATGGCCGTGGTCTTGATGCCGCCGACGCTGATCGCCTCGATCTACGGCATGAACTTCAAGGTGATGCCGGAATTGGAATGGCAGCACGGCTACGCCTACGCGCTATTCTCGATGGTGCTGGCAGCCGTGCTGCCGTATTTTCTTTTCAAGTGGAAGAAGTGGCTGTGAGGGGTCAACGCGACGTTGTGCCGGTCTCAATTTCTCCGGTAAAATTTGAGCGTTGCGCTGAACGTTTGAGCGAAATCTTTCTGCGATAAAGCTGTCATGAGCCGCGAGGACAGCAATGGTTGAGAAAGTCATAACATCATCGGAGAACGTCCTCGATTTCGCCCGCTATCAAGCGGGCCGTAACGTCGCTGGCAGGATGCCGGCGATCTCTGCGCGGTTCTGCCGCTATTGCGGCGCGACGCTGTCGGAGGGCGAGCGCGATGAGGAATGCTCCAGCGCCTTTAACGTCAACGCCGCCAACCTTCGCTGGCAGGCCGCGCAAATATTGCGCGGTTTGATCTGAACGAATCGACAGGCGCCGCAGCCAGGCTGTTCACCTATTCCTGCTGTTCATCTGTTAAGGTTGATGAAGTGAGCTGGCGAAGCGCGACCTGCGCCGTCGACACCACGACTTCGGTGATCAAGCCTTCGCGGCCCTGCGGAAGGAGATGGGCGTGAACATCGCGTCCACCCTGTCTCCGAGCACGTCCGGCGAGGACGATGAAAACGTGAGCACGCGGCGCGCGAGGTCGCGCACGCTGATCTCGTGGCTGGTCTCGACCTTGATTACGTCGGCGACGTGAAACCGCGTGCCGCGAAAAAACGTCGCAAGGTCCCGATGCGTTCGCTCGCCGCCGCCTTCCGACCACAGGCTCGCCGCCGACCAGAAGCGCCGCGCCTTGTTGTATTCATCCAGCCATGGGTTGCGGCGATCAGCGGCGGAGTAGGACGAACAGACGAGGATCGCGCCATTGGGCGCCACCAGCCGCTCGAGGCGCGCAGATATCGCATCGCGATCCATCCAGTGCAGCGCTCTGCCGATCGTCACGACGTCGAAGGGCCCGACGTCGCCCGCAAGGTCTTCGGCCTTGCCTTCTATCAAGGTGAAAGCCTGTGACGCCCGCCCGGCCGCCTCCCGCGCGGCGGCCAGCATGGCCGGCTCCGGATCGACGCCGACGATGCGCCCGACATAAGGCGCAAATCCGAGCGCCAACAGCCCGGGCCCGGTGCCGAGGTCGATCAGGCGGTGCTGCTTTCCGAACCCCAGTTTCTTCGCCACGTCGCGAAAGAATTCCGCCGGATAAGGCGGCCGCAATTCCTCATACAGCGGAACCGTGGAAGCGAAGCGTCCTATTGGTGCGGGCGATCTTGATCCGTTGGGAGTTGACCTCAAGAAAGGCGATCGGTTGCGAAGCTTACACGTGCTGGCCGCCGTTGATGTGGATCTCGGCGCCGTTCACGTAAGAACTCGTCTCCGTGCACAGCACATAGATAATCTTCGCGACTTCGTCGGGCGTGCCGAGCCGGTGCAGCGGGATCTGCTGCTCGACGATCTTCTCGGTGCCCGGCGAGAGGATCGCGGTATCGATCTCGCCCGGCGCAATCGAATTGACGCGCACGCCGATACGGCCAAAGTCGGACGCCATTTCCCGCGTCAGCGAGGCCAGCGCCGCCTTCGAGGTCGCATACGCCGCACCCGCGAATGGATGTACCCGTGAGCCCGCGATCGAGGTGACGTTGACCACCGAGCCTTTCGCGGCCGCGAGCTCCTTGATCAGCCCGCGCGCCATCATGATCGGGGCGAAGAAATTAACCCGGAAGACATGGCTCCAGGTCTCGATGTCGGTATCGATCGAGCCGAGCCGCTTGCCGCCTTCGGCCTTCGGCGAAATCGCGGCATTGTTGACGAGCGCATGCAGCGTGCCGCCTTCCAGCCGCCGGCGGATTTCGGAAATCGCGCGGGTGGTGTCGTCATGGTTAGCAAGGTCGACCTGGATGTGGTCCTCAGGCCCCGCGTCCCACGGGCAGTCTTCCGGGAACGGATGCCGCGAGCAGGTGATGACGCGCCAGCCGGCCGACGAAAAGCGGATCACGGTGGCGTGTCCGATGCCGCGGCTGGCTCCGGTCAGAAGCAGCGTGCGCCGCGGCGTGTTGGCGGAAGAAGGCATAAACGGTTCTCTTTTTCTTCGTCATGCCCGGCCTTGCGCCGGGTATCCATGTCTTACTTTCGAAAAAGAAAGACGTGGATGGCCGGGACGAGCCCGGCCATGACTTACTCTACGGATAAAGCCGCGTCTTGGACCAGGGCTGATCCGCTCCCGCGCGGCGGAATTCGATGCGGTCGTGGAGGCGGAACGCCCGGTCGTGCCAGAATTCGAACTGCAGCGGCGCGACGCGCCAGCCGCTCCACCCCTGCGGGCGCGGCACCTCGCCGATGACGTATTTGGCCGCGACCAGCGCGATCGCCTGCTCGAACGCAAAGCGGCTCTCCAGCGGTTGCGACTGCTTGGAGGCCCAGGCGCCGATCTGGGCCTGTTTGGGGCGCGTGGCGAAATAGGCGTCGGCCTCGGCGTCGATAACCGCCGACACTAGCCCTCGGATGCGGACCTGCCGGCGCAGCGACTTCCAGTGAAATAGTAAAGCCGCCTTAGGATTTGCGGCGAGCTCGCGGCCCTTTTGGCTCGCAATGTGGCTGTAGAACACAAAGCCATCGGCGTCATAGCCCTTCATCAACACCATCCGCACGTCGGGCAGGCCGCTCTCGTCGACCGTCGCAAGCGACATGGCGTTGGGATCGTTCGGCTCGGCCTTCACCGCCTCCGCGAACCACTCGGCGAACAGCGCCAACGGTTCCTCGGCTTGCGTAAAATCACCCGTTGTTAACGGTGTCGGGTGTTTGATGGAGGTCGTGTCGGCCATGTCAGGAGTTCCGAGTTGCGTGCGCCCGCGGTCAGAACCGTGCTGCGATCCCTATGTAGGCACATCCTATATAGGGCATGGGCGCGCGTTGGCCTATCGGCGATCCGGCCCGCAGGCGCCGTGATGACATTCATTCTAATCGGCTTTGACGCCGGCGGCTGCAGCATGTCGCGCATCGAGGGCGCCTTCGCCAAGATGAGCAACAAGGATTTGACGGGCTCTGTCGCCGCGGGGCAGGCGGGCGCATCGGTGCCGACCGAGAGCGATCTCGCCTTCGCCCGCAATGCCGCCTCCGACGTGCTGACCAAGGGCAACAAAGATTCCAGCCAACCCTGGGAAAACCCTGAAACCGGCGCCCGCGGCTCGGTGACGCCGCTGGCGCAGGTCTATTCAGCGGAAGACGGGCGTACTTGCAGGGATTTTTTGGCAAGCTACGTTAATGGGCGGACCGAAACCTGGCTGCAGGGCGCTGCGTGCCAGACCGGTCAGGGCCGGTGGGAAATTCATACGTTAAAGCCTTGGAGACAGGGCTGAACAGGCGGTTGTCCCAACTAGTTGCAAAAATGCAACTGAGACACCAGATGAAGTCGTAGGGCAAATTGCCGTAAAGTTCAGGTCTGATTTCCCTTTAAAGGAGAGGTGACGGATGCGCGACCCCTATGAGGTCTTGGGGGTGCCGCGGGGCGCCAGCGCTGCGGCGATCAAGAGCGCCTACCGCAAGCTCGCCAAGAAGCATCATCCCGACAACAACAAGAACGATCCGAAGGCGGCCGCACGCTTTGCCGAGATCAATTCGGCCAACGAGATCATCGGCGACGAGGACAAGCGCAAGCAGTTCGATCGCGGCGAGATCGACGCTGAGGGTAAGCCGCGCTTTCAAGGCTTTCCTGGCGGAGGCTTTTCCGGTGGCGACCCGCGCGGGCGCGCGGGCCCGTCGGGCGGCTTCGAAACCTACACGTTCCGCAGCGGCGGCGGCCCGGCTGGCGCGGGCGGGGCGGCCTTCGAGGACATCCTCAACAGCATGTTCGGCGGCGCTGCGGGACGCGGTGCCCGCTCGGGCCGCAGCAGCCCATTCGAGTTCGAGACCGGCGGAATCGGACTCGATCTCGATCTTTCCGTCGCCATGACGGTCTCGCTCGAAGAATCAGCGAGGGGCGCCGAGAAGCGGGTTCGGTTGCCGAGTGGCAAGGAACTCGACGTCAAGGTCCCGCCAGGCGTCGTCGCCGGTCAGCAGATCCGGCTGAAGGGGCAGGGCGAGACCGCGCCCGGCCACCCACCCGGCGATCTCCTGATCACCATCAACATCGCACCACATGCCTTTTTCAAGGTCGAGGGCAGCGATCTCAAGGTCGATTTGCCGATCACGCTCTATGAGGCCGTGCTGGGCGGCAAGGTTCGGGTGCCCACCCTGGGCAACGCGGTGGAACTTTCCATTCCGAAAAACACCTCCAGTGGCCGGACCTTCCGCCTCAAGGGCAAGGGCCTGCCGACCGCCGGCGGCGGCACCGGCGACCTGTTCGTCACTACGCGGATTATGCTGCCCGATGGGAACGATGCCGAACTAGAGGCATTGATGCAGAAATGGCGGGATCGACACCCCTACAATCCTCGCAGCGATCTCGGCTGATCGCCACCGGTATGAGTTTTTAGAGGATCTCGGCAGGCCCTGAAATGTGGCCTAGAAAAGGTGCGGCCTCGAGAGGGGGACCAGCGCGGTACCAAACCCCAATCGAGGCCGCTCGCGTCGATCGGCGGATCGAACGCTGCTCATTTTCGCGTGATCAACCGGTGCGATAATGAGACGCGTCGATGACTTGATTCCAGATTTTCAATGTCGGAATTGGGACACCGGCGACTACTCGCCCTCAGGTTTAACTATCCGCCGCTCTTCTCCGTCTGGTCGTAGACGAGGCGCGCGACCTGCATCAGGCGTTCGCGGTCGCTGCTGCCGCTCACCACGTATCCGACGCCGCGATCGGCCCAGAACAGCGCGCCGTTATTGTCCCGCTTGGTATAGCGCATCTGCGTCGCCTCGGTCTCGGCTTTGGCGGTGTAAACGGTGAAGCGTTCGCCTGACGCGCTCTCATACATCAGGAACGATGCCGGTCCGCTCGGGCCGGGCAACAGCCGTCCACCGACGAGCTTGAGGCCCGTCGTGTCGAGCTCCGGTGCATGGACGGTCCAGCCGCAGCGCTTGGTCAACCACTGCTGCAGATGCGCGCGTTCATTGCCCGGCACCTCGACGGGATGGCGAACCTCGACGACATAGAGCCGATGCGCATCGAGCGCGTCGAGTGTGAAGCTCTGGAACGTCGAAGGGGAGGCGGCGACGCCATGTGCCACCCAGCCCGCCCCGCCGCCGGCGACGAACGCCACCAGCGCTGCTGCGATCGCGCCGTAGATCCATTTGCGCGGCTGCCGCTCCAGCCGCTCGAGCTCCAAGCGCTTTGGCACCGGCTCGTTGGCGACCGCGTCGTAGCGTGCATGCAGCATCTCGGCCATCGCCCGCCACGATCGCACCCGCTCGGCATCGTCGGGATGCGCCGCAAGCCATGCCTCGACATCACCGCGGCGTTCGGCCGGCAGCTCGTTGTCGACGTAAGCGTGCAGCTCGTCTTCGGTGACGGGAATCCTGGGATCGGTCATTGTCCTGGTCTCTTCTCAAAAGTCCGGATCGAAACTGCTGAAAATTGCTTCTGCATAACACTTGCCACTAAATCATCGGTATTAGCTATTTCACACGCCGCAGCGTTGGACGCTCGCCTTCGAGCGAGGCTTTCACGTGGGCGCGCGCTCGGGCAAGCCGGGACATTACGGTGCCGATCGGCACGCCCTGAATGTTGGCGACCTCGCGGTAGCTCAATCCCTCCAGCATTACCAGCAGCAGCACCGCGCGCTGCTCCTCGACAAGGGTGGTCAGCGCGCGCGAAATGTCGCGGCCTTCCGCTTCGGTGCCACTGGCGTCGGGATTGTTCTCGAGCAGCGGCATGAATTGCGGCCGCCGGGCGAGCGATCGCCGGCGGTTCTTGTTGAGATTGGTCAGGATGGTGTAGAGCCAGCTCCTGACGTCACCGCCGAGAAACAGCCGCTCCGAGCGTAGCGCCCGCACCAGCGTGTCCTGCACCAGGTCGTCGGCGATATCGGCGTCGCGCGCCAGCGCGCGGGCATAGCGGCGCAGGGCCGGGATCATGTCTTCGACACTCTGACGAAATGCGCTCATTGAAGCTCGATCTTGGTAGCCCAATCTTGAACCGTGCTGGCGTTCACGCCTTACCCAACATAACACCCCCATGACGCGGCTATTCCGGCTATTCCGCCTGGTCAGGGTTGCCGCCCGCACAGTATTAACGTGGGGGCGATTTGGGCTGTACCGGGGTAGAGCGCTGGTGTACCCCAGCCCTTCACGAGCCTCGAAGTGGAAAGCGGATGGCGCAAAATTCTTCTCTGATGCAGGGCAAGCGCGGGGTCATTCTCGGCGTTGCCAATAACCGCTCGATCGCGTGGGGAATTGCCAAGGCATGCCGTGCGGCAGGCGCCGAGATCGCGCTCACCTGGCAGGGTGACGCGCTGAAAAAACGCGTCGAACCGCTTGCCAGGGAGCTTGACGGTATCCTGCTAGGCCATTGCGATGTCACCGATTCAGCGACCATCGATGCGGCCTTCGACATGCTCAAGCAGAAGTGGGGCAAGATCGATTTCGTGGTCCATGCCATCGCATTCTCCGATAAGGACGAACTCGACGGCCGCTATCTCGAAACCACCGCCGACAACTTCTCCAGGACCATGCTGATCAGCTGCTACTCGCTGACGGCGATCGCGCAGCGCGCCGAAAAGCTTTTGGTGGACGGCGGCTCGATCCTGACGCTGACGTATTACGGCGCCGAAAAGTGGATGCCGCATTATAATGTCATGGGCGTTGCTAAAGCAGCGCTTGAGGCGAGTGTGCGCTATCTCGCCGCCGATCTCGGCGAGAAGAACATCCGCGTCAACGCGATCTCGGCAGGACCGATCAAAACGCTGGCCGCCTCCGGCATCGGCGATTTCCGCTACATCCTGAAATGGAACGAATTCAACGCGCCGCTGCGCCGTAACGTCACAACGGAGGAAGTCGGCGACAGTGCGCTGTACCTTTTGTCCGACCTGTCGCGCGGCGTCACCGGCGAGGTGCATCACGTCGATTCCGGTTACCACGTGCTCGGGATGAAACGTCCCGACGCACCGGATATTTCGTTAGCCAAGGACTGAATGCTCGTCATGCCCGGCCTTGTGCCGGGCATCCACGTCTTCTTTTTTGGTTGCAGAACAAGACGTGGATGGCCGGG
This sequence comes from Alphaproteobacteria bacterium, assembly GCA_005884765.1. Lineage (GTDB taxonomy): Bacteria > Pseudomonadota > Alphaproteobacteria > Rhizobiales > Xanthobacteraceae > Bradyrhizobium. Next base: position 12,183 of record VAZV01000161.1, read on the forward strand.
ACGAGCCCGGCCATGACGAACGGGAATTGAATGCCCACGATCTACTACATCCGCCATGGCGAGACGGCGTGGAATGCGGAAGGCAGGCTGCAGGGCGCCCGGGACGTCCCGCTCAACGATCTCGGCCGCAGGCAGGCGGCCCACGCCGGCCAAATCCTCGCCGATCTCTTTGTGCGCGAAGGGCGCGACAAGTCGGCTCTCAGCTTCGTTTCCAGTCCGCTCGGCCGCGCGCGGTCGACCATGGAACTGGTGCGCGGCGAGCTAAAACTGCCGCTCGTGGATTACCGGCTCGATGATCGCTTGCGCGAAATTGGCTACGGGGAATGGGAAGGCTCGACGCTGGCCGAGATGCAGGCTGCCGATCCCGAATTTTTCGCCAGGCGCCAGGCCGAAAAATGGACGATGTCGCCGCCGGGCGGCGAGAGCTACGTCGGGGTGCAGGCGAGGGTGCAAAGCTGGTACGACCAGTTGCGGGAAGACACGGTTGTAGTCGCGCATGGCGGCACCGCGCGGGCCTTGATGGTGGCGCTCGGCATCGAGACGCCGCAGAGCGCCGCCGACCTCGTGATCGAGCAGGGTGCGGTCTATGTGTTCGGCGCCGGCGGGCTGGATAAGTATAGTTAAGGCCTATCCGGCGTCACGCCGGGCTTGTCCCGGGCATCCACGCGCGTTACCTCATTACGGTGACGCTAAATGTTAACGCGAGCGTGTCTACGTAACCATCATGTCCTACAACACCTTCGGCCACATGTTCCGGGTCACGACCTTTGGCGAGAGCCATGGGGTCGCGATCGGCTGCGTGGTCGATGGCTGTCCGCCGCTGATCCCGCTCGCCGTCGAAGACATCCAGCACGACCTCGATCGCCGCCGTCCCGGGCAGTCGCGCTTCACCACCCAGCGCCAGGAGGCGGATGCGGTGAAAATCCTGTCCGGCGTGATGGCACATCCCGAGAGTGGCGTGCAGGTGACGACGGGCACGCCGATTGCGCTTGTGATCGAGAACACCGACCAGCGCTCCAAGGATTATTCCGACATCAAGGACAAGTTTCGCCCCGGCCACGCCGACTTCACCTATGAGGCCAAATACGGCCTGCGCGATTATCGCGGCGGCGGGCGCTCGTCGGCGCGCGAGACCGCGACGCGTGTCGCAGCCGGCGCGATCGCGCGAAAAATCGTGCCCGAGGTGAGCGTGCGCGGCGCGCTGGTGCAGATGGGGCCGCACAAGATCGATCGCGCCAAATGGGATTGGGACGAGATCGCCAAAAATCCGTTCTTCTGTCCCGACAAGGACAAGGCCGCGTTCTTCGAGAGCTACCTCGACGACGTCAGGAAGAAGGGATCATCGATCGGCGCAGTCATCGAGATCGTGGCGGAAGGCGTGCCGGCGGGACTGGGCGCGCCGATCTATGCCAAGCTCGATGCTGATCTGGCGGCCGCAATGATGAGCATCAATGCCGTGAAGGGCGTCGAGATCGGCGCCGGCTTTGGCGCTGCCGAATTATCCGGCGAGGAAAACGCCGACGAAATGCGGATGGGCAACCAGGGCCCCAAATTCCTCTCCAACCACGCCGGCGGCATTCTGGGCGGCATCTCCACCGGCCAGCCGGTGGTGGCGCGCTTTGCCGTGAAGCCGACCTCCTCGATCCTCTCCCCGCGCAAGACCGTGGACCGCAAGGGCACCGAGACCGACATCGCAACCAAGGGCCGCCACGATCCTTGCGTCGGCATCCGCGCGGTCCCGGTCGGCGAGGCCATGATGGCCTGCGTGCTGGCCGATCATTTTCTGCGGCATCGCGGGCAGGTGGGCGGATAGCTGGCATTGGAAAATTCCTGCCCTTTGGCCTATATTTGGGACATGCGCCGCGATGAGGTCATTGCAAAGTTGAAGCAAACCGAACCCGCCTTGCGGGATTTCGGGGTGGCGGCGCTTTACCTGTTCGGATCGCATGCCCGCGATGAAGCCCAATCCGGCTCCGATGTGGATGTCTTCGTTGATCCGGCTCCCGACCGCGACTTTGGATTTCTGCCGTTCATGGATGCGTACGAAGCCATCCAGAAGGCGTTCGGCGATGACGTCGAGATTGGCTATTCGACCCGCACGGGCTTGTCGCCTTACATTGTCAAGGATGTCGAACGCGAGGCGGTGCGGATTTTTTGATGGCCGCCAGCAAGAGCCCCCGTGCCCGTCTGCTTCACATTCGCGATGAGACGAAGGCGTTGCCATGATCGTTCGCGGCCTTTCGTTTGCGCAATACCAAGGCAGCTACATGCACCGCCGCGCGGTGGAGCGCGCCCTGCAGATCGTGTCGGAAGCCGCAAAAGCGTTGCCGCCGGATGTGCTCGCCAAATATCCCAATGCGCCTTGGAGCTCCATCATCGGGATCGGTAACATTTTGCGCCACGAATACCAGCGTCTCGACGACAACCAGCTTTGGGAAATCGCGACAGTTCACCTGCCCAACTTGCAGCCGATTGTGGCGCAAATGCTGACAGAACTCAGTGCGTGAGACGACTTGTGCTGCCCAACTCGTTCCAAACCGCGCCGATGTCGCGGATTGGCTACGGGCTGGGTCGAAAGTCGCAGGGTCGATTAGCAAAGTGTGAACCGCAAATTCGAGAAACGCGAGGCCGGCGATAGGTTCATTGTATCCTGCGCGCTACGATGCACGTCGCATTTGTTGTCATGATTAGAATTAGGTGCCGTTTCATGCCGGGTTTTGCTTTTAGGCGTCCAATGCGCGGGCCGAGGAAAGCTTTCAGCATCCTGTTAGGACTATCCTTGTTGGGGCCGATGTGCCCGTCACTCTCGGCGAAAGATAACACTGTGAATGCAACCACCAGCGGGAACACCAACAAAGAGAAATTCGGTCGTGCCGTTTCGGCGATCGACGACTTATTGGGGGTCACGCGTTCGAACGACCTCGAAGTGACGCACCTCTTCGTGGGGATTCTTCCAGAGAGTGACCGGATCAAGGATCATCTGGCGTTCTTTCAGAGTCTCGACAGCAAAGCTAACCGAGCGCACATCAACCATAAGGACTTTATCTACTTTTCCTTTCCCTACGATCGCCTGCGCGCGCTTCGGGGTCGGCATTTTGTTAGAGGGGACTACCTCGTGATTCAGTATTTGACCTCTGACCTTTCTGATGATGCGGCAATCCTTTCCATAACCGCGACCCTCGTAAACGGTGAGACGCTTTGACCGGGGCGGTGGCTCACAATCTATAGGGCATGCGGATGGTAGGATCGCCGGTTGCGAAATCCCTGGTGTTTCGCGTGACCAAGAGCATCTCGCCTGCCTGCGCTGTTGCCCAGATAATGGCGTCGGGCAGTTTGATGTGATGGTCGCGACGCAGGTTGACGGCACGTTCAGCAATCGCCCGGTCGAGCGCAATGACCTCGAAAGAGCTCAGAAAACTGCGCGTCGCAACTTCGACGTCGCCAGTAGCGCCAACCATCACCTCCACCCACGTGATGATACTGACGGCTTTTTTCGCGTAACGTTGAAGTTCAGTGCGCGCTTGGGGAACGGCATTGAGATAGTCGACCAGAATGTTGGTGTCGAATAGCGCTTTCACCATTCGCCACGCAGTTTTTTCTGATAGGCCAAACCGTCCAACTTGCGTTTGCCCCACAGGCCGAACGCGTCGCCTTGCTTTTCGTCGCGCCGGTTCGTGAGATAATCATCGATCGCTTGGCGGATCAGCGCCGCGCGCGATCGCTTCTCTCTTTTTGACAATTCGTCCAGCGCCTGAACTTGGGTGTCGCCGAGATCAATCAGTGTCCGCATTGTCTCCACCGAGATATATGATATGGATAACATATATCAGACTTCCAGAAATTCAACCTATTTTCGCGCTACATTATGATCTCAATTCATATTCCACCGGATGCCTCACCCCATGGACGCATCGAGCCTTGAAGACCTCGCCGCCTGGCTGATCGACGGCGCGCGGTCGGCGCCGACGCCGGTCGCGCTCTTGAGGGAGACCTGCGAGCGGCTGGTTGCGGCCGGGATGCCGCTCTGGCGTGTGGGCGCCTTCGTGCGGACGCTGCATCCTGACACTTACGGCCGCAGCTTCATTTGGCGGCAGGGAGGGGACGTCGTCGTCAATACGGCGGATTTCGATCTGCCGGATTCGCCGGCTTTTCGGCAAAGCCCGCTGGCGATCCTGTATGGCAGCGGGCAGGAAGTCAGATATCGGCTGGATGATCCCGAGAGCCGGCGCTTTCCGTTCTTCGACGACATGCGCGGTGAAGGCGTCACCGACTACATCGCGCTGCCGCTTCAGTTTACCGACGGCACCACGCACGCGACGAGCTGGACCACCAGGCACGCGGACGGTTTCTCCGACGAACATTTGGCGGCGCTGCGCACGATCGTGGCTCCCTTTGCCCGGTTAGGGGAGATTTGGGCGCTGCGCCGCACCGCGGCGACGCTACTCGATACTTATGTGGGCAACCGCGCCGGCGAGCGGATTCTCGCGGGCCAAATCCGGCGTGGCCATGCGGAAACCATGCAGGCGGCGATCTGGCTGTCCGACCTGCGCGGCTTCACCACGTTGTCGGACCGCCTGGCGCCGGAAATCGTGGTCGACGTCCTCAATCAATATTTCGACTGCCAGGTGCCGACAATTCGCCGGCACGGTGGAGAGATATTGAAGTTCATGGGCGACGGACTGCTCGCCGTGTTCCCGATCGCAAAGGACGACGGCAATATCGATGAAGTTTGCGCCCGCGTGCTGGAGGCTGCGCGCGAGGCGCGCGCCAATGTCGATGCCATGCGCTACCCGAGCGGCGAGGGCGTCGAACGTTTCCGTTTCGGCGTGGCGCTGCATATCGGCGGCATTTTGTTTGGCAATATCGGCGGCTCCAGCCGGCTCGACTTCACCTGCATCGGTCCGGCCGTCAACCTCGCGGCGCGTCTGGAGAAAATCGCCGGCCGGCTTGCGCGCACGGTAGTGGCGTCGGAGGTGTTCGCCGGCGCCTGCGCCGAGGGCTGGACCGATCTCGGCGAATTTCCCGTCGCCGGCTTCTCGAAGGCCGCACGCGTCTACGGGCTTGCCGAGGAAACGCTGCGCGGTTGATCGGCGGCTCGTGCGGACAGCATCATTCCTCCGGCTCGGTGGTGAACAACAGCGGATAGCCCTTGGCGCGGCCGGCGTCGGTCGCCCGCGTCGCCTTGGTCTCGGCAACGTCCTTGGTGAAGACCGCGACCACGCACACGCCAAGCCGGTGCGCCGTGATCATGACCTTGTGCGCCTGGTCCTCAGTCATGCGGAATTCCGCCTTCAGCACCGTGACGACGAACTCGCGCGGCGTGTAGTCGTCGTTGATGAGGATCACCTTGTGCAGGCGGGGCCTCTCGGTCTTGGTCTTGACTTTGGTTTTCGGTTTGGTGACGGCGTCAGTCATTCCGGCGGCACCCTGTGATGTTCTCCGTTGGATGCAGCCAGAATACCGTCTCCCGGCCCGCGGTGGAACCGGCAGATTTGCGAGGCTTCGTTGCAGCCGCGGCAAATTCAGCCGAGCAATCCGGTTAAAGCGAATGTGAAGGGCAAACAATGTTCCCGCTTTGCGCCGCGCAATTTGCGTGTCACGATCCTTTTCGTTCGACGGGGAGGGCAGCCGATGCGCTGGTGTATCTCGATCGGGGCTGTGTTGATTGCCGGCGCTCTGGCGGGTGGCGATGTCGCGGGCCTCGCCGCGCCCGGTCCGAAGCACCATTTGGCGGACAAGGATCAGGCTGCAACCGTCGACGTCGAACTGATCTTGGCTGTCGACGTCTCCTATTCCATGGACATGGATGAGCTCGCCATCCAGCGCGAAGGCTATGCGCAGGCGCTAGTCTCCAAGGAATTCCTGCAGGCGCTCAAAAGCCTGCCGAACGGCAAGGTCGCGATCACCTATTTCGAATGGGCTGCCTCGAGCGACCAGAAGATCATCATTCCCTGGCGGGTGATCGACGGTCCGGAAACCGCCGATGCCGTCGCAGGTGAGATCCTGAAAACGCCGATCCGCCGCGCGTCGCGCACCTCGATTTCGGGCGCGATCTATTTCGCGATGCCGCTGTTCGACGAAAATCCCTATCACGGCCTGCGCCGCGTCATCGATATCTCCGGTGACGGTCCCAACAACAACGGCGCGCCCGTGCTCGGCGCGCGCGACGAGGCCCTTTCGAAGGGCATCGTCATCAACGGCCTGCCGATCATGGTGAAAGAGCCGTCCTATTCGACCATGGATATCGACAACCTCGATTGGTACTACGAGGATTGCGTGATCGGCGGCCCGGGCTCGTTCGTGGTGTCGATCAAGGATCGCGAAAAGTTCAAGGAGGCGATCCGCACCAAGCTGCTGCTCGAGGTCGCGGGCCGCACACCAGCTCGCCCGGTCGTCCCGGTCGCCGAGAAGGAGCCGCGGGTGTCCTGCCTGATCGGCGAGAAGATCTGGCAGGACAGGTGGGGGCGGTAGCCTCGGGCTACGAAACTACTTTGGGGTTGCTTTCGGGTCTTCCGGCCACCACGACTCATGCGCCTTGATGTCGTCTGCAAAGCCAGCGGCAACCAGGGCATCTCTCCAATCGCTTTTAGCCAGATCGATGGCCTGCTGCAGGGCGTTGAGGTCGCCGTGGCTAAGCTTCAATACGGCGAAGCGGATTCGTTCCAGGAGCTCGGGATATTTAGTGAGGCTTGGGCCGCATTCGTCGGTCAACAGCGAAGAGACGAGCTGGATATCATTTGGCCTAAACAATATGGCGATGCGCTGTCCGATTCCGGTCGTCAATGGAGCGCTCATTTTTTTCCTTAGAGCACTACAAGCCCCTTCAAGGAGGGTAAGCGGGGCGTGTCTGTAAACATGGAGCACCCGGCGAAGACGCGCTACCTCTTGAACCGCGCCACCAGCTCGACATGCGCCGTGTGGCGGAACTGATCGACCGGGGTCACGGCTTCCAGCCTGTAGCCGCCGTCGAGGAGGATCCGCGCGTCACGGGCAAAGGTTGCAGCATTGCAGGAGACCGCAACCACCACGCCGACCTTGCTCGCCGCGAGCTGAAAGCTCTGCGCCCGGGCGCCCTGGCGCGGTGGATCGAACACGATCGCCTCATAGTCGCGCAGTTCCTGCGCCATCAGCGGACGCCGGAACAGGTCGCGCGCTTCCGCCTTGACCGGCTTCAATCCGCTTGTCGCGGTCGCGGCCTTCTGCAAGGCGGCGACCGCGCCCGCGTCGTTGTCGAACGCTGACACCTTCGCCTTGGCCGCCAATCTCAGGGCAAACGGCCCGATCCCGCAGAACAGGTCGGCGATGTGCCTGGCGTGTCCGGCGTGCTCCGCCACCAGCGCCGCCAGCGTTGCCTCGCCGGCAAGTGTTGCCTGCAGGAACGAACCGGGCGGCAAGGTGATCTGCGCCGCGCCGATCGTGATGACAGGCGGCCTGCGCAGCAGCACCAATTCGCCATGCCGCGTCAGCCGCGCCAGGCGGTGCCGTTCGGCGATGCCGGATAGTCTTGCGATCATCGCCGCCGGCAGCGGCCCGGACCCGCGCACATCGACATCGAGGCCGTTGTCGGTTGCCGTGATCTGGATATCGAGCGGCTTTCCAATTGAAGCAAGCGGTTCGGCGATGGCCCAGGCGGCATCGAGCGCGCCGGCTAAGGCCGGATCGAGGATCGGGCAGCGATCGACCGGAATGATGTCGTGCGAATGGGCAGCCGTGAAGCCGACCTTGAGCACTTCATGCGTGCCGATCCGGGCGTGCAGCGTGATTCGCCGGCGGCCGAGGCCATGGGCGTCGATCAGCGGCGCTACGGCGCAGTCGAGCTTCGCCTGCGCCAGCGTCTCCACCACGATATTGCGCTTCCAGGCGCGATAGGCGTCAGCCTGCCAGTGCTGGATGGCGCAGCCGCCGCAGGTCGCGAAATGCGGGCAAAATGGCGCGATCCGCTGCGGGCTTGCGCTTACGATCCGGAGCAGGCGGCGGCGATCGGGATGGCCGGTGACACCCTCGACTTCGGCGGTCTCGCCGGAGAGCGTGTACGGCACATAGACGCTTTCGTCGCCCACGAAGGCGACGCCATCGCCGCGGTGGCCGACATGATCGATCGCAATTCTCTCAACCACGGCGTGCGCCGAGGAAGAATTCGATGTTGCCGTCGCCGCCCTTGATCGAGGACGGGAATAGTTGGATGTCGGTGCACCCGAGCCTTGATGCAAAAGCTGCGATGTCGTCGCAAACCTCCTGATGCACCATCGCGTTGCGAATAATGCCCCGCTTGGAATGCTTTCGCGGCGCCTCGAATTGCGGCTTGATCAGTGCCAAGAGATGCATCGGTGCGGCGGCCAGCGACAACGCCACCGGCAGCACGGCTTTGAGCGAAATAAAACTGACGTCGATGACGACGATGTCCGGCCGTGCCGGCAAGCGCCTGCCTTCGAAGGCGCGGATGTCGGTCTCCTCCATCGAAACCACCTTGGGATGGTCCCGCAGCGATGGATGCAATTGCCCGCGCCCGACATCGATGGCAAAGACCAGGGCAGCGCCGCTGGCAAGCAGGACCTCGGTGAAGCCGCCGGTGGACGCGCCGACGTCGAGGCAGACATGGTCCTCGATCTCGATCGGATAGGTCTCGAGCGCGCCCGCAAGCTTCACCCCGCCGCGCGAGACAAAGGGGTGCGCGGGCTGCGCCTGCAAATTCGCGTCGGCGGCAACGGCCTCGGACGCTTTCACGACCGTCTTGTCGTTGGCGGTGACGAGGCCCGCTTCGATGGCCGCCTGCGCGCGCGCCCGGCTCTCGAACAGGCCGCGCTCGACCAGCAAAATATCGGCGCGCTTGCGGGAAGGGGACATGCTTTCACTCGCGATTTAATGCGAGACAATGCGCTCGGCCGCCAAACGCACGCAGGCCTCGAACGCGGTGAAGTCCCGCCATATGTCCGCGGCGGCCTTTGTCGGCGTCACCAGGGCGCAACCATGCAGATCGAGCGCATGGACCATCATCAGGTTGTCGGCCAATCCGAAATCCTCGACGGTCAGTCCGTCTGCATCGATCAGGCGCCCGTCCTGGGAACGCACAACGGTGAATCGACGCACCCGATCAACGTAGAGCGAGGGATCGTTGCAGTAGCCGAGGCAGAACTTGCCGCGTGCCGCCATATAGCCGAGCTCGTAGGCGGTTCCGGGGTCGGCGCCCGGTCCGCGAAACGGCGTGAGATTGGCGATGACGGCGTCGGCCGCATCCATCATGACTTCGCAGCCCTTGAAGACGTTGAGCGAGACGTCGCCTGCCGACCGGTCGACCTCGCTATCGAGCGGGTAAAGTCCGGTCAGGCCGTGACGCGCGCAAATCTCGACCTTGCGCCTTCCGATCGCCGCGGCGTCCGGCAGGAACACATCGGGGCCTGCCAGATATATCTTCACCGCCTCAGGCGAGCTTGACCGCTTCGATCTTGAAGTCCTTGCCCAGCGCCTCGAACACCTTGGCGACGATGCCCTTGGCGTCGAGGCCGGCACGGGCATACATCGCGGCCGGCGTATCGTGATCGAGGAACACGTCGGGCAGCACCATCGAGCGCGCTCTCAACAAGCCATTGTCGAGCATGCCGTGCTCGGCCAGCGTCTGCATGACGTGGGAACCGAAGCCCCCGATCGCGCCTTCCTCGACGGTGAGCAGGATCTCGTGCTCGCGCGCGAGCTTCAAGACCAGATCGACGTCGAGCGGCTTCATGAACCGCGCGTCGGCGATGGTGGTGGAAAGGCCATGGGCGGCGAGTTCGTCGGCCGCCTTTTCGCATTCGGCCAGACGCGTGCCGAACGACAACAGCGCGATCTTGCTGCCTTCCTGGACGATGCGGCCCTTGCCGATTTCAAGCGGTATGCCGACTTCGGGCAGGTCCACGCCGCGGCCCTCGCCGCGAGGATAGCGCAGCGCGCTCGGGCGGTCGTTGATCGCAACTTGGGTGGCGACCATGTGCACCAGCTCGGCCTCGTCCGAGGCCGCCATGATGACGAAATTGGGCAGGCAGCCGAGATAGGCGTTGTCGAACGAGCCGGCATGGGTAGCGCCGTCGGCGCCGACGAGGCCGGCGCGATCGATCGCAAAGCGCACCGGCAAGCTCTGGATCGCCACGTCGTGGACGACCTGGTCATAGCCGCGCTGCAGGAACGTCGAATAGATCGCACAGAACGGCTTGTAGCCTTCGGTGGCAAGACCTGCCGCGAATGTCACCGCATGCTGTTCGGCGATGCCGACATCGAAGGTGCGCTTCGGGAATGCCTTGTTGAAAATGTCGATGCCGGTGCCCGACGGCATCGCCGCGGTGATGCCGACGATTTTGTCGTCCTTTTCCGCTTCCTTGACGAGGCTCTGGCCGAATACGTTCTGATAGGCGGGCGCGTTGGGTTTTGCCTTGGCCTGCGCTCCGGTGGCGACGTCGAACTTGACCACGGCGTGGTATTTGTCGGCGGAGGCTTCCGCCGGCGGATAGCCTTTGCCCTTTTGGGTGACGACGTGGACCAGGATCGGACCGTCCTTCATATCGCGCACGTTTCGGAGCACCGGCAGCAGATGGTCGAGGTTATGGCCGTCGATCGGGCCGACATAATAGAAACCGAGCTCCTCGAACAGCGTGCCGCCGCCGACCATGAAGCCGCGCGAGTATTCTTCGACACGATTGGCGCGGTCGGCCAGCACCTTCGGCAGACGCTTGTTGATCTGTTTCGCGGCCTCGCGCAGCGAGCGGTAGGTCTTGCCTGAATAGAGCCGGGACAGATAGGCCGACATTGCGCCCACCGGCGGCGCGATCGACATGTCGTTGTCGTTGAGGATGACGATCAGCCGCGAATTCATCGCGCCGGCATTGTTCATGGCCTCGTAGGCCATGCCGGCCGACATCGCGCCGTCGCCGATCACCGCGATCACATTGTTCTTGGCGCCGGAGAGGTCGCGCGCCACCGCCATGCCGAGCGCCGCCGAGATCGAGGTCGAGGAATGCGCGGCGCCAAATGGGTCGTAATCGCTTTCGGTTCGCTTGGTGAAGCCGGACAGTCCACCGCCGGTGCGCAGCGTGCGGATGCGGTCGCGGCGGCCGGTCAGGATCTTGTGCGGATAGGCCTGATGGCCGACATCCCAGATCAGCCGGTCGCGCGGGGTATCGAAAATATAGTGGATGGCGGTGGTCAGTTCGACCACACCGAGGCCGGCGCCGAAATGCCCGCCCGTCACCGAGACGGCATCGATAGTTTCCTGGCGCAGTTCGTCGGCGACTTGTCGGATCTGTTCCAGCTTGAGCCGGCGCAAATCGGCCGGGGTGCGGATCGTATCGAGAAGCGGCGTCTTGCTAAATGTGGTCACAGGTGACATTCCAATTTTGTATGTCGGAACAGGAATCCGACGTGAGATGGGTTGCACAGTATTAGCGCAGCCAACATCCAGATTTCCGGAGCGAGCTGCGCGGGCGGAAGCCCGATTCGAAAGCCTAAAGCCGCTCCCGATCGGTCAATGTGATCTACGTCACTCTTGTTGGCTTCACCCGTCTCAGCCATTTCTGATAGGTATTTGAGGTACTTACTGCGAGGGGTTAACACCCCCAGTACGTCTTCAAACGCCCATACTGTGCTAACCATTACACAAAGCCGCGGCTAAAGCCAACCCGCTGGAACCCTCGAGCAGCGATGCACGAAGATCTAGCGGGCGTCGACCTCAAACCCGAAGGTGGGTCCTTGGTTCCGGTTTGGCCAATCGGCGGCGTTTATTTGATGGACCGATGTGCTTTTTCGGCCACTCGCGGGTTCATTCCCGCCTGTCACGCCCCCCGACGCCAGCGTCGCCTCGGGACTGGCCATGCGTTCGCGAAGTGGGGTGCGCCGGCGGCAAGGTCAATGGTGACGCGCGAACGCGCCGAGGCAGGGTAACGCTTGCAGGCAACTATTGAACGTCGAGCGGCTCGGAACCGGTCACTTGGCCGTCGGCGTCGGTCGTGATCTTTTCGACCCGCGCCTCGGCCTGCCGCAGCAATTCCTCGCAGCGCCGCTTCAAGGCTTCGCCCCGTTCATAGATGGCCACGGATTCCTCGAGCGGCACCTTGCCGTCCTCGAGCCGCTTGACGATCGATTCAAGTTCCTCGATCGCGCGCTCGAAGGAGAGCTTCTTGACATCCGTCTGAGTATTCTCGGCCATATCGGGTTCCCGGATGCGCCATTCCTGACGCTTGAATCAAAATGGATTTTTGCGGGGCTATTGTGGCGGGAAATCAGGTTCCCATCAACGCGGCGACATGGGCCGCCACCGACTCCTTCAGCCCCACAAGGTCGTAGCCGCCTTCCAGCATCGCGACAACACGGCCGCCGGCGCTTTTGTCCGCAACGTCCATTAGCTTGCGCGTGACCCAGCCGAAATCCTCTGCCTTGAGATTGAGCGACGCCAGCGGGTCGCGAAAATGTGCGTCGAAGCCGGCCGAGATGATGACGAGCTCGGGGCTGAATTTCTGCAATTGCGGCAGGATCACGTTTTCGAAGGCGGCGCGGAATTTGGCGCTGCCATCGTCCGGGGCAAGCGGCGCGTTGACGATGGTGTCGTGCTCGCCGCGCTCGCCTTTGGCGCCGGTGCCGGGAAACAACGGCATTTGATGGGTCGAGCAGTACATGACCGTCGGATCGGCCCAGAAGATATCCTGGGTGCCATTGCCGTGATGAACGTCGAAATCAACCACGGCGGCACGGCCAATGCCGTATTTGCGTTGCGCGTGACGTGCGGCGATCGCCGCGTTGTCGAAAAAGCAGAAGCCCATCGGCTTGTTGATTTCGGCGTGATGGCCCGGAGGCCGTATCGCGACGAAGGCATTTTGATGGCCGCCCGACATGATCGCGTCGGTCGCTGCAACGGCGCCGCCGACGCCGCGCATCACGGCTTCCCAGGTCCCGGGAGACATCGACGTATCGCCGTCGACATAGACCATGCCGCTTGACGGGGCGATATGGCGCAGTTCGCCGATATAATGCTCGTTGTGGCAGAGCGTGACCGAATCGAGCGAGCCTTCCGGCGCCTCGCCGCGCGCAAGCCCGTTGAAGCGCGGTTCCGACAACACCTCGGCGATCGCGCGCAGGCGGTCGGCACGCTCGGGGTGTCCCGGCGGCGTGACATGATCGAGGCATGCAGGATGGGTGAGGAGAAGCGTGCTCATGCGATCGCTTAATCTAGGGGTTCGCCGGCCGCTCGGAAAGGGCGGAGATCGCGTTCAGTTCGCCCGGGTGATGCGATCCATTCTCGTCGGCGCGATCGGGCTGTTCGCCTGGAAATAGGCATAGAGCGCGTCGACGTCATAGACGCCGACTTGCTGGCTGGTTCCCTGCTTGAATTCGGTGAAGCCGTCGCCGCCGACCGAAAGATAATCGTTCACGGTAACGCGATAGCGCGCGGCCGGATCGATCGGTTTGCCGTGCAGCGACAGGCGCGCGGCGATGACCCGCGCGCCGTAAGGTTTTCGGGCGTCCCAGGCGTAGCTCAAACCACTGGAGACCTGCAGGATGCGCGGATGATTGGGGTCGCTCCATTGCTGCTCGAGCGCAGCCTTGATCTGCGCACCCGTCAGCGTCAGCGTGACCAGTTGATTGCGGAATGGCTGGCCCGCAAACAAATCGGCGTATGTTGCGATCCCATCCTCTTTCTTCACGATGTCGGTGCGGATGCCGCCTGGATTGGTCAAGGCCATCACCGCGCCGCCATCCGCAACCGAGCTTGTCGCCGCAAGCTGCGCGTCCGCGATGACGTCGCCGAGCACGCTCTCGCCGGCATCGCCGGGCAGGTGCGAAAGCGTCTGCTTGATCGAGCCCGCCCGGCGACCTCCAATCGGCGCGACAAGCCTGTCGTAGGACGAGATCAGCGCAGTTTGCTCACCGTCTTTGGCGTAGAAGTTGCTGCGGACGATCACATTGTTGGCTTTGGCGCCGACGACTTCCTTTGTCGTCCGGTCGAGCTTCAGGTCGATCGCCGTGACCAAGGCGCCGAACTTGCCGCCTGAGGTGACGAGCCGTCCGTCGATATCGCAGACATAGGCCTTGTGGGTGTGACCGGTGACGACCACGCGGACCGCGGAATCGAGCTTCTTGACGATATCGACGATCGGTCCGGTGATCCCGGGGCATTCGTTATAATCGCCGGTCGGAAACCCGCCTTCATGGATCAGCGCGACGATGGCCTTGACGCCATGGGCCTTTAGCTCCGGCACCAGCGCGTTCACCGTGTCGGCTTCGTCGCGGAATTCCAGACCCTCGATGCCGACCGGCCTGACGATCTCGGGCGTGCCCTTCAAGGTCAGGCCGACAAAGGCCACCGCGACGCCTTCGAACTCCCTGATCTCGTAGGGCGCCATGATCGTCTGGCCGGTCGCTTTATCGAAGGTAGAGGCGGCCAGATAGTGGAATTTCGCGCCGGCGAACGGATGCGGCCCCTGACAATGGTCGACCGGATGGCATCCGCCCTTCTGCATCCGCAGCAATTCGTCCTTGCCCTCGTCGAATTCGTGATTGCCGACGGCGGAAAGCTCAAGCCCCATCATCGACAGCGATTCGATGGTGGGCTCGTCGTGGAACATCGCCGACAGTAGCGGGCTCGCGCCGATCAGATCGCCGGCGGCGACGAAGATGTTGTTGGGGTGGCCTTCGCGCAGTTGGTTGACCAGGGTCGCCATATGCTCGGCGCCGCCGGCCGGCACCGTGACCATTTTCGTCTTGTCGTCGGGATCGGCAATCCTGATCCCGCCGGGTGGCGGCCGCAGATTGCCGTGAAAATCGTTGATCGCGAGAATTCGCAAGTCGACCGGCGTCTCGTCCTGCGCCAAGACCTGTTGCGCCAATGCTTGCCCGACCAAGACTTGCCGGACCAAGACTTGCGAAGGCAGGCCAAGCGCGATCGCCAGCGCTGCGGCCGTCAACATCTGTGCAAGCGGATGTCTCATGCGGTTATGGTAAAAGGCCGGCGTAACGATTTTGCGAAGCTTGGGGCGACTGCTTTAGCCCCTGTCGCGCGAAAAGAACGCCTTGAACGCGGCGATCGCTTCCTTGGAGCGCATCCGCTCGCGGAACAAATGGCCCTCCTGATCGATCCTGCGGGTCATGTCTTCAGGCGGCAATCTGATCAGCTTGCGCGAGACCGCGACCGCTTCCGCCGGCAACTTGCAGATATCGCGGGCCACCTTGCGCGCCTCGGCCTCGGTATGGCCGGGCGAGACCACGACATTGACGAAGCCTGCGAGGTGGGCATCTTCGGCGCTGGAGGTGCGTGCCATCACCAGCATGGCGAAGGCGCGCTGGTAGCCCATCGTGCGCGGCATCAACAGGCTGGAGGCGCCCTCCGGCACCAGGCCGAGATGGATGAAGGGCGTGGAGAAGGTCGCGGTGGTTGAGGCCAGCACGTAGTCGCAATGGAACAGCATGGTGGTGCCGATGCCGATCGCGACGCCGTCGACCGCGGCAATGATCGGCTTGACGTTATGGGCGAGGGAATAAAGAAACTTGATGGCGGTGTTGGCGCTGTGTGCCGTGTCGGTGTTGGAGGTGCCGTCTTTGAGGAAGTCGTCGAGATCGTTGCCGGCGGTGAAGACGCCCGAGCCGCCGGTGATGATGAGGCAGCCGATGGCCGGATTATTCTGCGCCGTGTCGATCGCATCGCTCATGGCGCGATACATGTCCCGGGTGATGGCGTTCTTTTTTTCCGGCCGTCTCAGCGTAATCACCCGCGTCGCGCCTTCATCGGTGACTATCAGGTGAGCGGTCATGGCAACGTCCCCGAAACGAGCGGCCAAAAGACGCCGCTGGCGAGTCTTCCAGCGGTAGCCTACATCATCTTGCGGGGCGCCCAAACGGCCGGTGCCGGCTTTTCAACGGTGACGGAATGACGCGCGAGGGGCAGGCGATGCAGTTAACGGGAATTCACCATCTCACGGCGATTTCGGCCAAACCGCGCGAGAATCTGGCGTTCTACACCGGCCTGTTGGGCATGCGGCTGGTGAAGAAGACCGTCAACCAGGATGACGTCAGCGCCTATCATCTGTTCTACGCTGACGGCAAAGGCAGTCCCGGCACCGATCTCACCTTCTTCGATTTTCCGGCGGCGCCCGAGCACCGCGGAACCAACAGCATCTCGCGCACCGGGCTGCGCGTCGCCGGCGAGGGCAGCCTCAGGTTCTGGCGCGACCGCTTGAAGCAGGCAGGTCGCAGCGTCGGCGAGCTAACCGAGGTCGACGGCCGCCTGACGCTGCCGTTCGAAGACGGCGAAGGTCAACGGCTGGTGCTGGCCGATGACGGCGGGGCGGGGCCGGCCTCGCCATGGGAAGGGAGCGCGGTGCCGGCGGAGCATCAGATCCGCGGCCTCGGCCCGATCATGCTCAACGTGCACGATCTTAAGCGCACCGCAGCGGTGCTGACGGAGGTCATGAACATGCGCGCGGTGCGCGACTATGCGGCGCCGGATACGGCCGCGCGCGTGCGCGTGTTTGCGATGGGGCAGGGCGGACCGGCCGCCGAGCTTCATGTGATCGAGAATAGGCATTTGCCGGTCGCGCAGCAGGGCGCCGGCGGCGTGCATCATGTCGCGTTCCGCACCCCGGACGAGGCGCAATACCATGCATGGACGCAGCGCTTGAATGAGCTTGGTGTCCGCAACTCCGGCGAGATCGATCGCTTCTATTTCCGCAGCCTTTATTTCCGCGAGCCGAACGGCATCCTGTTCGAGATCGCGATCGACGGTCCCGGCTTTGCCAGCGACGAGCCGATGGAGAAGCTCGGCGAGAGATTGGCGCTGCCGCCGTTCCTTGAGACGCGTCGCGCCGAGATTGAAGCAGGGTTGAAGCCGCTCGCGTAACGCACCGCAGGCCGATCGGCAATCTCTCGGCCACGATTGAACGAGTATCACACCGGAGTTGGATGTGTATATAAGTGCCCAATCTATACACAACGATCGGGCCGGCTGCGATGCGGACCGGCCATCTGTTGGCCGCCTCGCGCCTTCAGGCGGTCCCCATCGTGCCACGAGTATGCCTAGATGGCGTGATGAAGGTTCCCGGGACGGTGGTTGAGTTATTGTATGAAGTATTTATTGGCTTTCCAGAGCGGCCTTGCCTCCCGTGCCGGCACGCTGGGTTGCGTCCTTCTCGCGGTAATGAGCGGCGCAGCGCTCGCCCAGACAACGGGCGCGGTGAACCCGAAGCCCGATCAGGCAGAACCTTCGGTGAATGAAGAGCCGCCGCCTGGCGGCTGCATGCCGATCGGCCTGACGGCTTCTGGAGAAATCGTTTTCCCGTTTCAATGCAAGGCGTTCATCGAACGACAGAAGGCTGCAGATCAGAAGCCCGCAGCTGCGGAGAATATGAAGCCTGCTGCCGTAGAACAGAAACCCGATGCCGCGGAGGATAAGACTGGCGCGAAGCAACCGGCCGCGACCGAGACGTCCGCCATTGCGGAAGTGAAACCCGCTGCCGCGGATGACAAGCCCGCTGCTGCGGAAAAGAAAGCGGCTGCCGCGGAAGAGAAACCTGTTGCTGTGGAAGAGAAGACCGCCGCAAAGCAACAGGACCGCATGGCACCGGACACCAGCAAACCGGCAACTGAACCGCTTGATCCAGTTCCGTTACCCAGGCGCGCTGAGCGCACAGAGCGATCCGGGCGCGCTGAGCGCGCTGAGCGGATCGTCGGTCCGCCTGGCTGCACGCATTTTCGGACCTATGATTCCGCATCCGGCACCTACCGGACCTACGAAGGGCGGCGCCGGGAGTGCCGAGCGGTGATTGGTCAGTCGGCCCGAAAGTAAGCACCTCCGTCGTCAAGCACTCACGCGTACTGCGTTGAAAGAAACACAGCGCGGCACGCCTGGGCCGGCCGGCAAGACGCTTCCGTGCCGCGGACACCTCATCACGCTGCCATTAACCAATAGCGGACCTTCTCGCGACGAGGAGGTGAGGTTTAATGCGCGCTTAAGATTTTTGCACAAGAGATAGTCGACCAGCGCACACCACCACGCAGCAAGAATGCGGGCGAAGCTCAACCTCTCAAGGAGGATCGCTTGAGGACGCTTCTCATCGGCGCGCTGGCTGCGACCCTGGTTGGCTGCAGCCGTCAGCCGCCACCGCCGCAGGCGGCCATGGATTCGTGCACCGACGCGAACGGCTTGCCCTGTCTCGAGCGGAAAGCAGGTCCGCCGATCAAGCTTGTGTCACTGCGGACCAATTCCGAGGCGACGAACAGCCATCGGGTGCGTCTTGCAAGCACAACGGCGAAGCCGGCTCAGACGGCCGCGAAAGCCGCGCCTTCGGCATCCCGCATTCCGCTCCCGCCGGATTCACCGAACGCGCGGCAGCCTGCTGGCAACGCGGCCGCCGAGCCGCGTCCTAGCGTCGGCGTTGCCAATACCCGAACCGTCGACGCGCAGGTGGCGGCCGCCACAGCGCTCGCCGAGCGCTTGACGGCGACTACCGTGGCCCCGCCGCCGGACATGAAAGCAGACAACACCGACCTCCTGGTTGCTGTTCTGATGGCGCGTCCCGACATCAAGTCGGTCTCCGATCTGGCCGGCAAGACGATTGCGGTCGACGACAGGTATTCCGCGTCCAACGGCATTGTCAGGACCGCGATCGTCGCAGCCGGGGCGCCGGAAGTCCAACTCAGCGAGGGTCACACGACCGCGATCAATCGGCTGGCGAATGGAGAGGTGCCGGCTGCAGTTTTGGCCCTGGTATCTGCGGACGCGGCGGAGGGGTTTCCTGAAATCGCAGGCTTCAGGATTTTTCACATCCCCCTCTCGCCTCGTTCCTTGAAGGGGAGACCCTAGAGCATCATTCCGTGGCATCACCTGCATGCGTCGTTTGCAGCCGCGGGTATGGCCAGGAAAGTGATGGTGGCCGGCGCGAACGTTGTGGTGCCCGCGATCGTCGGAACGCCGGCGATGGACGGCAGCTCGTCATGGGCACTCAATTTCAGCGCCCTGCCATTTAGCCTGACATCGATGTCGGCCAAGCTCACAGCGTCGAGGGTGTAACGCTCTGACGCTGTGGGGAGCGTCAATGAGCGCGGCGCGTTGCGGCTGGTGTTGATGACGAGAAGGGTGACGCCGCCTGCCACTTCTCGTTGGCAATGGGCGTAGACGTGGAGGCCCGATTGAACGGGCGAGCCGGCGTCGAGCACGGTTGTTCCCATCAGTTGCCGCCACAGCACCGCGCCCCAATAGTTCGGCCGCGGTTGGCGCGTTTGCTCATCGAGCAGGCCGTAATCGCTTCCAGCGAGCGTATTGTGCATCACGACCTGAACACCGGCCTTGGCCAATCGCCCGAGTTGGTCGAGATAGCGAAAGGTGTCCAGGAAGGTCGCGGCCGATGGGTTTCCACCACAGGCTGCGTCTGCGGTCTCCGTGAGCCAGATCGGTCTGCCAGGCTCGAATTCGTCCCGAAGCGCTCGATAGAAGTTCAGAACCCGATCCGTGCCCGAAAGCCAACGTTCGGAAAGTGCCGTCTCGGCGGTGAGCTTGCCGCCACAGCGCGCCGACAGTTCCGCGTAGTAATGATAGGAAAGCGCATCCAGGTCCGGCGTTGACGCGGCGAGCAGGCTCGAGGCGATTGTTGTCTCGCCGACCGTGCCGGGACCGAGGATCATCAGCTCCGGAGAGCTCTGCATCATAAACCTGCGGAATATCCCGAAATCCCTGCCATAGGCCGACGCGTCGTAGCCTGCCGGCAAGCCGCCCACAGCGGCTAGATCCGGTTCGTTGGTGAATTCGGCGGCAGCGATGCGGCCCTCGACCGATCTTGTGTAGGCGAGAAGGCGGCGGGCTTGATCGGGCTTCCAGACGCCGCCGGCATCTCGACTGCCCGGACCGGCCGAAAACGAAGTCACGATCCGCGCGTCCACCGCATGCGAGAAATCGACCAGGCTTCGCCATTGCTGCCGCGTCAAAATGCCGTTGAAGCCGGCCGGCGGCACCGACGGTGGGCTTTCCGAATCGGCAAAATAGGTGGTGTTCGCCCAGGTCCCGCTGACACGTACGTATGCCGGCGCCAGCGCCGCCGCGAGCTTGCGCAATCGCGTATCGGTCAGATCAATCGGCGGCCGATATTCGTATAAATTCGAATCCATGCGCGGCGGCGCATCGGATCCGGGTCGCGGCGCCGGCGCGCCTTGAACGTCGTTCATCGATCGATAGGGCTTCCAAAACCTCCCGCCGGTAAGTTCGACCATTTCAATGTTGTAGGACTGGAAGCGCGCGTCGACCGTGCCGACGCGAGCCATGCTGGAAGGCGCGACCGACGGCGCGTCGGCGATCGTCCCGGAATAGACCGGAGCGGCCAGCAGCAGCGCGGATGCGATGCCACAGCTAATCCTCGCGGCGATAGGGTTGGGCATGCGGATTCTTCCCCAACTCTGGATAATCCCGACTCTGGATAAAAGGATTGCTCGCGCAATGGTGAAGTTTTGCGCATCCGGACAGCTTTTCTTTTGCGAATGCGAAACTAGTATGCGCGGCGGTGGACCAGATGGTGCAGGGGACCCTTCGAACCAGGTGTAGATCTGACTACGCCCTGTGTCGAAAAAGAGCGGTCAGTCAGCGTGAATATAATTGCGAAGAAGCTCGCGATCCTTTGTTGTGCCGCGGTGCTGGTCGAGATGTTCGTCGCTTCGGCGGCCCTGGCTGAGCCGCCCGACTTAAGCGGCGTGTGGCTGCCGGACACCAGAGACCAGAAGCGCCAGGAAACGGCGAATATGCCGCCCTGGAAGCCGAACGTTCTGACGCAGGTCAAGCGCATGATTGACGAGGAAAAGGCCGGCCGGCCTTTCCTGGTGCTGAACTATTGTCTGCCGCACGGCATGCCGAGCTGGATGCTGATCACGCACAACCCGTTCGAAGTTCTGATGACCCCCGGCCGCATCACCATGCTCGGCGAAGTCGACGGCAACCGGATGCGGCGAATTTATACGGATGGCCGTCCGCATCCCGAAGACCCCGATCTGACGCTGCACGGCCATTCGATCGGACGATGGGAGGGCGAAACACTGGTCGTCGACACCACCGCGATCATGCCGCAGGCCTATATCGCGATCAGCGAGGCGGTCGGCATACCCAATAATGGCGACATGCATATTCTCGAACGGCTGCACCTGGCACAACCGAACGTTCTTCACGATGACCTCGAAAT
>VAZV01000123.1 GCA_005884765.1 Alphaproteobacteria bacterium
ATTTTCGCAGCGCGCTCGCGCATATCCAAAAGCACCCGGGCGTTTTGTTCTGGACCGGCGAGCAGATCCTCGACTGGTACCTGGCGCAGCGCTGCTGAAACCGAGAAAGCCGGTGAAGAAGCGCGATTATGGCGCGAAGAACCGGGAGCGCATCGGGAGCGGCAATTCATCCGCCCGAACGCCGCGTCCGCAATCGGTCCATGCATCCTTCTTGGCCGCCTTGATGGCGCTCGGTTTGGCAGCGCCTCCTTGCTCCACAGCAGCAACCCGGCCCACGAGTGCCGCTAAGCCGAACTGTGACGCAAGCCCGCGCGCGGCAATCGCGGAGGAGATAAAGAAGATGCTCGCGGAGCATCTTGGTGTTGACCGGCAGAGAATTACAGAACAAGCGGGGATCATCGATGATCTCGGAGCAGATAGTTTGGATCTTGTGGAGATTGCGATGGCAGTCGAGGAGGCCCTCGGAATCTCAATATCTGATTCCGCGGTCGAAAAGATCGTAACCGTCCGTAATCTGATAGAGCTCGTATGGAGGCGCTGCACGTCACCTAAGTCACAGGGTTGATCGCCGTCCGGGAGATGGCCGCTTCGGCAGCGTTCCCGCCGCGCCGATCTGCTCGCGGTCATCTCATCGGGTCTGCCGCTTGAGCGCGTCCATCTCGGCCATCGCCGCCTCGCTAGCATTGATAAATCGGGACCGTGATCGTGCCGTCGCTGCTTGCCGCGCTGCCGGCGCGACGAGCGCCAGCGCACCAGCTAAAGAGCGATACCGGCTGACCGGAGCGCTTCAGAGCCGAATCCAGAGGACCCATCGCCTGCTTTCGCGCTTCATCCGAAGAAAATATCGCTACGCTTCGATAGAAACTTCCTTTGCGAAAGAGGGCGAGAACGGCCCCTGTATTTGTCAAAACCGTTTGCGCATGCCGGATCTCATCAATCGCGGCAGCCGAGTCACGGTCTGCCCCGAACACCAGCAGACTCGAACCAGGAACATCGCCCGACGGCACGGTTGGCGAGAGCATTTGCAGCGTCGTCTGCGCGGCGGTCGCTTGTTGGGTTGCCGCGTCGGCTGTTTTCTGGGCTTCCTTTATGTCCGCTTTCCCAGATTGTATCAGCGCGTCGATCCTCGCCTTGGCTTCTGGGCTCACCTGACCGGCCAAATCCTGCAGGAGCTTGTCGCGATCGGAAACTGCCGCAGTAAGTTGCTTAAGCTGAGCGGCGGTAACCTCTAGATCGGCGCTGCTCTTTTGTGCTTCCAGCTTAATTCCTGCGAGTTCGATCTGGTCTACTCTGAATCCGGCGCGACTGATGAACGACGTGAGAAGCGTTGGAAATATCAAAAGGGTGATCGCAATGATTACAGCGATTGGGATTCGGAGCGCTTCGAAGAAGACCTTGATAGCCTCCCAGCGATCCTTGTCAAACATGATCAGCCCTATGCGGAATGTTCGCAACAGTCGATCCGTTATTTTGGCAGCTGCTCCAAGTTCAAGCAACGAGCCTAGCCCCATGAGGGCCGCTTGCACGGCCTTATTGCAACGCGACCAGATCGGCCGAACGCTTGCGCGTCTGGCGCTGCAGAGCCGCACAAAATAGACTACCGGCAGGAGCGCATGGGTGCGTTCAAGCCGATCCCGGCCTGATGGTGGATAATGAAGCCATACTGCCTCTATTTCCGAGATGCCGCCGACGCGATCTGCGGCAGGCAGTAGTTCGAAGCTCTCGATGACTTGGCGGCGATACGCATTGCCGCGATGTTGTGCGATGCGTGTTCCGACAGCTGCGCCTCCTACGAATTGTGGGAGGGGGTCCGGCATGTCCATTCTGGCAAAGCGGCGATCGTGCCCGATCCGTGCGACTGGACCGAGGAACTGGTCGTCCGGACCGAAGAAGCGGTCCAGCAGAGCCAATGCCCGTCGGTCGCAGCCGCCGCCTGATCGAGAAGCTCGCAGAAGCCCGCCGCACCTGAATTGGGGAAAACTCCCTGTTCTGAGAGAATTTGGATTGGGAAGGTTAAAAATGGCCCATAGAACCGATAGGAGACCGCCGGTCGCGGTCGGCCATGTGCGCCTCAACGTCAAGGATGTCGGCGCGGCGGCGCGGGTCATGGCGCTCGTCGTCCGCCCCTACATCATGGGCGTGCCGCACCGCCTCAAATATTTCCGCAGCGCCCTCGCCCACATCCAAAAGCACCCCGGCATCGTGTTCTGGACCGGCGAGCAGATCCTCGACTGGTACTCGGCGCAGCGCCGTACTGGCTGACCCGTGTGATGAAGGTTCACATTCACGGGAACTGCCAATCTTTCGTGCTCTTCCACATGCTGAAGGAGCTGTGTCCGGACTGGGACATCAGCTTCTACGAGGTTCATGCCGAACCGATCATTCAGAACCTGGCCGATTATCGTGTGCTGATCGGCGCCGCCGATATCGTCTTGAGCCAGCCGATTCATCCAGGTTACCGTGGTACGGCGGAACTGTCGCTGAACTGGATCCGCGATCACGTCAAGCCGAATGCGGTACTGATCGTCATCCCCGCGCTTCACTTCAGCGGTCACCACCCGGAATTCGCCGCTCTCGCGCGTCTCGGCGATCTCTGTCAGAACTCGGTTGCGGCGCATCTCACGATGATCGGCATGGCGCCGGATCGCGCGGTCGATTTGCTCTTGTCCGCCGATCTGTTCGATGACGCGACCATTCGAACCGAGATCGATCTGCAATTGGTCGAGATGAGCCGGCGCGAGACGAGCGACGGGATTGATGCTTCGGTGGCCGACATCGTCACCAGCCAGGCGGTCTGGTTTCAGATGTTCCATATCGTCAATCACC
>VAZV01000162.1 GCA_005884765.1 Alphaproteobacteria bacterium
GGCCTGCTAGCGATACACGCTGCGCGCGACGCTCGCTGGTGGAGCTCACCGCGGCGGCGAGCCGTGCCGTTGACGATGGCCTGCTTGTGACGTCTGCCACCCCGATTGCTGCTTCCCCGGACGATCCACCGCGATCGGAACACGCAGCGAAGGTGCCTGACCGCACTGTCGTTGCAAGACAAGCGACGGCTCCGATTCCTATTGCGGTGCGTGAAGCTCTGAATGCGGCAGTGTCGCGCAGCGACGAACTCGTCGATTCCGACAGCACCGCCGAGATGTTCGTGAAGATTGCCAAGAATTATCAGAACAGCGCTTTTGAAAACATCAAACTTAGCCTGAATGCTGCGTTGGACCATGCGAAGGATTTTGCAGAGACACGGGTGGAAAGCCAAGCGGCGCCAAAGGACCCCGCCGGCGCCGGCCTTGATAATTTTTTGACGGTCGTCAAGGAAGCGGCCGCGGAGTTCCAGTCCGAGGCGCTCGAATTGATGAAAGCGAACGCGATCACGACCTTGGAGTACGCGCGGGAGCTAGCCGGAACGACAACGGCAGCGGAATTTGTCGAGTTATCGAGCGCGCAAGCACGAAAACAGTGCGAGTTAATCCTCAAGCAAGCCGGCACACTGAAGTCATTTGCGCATAGGATAACGAAGTCCAGTGCTGATTAACGGCTCAATCCAATCGCAATCTGAGATCCTGCTCTTTCCTACAGAGCGGGGTCTCCGGGCTTGAGGTCAGCCGCCGTCGCGTAGCCGGAGAAATGGTGCGTTCAGCTTGGCCTGCGGTGGCTGGCTTCGCGCTGCTGGTCGCCTAAATGGCTACTTGCCCGATCAGCCGCGCGGTCAGAACTGGCATCACAATTCGCTTCTGGGACTTCATGATGGTCGGGCCGAATTAGAAGCTGTTTCCGCATTTCGGCGAGGCGGGCACGGCAATATTCGCGGTACAGGAAGTCGAATATAGCGGGCATGATCGAACTCCGTCGTTTGATCATCGCTCCGTCCCACTTAGCATATCTCCAGGCCGCAGGAGGTGATCCAGATCACACCCCGTCTCAACCGTCCGAGTTGAGACGCGGTGCTCTCTCGCCACGCGCCCTATCGCGATGGAGCCGCCGCCATTAATCTTAACCAGCAATCTTAATCAGCGGGTTTTCTTGCGGGGAACTGTGGCCGCGCTACCGTCGTCTCATCGGTCACGGAGGTGTCCTATGAGCGATAAGACAAAGACCAAGGCTGAGCTGCTCGAAATGCTGGCCGAGGCGGTCCGCAATACGCAACCCCCGCCGGTCCGTAACACGCAACCCGATGCGGTCAGCGACGCGCAACCCGAGTTGAAGCGCAAAACGCGACCCCGCAAAACGCAACCCGCGCCGAAACGCACGGTCAAAATCAAAAGCGTTCGGGCATCTGCTGGCCGCAAGCAGCGGCGCCGATGATGCAGCCGGTGATCCCATGATCGATAAAATGAGGAAGGACCTCGCGCAGCGCCAGGCGGTAAAGGCTTTTCTACGAGCAGGTAAGCGAAAAGCAGTAACCGAATACGAAAAAGCGCAGGAAGCCTTCCAAAAGAACTACGAACGATTGCGGGCTGAGCGATTAGCCAGGGAAGCCGCGAAGTTCAAAGAGAAATAGCACCATTGTGCATACCCGACGTGCGAGCGACCGAAGACGAAGACCGAGCTGCGAGGATGCTAGCCCGAAGCTGCCCGCAATAGGCCACCCGAGCCGCAGCACCCGTCGCCGGCTGAAGAAGATCGCGGCCAAAGGCGGCAACATCACACCCAGGTGCAAGACCCCTCGGCGTGGCCACTTCCCCCAAGGCCGGCGGCAAGAAACGTCTGGGTGGAATCTCAAAACAGAGCATCATTGCAGACATTGGCTGCCGCTTCCCATCCAATGGTCCCAGCCAATATAATGCTCTCTCATCGAGCGTGGGAGCCGACCATGAGGCGCCGCGATTTTGTCAAAGCTGTGGGCGGGATCTTCGTAGCTTGGCTGCCTCCCGCGCATGCTCAGCACACCAAGAAAATTCCTAGGGTCGGGGTGCTCTGGCATGCAGGTAGTGCTCAGGAAGAGGCAGTATATCTGGGAGCATTTCAGCAAGGTCTTGATGGTCTCGGCTATGTCGATGGGAAGACGATTAGGCTGGAACAACGGTTTCCAGACGAAATCCCTGAACGGTTTGTGAGTCTTGCGAATGAGCTCGCAGGACTGAGACCTGATGTTTTGGTTGCAGTCACTCAGCAAGCAGCGCTAGCTGCCAAGCAGGCGACGGCGACAATACCCATTATTTTCGTCGACGTGCCCGATCCCGTTGGAGTGAAACTGGTCAAAAGCTTGTCCCATCCTGGTAGCAACATAACGGGGTTGACCCATATTGCTGGCGAATTGAGTGGCAAACGTCTTGCACTGTTCAAGGAAGCATTCCCGCAAATGACGCGGATGGCTCTGCTGGTGAATGCAAATGACCAGGAAACGACAAAGCGCTATATTGATGAAGCGAATGCCGCTGCAACGGCACTCGGACTAAATGTCCAGCCCGTGGAAGTAAGATCGCTTGCGGATTTGAACGAGGCTTTTGACAAAATCGTCGCAGGCCGTTTGGAGGGCGTGGCGGTGCCCGCTGAGCCATTGTTCTACCAAGGCCGCTCGCTGGTGTCACAGGCGGCAATCGCGCGTCGTCTTCCGCTCATGGTGCACAGCCGCGAGTTGCTGGAGGCAGGCGCACTCATGTCCTACGGGCCAGATCAACGTCGAATTTTTCGCCGTGCTGCAGGTTACGTCGACCTAATCCTTAGGGGTGAGAAGCCCGCAGATTTACCGGTTGAGCAGCCGACCAAATTTGAATTTCTCATCAACAACAAGACTGCGAGAGAAATTGGGTTTTCCATTTCGGAGTCGCTTCTGCTTCGCGCGGACGAAGTGATCGAATAGGCGACAATGTCTGCCTTTGGGCACTTTCCTGATCTCACGCGATGCTTCAGCCAGTCGACATTCCTGCCCTTCCCGGTCTCCTGAACCGCGATGTGGGCCAGCGCCGTCGTCGGCGTCGCATCGTGCCAACGCTTCTCGCTAAACGAAAACCGCCATCACATCGCCTCGCCGAACTTCCTCGATTCTGCCGCTCTGGCGCTGGACCCAGCCGAGACCCGAGGTGATGATCAACGTCTGGCCGAGCCGATGGGTGCGATGCTGCCGCAGACGGGCCGCCGGGTCGTCTCGATCCGGCGGCCACAGGGCATTTGATCAAGGCCTGTCGTGCTCCTCGGAGATGTCCTTGTTGGTGTAGTCTGGCATCAGGAAGGCGGCGACAATGCTGACGACCGCGCAGAACAGAATGTAGAGCGCGATCGCGTAGCCCGACCCGGTGGCGGCGAGCAGCGCGGTGGCGATCAACGGCGCCGGACCGCCGGAGATGACCGAGGAGAGCTGATAGCCGATCGAGCAGCCGCTGTAACGCAACCGCGGGGTGAAGCACTCGGCGATCAACGCCGCCTGCGGGCCATACGTCAGAGCGTGGGGGACGAATGACAGCACGATGGCGATGAAGATCAGCACCGGTGCTGTGGTGTTCAATAGGGCGAAATACGCAAAGCCAAACAGCCCGGTCAGGACCGAGCCGATCAGATACAGGCGCTTGCGCCCGATGCGATCGGACAGGTGTCCCGCCAGCGGGATGTTGAAGAGCTCAATGGTGCCTGCGCAAATCAGACAGATGAGCAGGAAGTCGCGATCCTGATGGATGACCTGGGTGCCGTAGGCGAAAACAAAGGCCAGGTAGATGTAGGCCGGCGCCTGTTCAACCATCCGCGCCAGTGCCGAGAGAATGATCGACCGCGGCTGACGCTTGATCACCTCGATGACCGGGACCCGCTCGACACGGTTCTCGGCCACGATCCGCCGGAACGCCGGCGTCTCCATGATGCCGAGCCGGATGTAGAGCCCGATGGCGATCATCACAAGGCTGAGCAGGAACGGGATGCGCCAGCCCCAGACCAGGAACTGGTCACCGGAAATGCGGCTGAACACGAGCACCGCTATGTTCGCCAGCAGCAACCCGGCGGGGCCGCCGAGCTGCGGCCAGGAGGTGATGAAGCCGCGGTGCTGGTTGGTCCGCGCCCACTCCATCGAGAGCAGCACAGAGCCACCCCACTCGCCGCCGACGCCAACGCCCTGGATAAAACGGATGACGGTCAGGATGACTGCACCCCAGATTCCGATCGTTTCATAGGTGGGGACGAGGCCGACCGCGGCGGTCGCAAGCCCGGTCAAGAGCAACGTGGCTATCAGCGTCGCCTTGCGGCCGATGCGGTCGCCAAAGTGGCCGAAGATCGCAGCCCCGATCGGCCGGGCGATGAACCCCACGGTGTAGATGGCGAACGCCTCCAGCACCCCAACCAGGGGATCGGATTTCGGAAAAAAGAGCTTGCCAAAGACGAGGCCGGTCACCGTGCTGTAGAGCAGGAAATCGTACCATTCGATGGTGGTGCCGACCGTGCTGGCGATGAGTGCGCGGCGCAATTGCGCCTGGTGTTCGGCCTCCGGTAACGGGCCGGCTGTGATGTCCAGTGTTGTCATTGTGACTCTCCTCCTTGGCCCGCATCAACCGGGCCCTTGAATGCGTTTCCTCCCCATCCGCGGAAGCGAATGGTGGTATCGACTGCCATTTTCTTGTTTGGTTGGGGCGGCGCCGTCATTGCGCGTTGGGCCCATGCCGGCTGCAGGAAGCCAGTCCTGGATGGCGAGCGGGCCAACCGATCGCCATCGCGGGAGCGGACATCCCTGATGACACGGTCTTGCTGACTTTTAGGATGTAGCCTCTCGTCCGTCCGGTAAATTCGACGTTGGTCTTGTGGTACACTTGCCGCCGAACGGACCGCGATGAACCGCGCCTGACATCAACGCGATCCGGGAGGACGTCGCGGCATCGCGCATCAGCCAGCCACATCCGCCGGTGGCTCCGCTGCCTGCGGGATTGCGAAGTTGTGTCCGCGTAGGGTAGGCAGAGGCGCACTTGCGCCGTGCCCGCCTTTCTTGCGGGGGACAATTGGTGGGCACGCTAGCGCGCTTTGCCCATCCTACGGCCGCTTTCGAGGGACGTTTGTTCTCGTGCTTGTGCACCATCTGGAATGACAGTCGGGCTTAAGTAGGCCATGAAAACAACTGATTGATAACGCCCGATCGGGTAAAATCGCGCCGTGGCATCACCTCCTACGATTCTCGTATTCGATTCAGGCCTCGGCGGGCTCACGGTGTTGCGCGAGATCGTCGCCACGCGCGCAGACGCACATTATGTCTACGTCGCCGACGACGCGTTCTTCCCTTACGGCCACCACAGCGAGCAAGCGATCATCGCGCGCGTGGTGCCGCTGATCGGAGAACTGATCACCGCGCACGTTCCCGATCTCGTGGTGATCGCCTGCAATACCGCCTCCACGCTGGTGATGTCGCATCTGCGCGAACGATATGCCGTTCCCTTTGTCGGAACAGTGCCTGCGATCAAGCCGGCCTGCGCGCAATCGAAGACCAAGCGGGTGTCGGTGCTCGGCACCAAGGGCACGGTCCAACGCGAGTACACCAAGGGGCTGATCCGCGATTTTGCGCTGGGTTGCGAGGTCACGCTGGTGGGTTCGGGAGAACTCGCCGCGCTGGCCGAAGCCGCCTTAAGCGGCAGTGAGGTTTCTGATCGCGAGATATCGGCCGAAATCCTGCCGTGCTTTGTCGGCGCCAGCGAAGCGCTGTCCGCGCGCACCGACGCCATTGTGCTGGCCTGCACGCATTATCCGCTGCTGCTCGATCGGCTGGAGCGGCTCGCGCCGTGGCGGGTCAACTGGATCGATCCGGCGCCCGCCATCGCCCGCCGGGTCTCGGACTTGCTCGGCAAGCCCGGCGTCGACGCCGACCACAGCGGCGCCGAGATGATCTTCACCTCAAAACGCCCGCATACATTGAGTAAGGCGCTGATGCCGTTCTTCGGCGGCCGGGTCCCGGCCTGACTGGAGTCTCCCGATGTCCACGACACCCGCCACGCTCAATCGCCTCCGTCAACAATGGCGCGACAAGCGCCCGACATTCGGCGCGATCGCGACTATTCCAAGCGTCCAAACCGTGCGGATCATGGCGCAGTCGCTCGACTGGATCATCGTCGATCTCGAGCATGGTCCGATCGATCTTACTTCCGCGCATGCGATGATCACCGCGACTGCGGGCACGCCTTGCGTGCCATTGGTGCGGATTGCCGCCAACGAGCCGTGGCTTGCGAAAGCGCCGATGGATATCGGCGCGCTCGGCATCAATTTTCCCATGATCTGTAATCGCGCGGACGCTGAGAAAGCCGTGCGCAGCGTCCGCTATCCGCCCAACGGCGAGCGGCTGTGGGGACCGTTTCACGCGCCGTTTCGCTGGGGCGTCTCGATGGCCGACTACATGGCGACCGCCGACGACGACATGATCTGCGCAATCACCATCGAGCATGTCGAGGCGGTCAACCGCATCGACGAGATCATGGCTACTCCGGGCCTCGATCTCGCCGTCATCGGGCCGGGCGACCTCGCCACCTCCATTAACAAGCGCGGCCAGATGGACGACCCTGAGTTACTCGAACTGATGGCGCGGGCCGAAGCCGGCATCTTGAAGAGCGGCGTTCCGATCGGCGGCGTGGCGCGCACCGCCGAGCAAGCCAATCAGATGATCGACCGCGGCTATCTGGTGCTGGCGCTGGGCTTCGACTGGTCGCTGTTCCAGCGCGGCATCGCCGCAAGTTTGCAAGGGATCAAGCGCTAAGATAAGCTGCAACGGCAGGTCATTGGAAATACTTGCATTTTTCTTTTGAACCGGCTACCCGCCTTGCTCGCGGGTCGTCCCCGCTTGCACACTCCATGATCGGGGAAGGTTGAATCCAACGATGCGCGGTACGGTTCGAAAAATCTCATTGCCGCGTCGTTTCATTATCGACCTCATGCGCGCCTCGATGGGCGTGCCGTTCGTGTCGCTCTCGCGCCCGCTCAACGTGCGCCAATTGGTCGAGGCGCGTGCGGCTATCGCACGGCCGCCGGGTTGGGCCGCGATTTTCGTCAAGGCGTTTTCTTTGGTTGCAAAGGACGAACCGGTCCTGCGGAGGCTGTACGCCAAATGGCCGTGGCCGCATTTTTATGAACTACCGCGCAGCGCCGCGATGGTCGCAATCGCACGCGTCGAGGACGGCGAGGATTGCGTGATGCTGGAACGGGTCGCCGCGCCGGACGAGTTGCCGCTCGGTGCGATCGACGCGCAGATCCGGCGCGCCAAGGATGCGCCGATCGAGGAGATACCGGGCTTTCGGCGGATACTGAAGGCGGCACGGCTGCCGCTACCGCTGCGCCGGCTGGGCTGGTGGGTGGCCCTCAATATTGGCCGCCTGCACGGCAACAATTTCGGCAACTTCACCGTAACCTCGGTGGCGGCTTACGCCGGCGGCCAGCTCCATGCGATCAGCCCGGGACCGTTTGTCATCAGCTATGGACGCCTTGGACCCGATCAGACCATCGATGTCGTGATCCGCTGGGATCACCGGGTTTCCGACGCGGCCCTGATCGCGAGAACCCTGACGGCGCTGGAACAGGTGCTCAACACCGACATAGCAGCCGAATTGCGTCAAAGTGGCCTGGAAGCCCCTCCAAAGGCGTTCCGGGCGATCCGAACGTGACGGTCTTTCATTGACAGGAGAGCCGGTTTGCCCCTAAAAGCCCCCTGCTCGCGGGCCGGTTTCGGCCCGCGATGCGTTTCGCGACCCGTGGTCTTTAACCCTTCAAGCTTTGGGGCTGGACCTGTCGGCTTTGAGGGGAAATCCCTTGAGCACAGGAGGGCGCGTTTCCTCAACCCATCAGAACCAACGAGGACGCGATGACTAAGCGCAGTGAGGCGAAATACAAGATCGATCGCCGTATGGGCCAGAATATCTGGGGCCGCCCGAAGAGCCCGGTGAACCGCAGGGAATACGGCCCCGGCCAGCACGGCCAGCGCCGCAAGGGAAAACTCTCCGACTTCGGCGTGCAGCTCCGCGCCAAGCAGAAGCTTAAAGGTTATTACGCCAACATCAGCGAGCGCCAGTTCCACGGCATCTATGTGGAGGCGAGCCGGCTGAAGGGCGATACAGGTGAAAACCTGATCGGCCTGTTGGAGCGCCGCCTCGACACCGTGGTATTCCGCGCCAAGTTCGTGGCCACCATGTTCGCCGCGCGCCAGTTCATCAATCACGGCCACGTCAAGGTGAACGGCCGCCGCGTCAATATCGCAAGCTATCAGCTCAAGGTCGGCGACCTCGTCGAGGTCAAGGAATCCTCCAAACAGCTCACCCATGTGCTGGAAGCCACTCAACTCCCCGAACGTGACGTGCCCGACTTCCTCGAAGTCGATCACTCCAAGATGACGACAAAGTTCGTGCGGGTACCAGCGCTGTCAGACGTGCCGTTTGCGGTGCAAATGGAGCCGCATCTGATCGTCGAATTCTATTCGCGCTGATCAGCCGGCATGTTGTGACGTGGTGAGCACAGAGAACCTCGCCATGCACTACACCCCTTCCCCGCGCGACCCGAACGCGCCGCCGGTGCGCATCAACCTGTTGTCGGACACGCAGACGCGCCCGACAGCGGCGATGCGGGAGGCGATGGCGCGCGCCGAGGTCGGCGACGAACAGATCGGCGACGACCCGAGCGTGAACCTGTTGTGCGAGCGTGTCGCCGATCTCCTGGGCAAAGAAGCCGCCGTCTTCATGCCTTCCGGCACCATGTGCAACGTCGCGGCGACATTGGTGCATTGCCGGCCGGGCGACGAGATCTTGGCGCACGAGACCGCGCATATCATCGCGCGCGAAGGTGGCGCCCATGCCGCGCTCGGCGGTTTCCAGATTACGCCGCTGCGCGGCGCCGACGGGCAGTTTTCGCCCGACACCTTGCGCAAGGCGCTGCATCCACGCACGCGCTATCAGCCGCCGCAAGTCCTGGTCAGCGTCGAACAAACCGCCAATATTGGCGGCGGCACGATCTGGAAGAAGGCCGCGCTCAACGAGATCGTGCAAATCGCCATCGCGGCCGGACTTGCAACCCACATGGACGGCGCGCGGCTGCTCAATGCCTGCGTCGCCACAGGCATAGCCGCCCGCGACATGGCGGCGGGTTGGGATTCCGCCTGGATCGATTTTTCCAAGGGACTGGGCGCGCCGATCGGCGGCGTGATCGCAGGCTCGCGCGAATTCGTCGACCAGGTCTGGCGCTGGAAGCAGCGGCTCGGCGGCTCGATGCGCCAGGCCGGGATTTGCGCTGCCGCCTGCACGTTTGCGCTCGACCACCACGTCGACCGGCTCGCCGACGATCACGCCAACGCGCGTGCGCTGGCGCGCGGGCTCGCGCAGATCACCGGCATCGAGGTGCAAGAGCCCGAAACCAACCTGGTGTTCTTCAAGCCTGATGGCGCCGGCATCACCGGCGAAAAAATGGTTGCGGCCTTGCGAGAGCGCGGCGTTCTGCTCGCCGTGATGGACGGCCGCATCCGCGCCTGTACCCATCTCGACGTGACGGCCAGCATGATCGGCGAGACGGTCGCGCTGGTGCGCGAGATCGTGCGCGGGGCGTAGCCGTCACTTTTGCAGCGCCTGATAGATCAGCGTCTTCAACTCCAGTTGAATCCGTCCGCGCTGCGAAGGGGTTTGCACCATGAAGATCACGAACATGTCGTCGGCGGGGTCGATGAAGAAGAACGTGCCGCCAACGCCATCCCAGCGATATTCGCCAAGCGGCCATGACGTGTTCGGCGGCACCGAAGTGCGCACGGCAAAGCCAAGACCGAAACCGCTGTTGGCGCCCGGAAAATAGAACTGGTCGCGGGCGATTTTCGTTTCAGGGCCGATGTGGTCCGATGTCATCAATGCGACCGTCTCGGCCTTCAAATAGCGCCTGCCGTCGAGCGCGCCGCCGTTCAAGAGCATCTGCGCGAAGCGCGCGTAGTCGCCGATGGTCCCGACCATGCCGGCGCCGCCGGATTCCCAGCGCCTGGGCTCCATCGGGTCCCTGATGCCGGCAACAGGCGCAACAAGGCGATCGTTCGGCATGGGTTCTGCAATCAACGGGCGCTTTGCCGCATCCGCGACGTAAAACGCGGTATCTCGCATCCCCAAGGGATCGAGCAGCCGCTCCTTGTCGAACTGGAACAGCGATTTTCCGGAGGCTACCTCGATGACCCGGCCGAGCACATCGGTGGAATGGCCATAGTCCCATCGCGTGCCCGGCTGTTCGGCGAGCGGAAGCTTCGCGATGCGCCCGACGAACTCGGCGTTGTCAAAATCGCCGTTGAAGAGGCCGACACTGGCATAGCGCTTCCGCACGGGGCTATCGCCATAAAAGCCATAAGTGAGACCGGAGGTGTGGCGCAGCAGGTCCTCGATGGTGATCGGCCGGTCGACCGGCTCAAGCCTGAGTGCGAGCTCGCCGGTTGGGTCGAGCTTTTCGACGCCGACCTTCACATCGGCAAAGGCGGGAATGTATTTTGAGACGGGATCGCCGAGAGCGAGCTTGCCATCCTCCACCAGCATCATTGCGGCGACTGATGTAATCGGCTTCGACATCGAATAAAGCCGGAAGATCGTGTCGTCGGTCATCGGCAATCTGGTCGCGACGTCGCGCACGCCGAATTTTTCGAAATAGACGGGTTTGCCATGCTGCTGGATCAGCACGATGGCGCCCGGGATATTGCCGCTTGCGATCTCGTTCTTGATGTAGTCGCCGACCCTGTCGAGCCCGGCGTGCGAAAAACTCCGCGACGCCGGGGCCGCCGGTTCTGCGCCGACCTCGTGCGGGGCTCCGACGATGATCGCCCCGACCAGACCCGCAATCGCCGCCGCAGCCCAGAGCCTTAACGCGGCGCCGTCAGTTCTCCGTGGCTTCATAGATCAGCTGCTTGACGGTCTTCTGGATGCGCTGCCGTTCCGACGGCGTCTGCTGCAGCAGCACGAAGAAACATGTCCTGCGTGCGGTCGACGACGAAGTAGCAGCCGCTGGCGCCGTCCCATTTGAGTTCGCCGAGCGAGCCCGGGGGCGGCGGCTTGGCATTGCCCGGATCAGTGACGTAGAACGTGGTATCGGTCATGCCGAGCGGATCGAGCAGATTGTCCTTTTCGTATTGCAGCAACGATTTTCCAGAAGCGACCTCGATGACACGGCCGAGGATGTCGGTCGACTGGCCGTAATCCCACAGCGTTCCCGGTTGCTCCTGTAGCGGAAGCTGCGCGATGCGCTCGGCGAATTCGGCGTTGTCGAAATCGCCGTCATAGATCTTGGCGTTGCCATAGGCTTTACGAACCATGCTGTCGCCATAGAAGCCGTAGGTGATGCCCGAGGTCTGGGTCATCAGGTCAAAGATCGTGAGCCAGCGCTTGAGCGGCTCGAGCTCGAGAACCTTCTCGCCGTTCTCAGCCTTCTTCTCGACCCCGACCTTGGCGGCGGCAAAGGGCGGAATGTAGACCGCCACCGGATCGTCGACCTTGATCCTGTGCTGCTCGATCCGCGAAGATCGGCAGAGCGCCGGCTCAGTCGGCACAAGAGGTGCCGAAACTTGCCATCGCCTGTTCGTGCAGTGCGGCGCTGGCGTCCGAGAAGCAGCAGAAGATGACGCGCTTAAGCGTCGGCGCCGTCTGCAACGCCCCAACCGTGGTCGCGACCGCGATGCCAGCCGCGCGATCGGCGGGAAAATGGTAGATGCCAGTTGAGATGGCGGGAAAGGCGACCGACGCAAGGCGGTGCTCCGCACAGAGCCCGATCGCGCTGGCATAGCACGAGGCGAGCAACTCATCCTCGCCGTGGCTGCCGCCATGCCACATCGGTCCAACGGCATGGATCACATGCTTTGCCCGCAGACGATATCCGCGTGTGATCTTGGCATCGCCGGTGGCGCAGCCATTCAGCGTGCGGCATTCTTCTTTTAGCTCAGGTCCGGCCGCGCGGTGGATTGCGCCATCGACGCCGCCACCGCCCAACAGCGACGTATTGGCGGCGTTGACAAGGGCGTCGACGTTCAGTGTGGTGATGTCACCGACGACGACTTCCAGGCGCGCTTCGCCTACCTGGCGCGCGGCCAAGGCTCAGGCGGCCGCGTTGACCGCCACGCCCTTGTCGGCAAACAGCTGCTGCAATTCGCCGGCCTGGAACATCTCGCGAATAATGTCGCAGCCGCCGACGAACTCGCCCTTGACATAGAGCTGCGGAATTGTCGGCCAGTTCGAATAGGTCTTGATGCCGTTGCGCAGTTCGGCCGATTCAAGAACGTTCAGGCCCTTGTAGCCTACCCCGACGTGATCGAGGATCTGCACCACCTGGCCGGAAAAGCCGCATTGCGGAAACTGCGGCGTACCCTTCATGAACAGCACGACGTCGTTCGACTTCACTTCGTTGTCGATGAATTGCTCGATGCTCATATCCATTTCCTTTTGGGGCATGGCCCCCTCGTCCTCAAACGGCAAACCCCCTGCGGTTTGCCTTCGCGGGCCGGCCCGCCCCTTTGTAACCCGATACTACGTATATATGTAGTCCAAACCGTTGTGCATCCAAAGCAAAATGGCGTGTAGCTGGCATGCACAGGTGCTGATCCGCCGCACTCCGGAAGCGCCGATCCATAGTCTGACGGTACCAATATCATAGGTCCGGGAGACTTTTTTCTCGCTAGGGAACCCCTATCTAGGACAGGCTGCCCGTTAGGAACCAGTTCGCCAGCGCAATGTTCTCTTCCCTGACCGGAGACACCCAGCGCAATGTTCTTTTCCCTCAACTGGAGACACCAGTGACGAAACCAGCTTCCGCTGCGGCTGCCCTCGCCTCCCCCCATCCGTCACTTTTTTCCGATTCCTCCGGCCTCGCGCAGGGTCTGGTGGAAGCGTTTCTCGCCGTCCGGGGCGAGACCGAACGGCGCGCCGCGCCGTTGTCGCCAGAGGATCAGTTGATCCAGTCGATGCCGGACGCGAGCCCGGCGAAATGGCACCGCGCCCATACCACCTGGTTCTTCGAGCAATTCCTGCTCGGCGAGCACTGCGCGGACTACAAGCCGTTTCACCCCGATTACGCCTTCCTGTTTAATTCCTACTATGTCAGCGCCGGCCCGCGGCACGCCCGCCATCGGCGCGGCGACCTGACCCGGCCAGGTGCCGAGGAAATCACCGCCTACCGCCGTTACGTCGACGCAGCCGTGGTGAAATTCTTCCACGAGGCGACGGAGGATCAGTTGCGGACGATTGCGCCGCTGGTCGAGGTCGGCCTCAATCACGAACAGCAACATCAGGAATTGATGCTGACCGACATCCTGCACGCCTTCGCGCAGAACCCGATTTCGCCGGCATACGACGAGGCATGGCGCTTCCCCGTTTCGACGCCCGCGCGCGATGCGAGGGTCACGCTGAACGAGGGCATCCACACCATCGGTCACACCGACGACGGCTTCCATTTCGACAATGAGAAGCCGGCGCACCGGGCGCTGGTCGGGCCGGTCGAGCTTAACCGCAACCTCGTCACCAACGCCGAGTGGCTCGCCTTCATGAACGACGGCGGCTACGCGACGCCGACCCTGTGGCTGATGGACGGCTTTGCGGTCGTCTGCAATGAAGAATGGAAGGCGCCGGGTTACTGGCGCGAGATATCAGGACAATGGCACATCATGACGCTCGGCGGTTTGCGGCCGATCGATCCCGACGCGCCGGTCTGCCACGTCAGCTATTACGAGGCGGATGCCTTTGCGCGCTGGAGCGGCAAACATCTACCGACCGAGATGGAATGGGAAGTCGCCGCGCGCGCGGGCCATCTCAACGACGCCTTCGGCATCGTCTGGCAATGGACCCGCAGCGCGTACGCGCCCTATCCCGGCTATCGCGCCATCGAAGGCGCGCTCGGCGAATACAACGGCAAGTTCATGGTTAATCAGCTTGTGCTGCGCGGCTCGTCGCTTGCAACTCCCTTAGGCCACAGCCGTATCACTTATCGTAATTTCTTCTACCCCCATCATCGCTGGCAATTTACAGGATTGCGCCTCGCCGACTACGCCTGACTTTCTCAAAAATCGCAGCGCGCACGAAGCGCGTTCAGGAGAGTATCATGAATGTGCATGCCACCGCGTTGGCCGACGCGCACCTGCCCGATGAGCAGACTTCGGCCTTTGCCCGCGATGCGATCGACGATCTGTCGCAGCATCCCAAACGCCTGTCGCCGAAATATTTTTACGATGCGACCGGTTCGGAATTGTTCGAGGCTATCACGCGGCTGCCGGAATATTATCCGACCCGCACCGAGCTTTCGATCCTGAGGGATCGCGGCAGCGAGATCGCGGCCATCATCCCGAAAGGCGCAGCACTGGTTGAATTCGGCGCCGGCGCGACCACGAAAGTCCGGCTGCTGCTGCAAAACTGCACCGTCGGCGCCTATGTCCCGGTCGATATTTCCGGCGATTTCGTCCGGGCGCAGGCGGACGCGCTGCGCAAGGATTTTCCAGCCCTCTCGGTCTCTCCGGTGGCCGCGGATTTCACCGCGCCGTTCGCGCTTCCTGCCGCCATCGCCGGCCTGCCGAAGGTCGGATTCTTCCCCGGCTCGACGCTTGGCAATTTCGAACCGCACGAGGCTTGCGCCTTCCTGCGCAGCGCCCGTGGCATCCTAGGTCACGGCGCGCAGATGATCATCGGTGTCGACCTGGAAAAAGACGAGCGCGTGCTCTACAACGCCTATAACGATGCCGCAGGGATCACCGCGCGCTTCAATCTCAATGTGCTCGTGCGCATCAATCGCGAACTCGGCGGCAACTTCGACCTCTCCGGCTTCACCCATCGCGCGATCTACAACCGCGAGCGCCATCGCATCGAGATGCACCTGATCAGCAAGAAACAGCAAGCCGTGCGCATGCTCGGCACCAGCTTCTCATTCCGTCCCGGCGAAAGCATTCACACCGAGAACAGCTATAAATACAGCATTGAACGCTTTGGCGCGCTGGCGCGCGGCGCGGGCTGGACGCCGCGGAATTCATGGACGGATCCGGCCGGCATGTTTTCGGTTCACGCGTTGGTGGCCTCGGACTGAGCTTCCCGGCTCGACCGCAGCGACACCGATTCCCATACCGCGACGACGATCATGATCGCGGTAGTGAGGGCCGACAGCATGAGCGGCGACAGATCGCGGGCAAACCACATCAAAATGGCCAAGGCGATGATGCCGACGCCGTGGGAGAGCTGAAGAAAGCCGCGAATGGTCAGCTTGAACAGGATGGTCCCGATCAAAAACAGCGACGGCCCTCCGATCGCGGTCGAGATCGTCTTGAGATCCGAAGCTCCGTCCGGATGTTTCAGAACGAGTTCGTCGGCAACCGCCGACACGATGATGCCGGCCACGATCGGCAAATGCAGATAGGTATAGGCGAGCCGTGCCAGCCGCCCCGATTCGCTGGATTTCGAGATCAGTTCGGAGCCGGCCTCGGCGCCCTTGTGGAAATAAATCCACCACATCGCAATGCTGGCGACGAAGGCCGAGAGGAATGCGCCGACAGCCTCGACGGTCCAGGTCAGATCGGCAAAGGTCACGCCGTTGACGACGATGGCTTCGCCGAGGGCAATGATGATGAAGCCGGCGCAACGCTCGGCCATGTGGCCGCCATCGACGGCCCATTCCTCGACCGTGGACCCACCATAGCGGGGGATCCAGAAGCGGGCCGCCGGGGAGACGTATTCGATCGCCAGCGCTACGGTCCACAGCACAAGCCTCGACTGTGCTTGCACGAAGCCACCAAGAATCCAGAATAGCGCTGATACCGACAGCCAGACCAGGATGCGGATCGCGTTCCATCGCACCAGGGTCTGGTGTGGCGGGATCGATGCCAGCCAGAAAACGGTGCGGCCTACCTGCATCGCCGCATAGGCGGTCGCGAACCAGAGACCACGAGCCTCGAATGCAGTGGGAATTGACATCGACAGCACGAGGCCGCCCAGCATCAGCAAGAACAGCAGGATCCGGACCGGCGTGAGTTCGGGATTGAGCCAGTTGGTGATCCAGGCGGTGTAGACCCACACCCACCAGACCGCGAGCAACAGCAGGGTTACCTGGATGGCACCTGACGGCGTGAAGCGGCCGAGCAGCGTGTGCGAGATCTGCGTGATCGCGTAGACGAACACCAGGTCGAAAAACAGTTCGGCATAGGTGACGCGGTTGTGCTGATTCGGCGCCAGCAAACGGAACATCGCGCCGCGTGGATTGTCCGCCATGGCCGTGCCTGCCGGAGTTACCTCTCCGGCGCTCCAGCCCCGCCAGGTACCCCGGTTTGCAGCGCCAGCGCGTGCAGCACGCCGCCCATCTGACCGCGCAGCGATTGATAGACGATCTGGTGCTGCTGGACGCGCGACTTGCCGCGGAAGGATTCCGAAATCACGGTGGCCGCATAATGGTCGCCGTCGCCGGCGAGATCGCGGATCGTCACCTCGGCATCGGGGATAGCTGCCTTGATCATCGATTCGATATCGCGGGCGTCCATCGGCATCCCAGTAGGTCTCCTGTCCTCGAGGGTTCGTTCGCGGCCGGCTCGCGCGACTGTGACACCCAAACCTAGCGCGGATGGCCTTCTAGGTCACCCTATCTCCTATTATATTCCCGACCCGGACGTTACAAAACTGCGGCATCGCGTGCCGCCATCGCAACGGACTGACAAAAAGGGCTGAAACCGATGAAACTCCCAGGTCCCGACCACCCCATCACCATCGCTGCCAATCCCAAGCGCGTGCGCGTCACCGTAGGTGGCATCGTCATCGCCGACAGCACCCATGCGCTGACCTTGAAGGAAGCGAGCTATCCCGCTGTGCAATATGTGCCGCGGCAGGATGCCAATATGGCGCTCTTGAAGCGCACCGAGCGGACCACGCATTGTCCCTATAAGGGAGACGCGAATTATTTTTCCATCGTCGCAGACGGCAAGACGCTGGAGAACTCGATCTGGACTTACGAGACGCCCTTCCCGGCCATGGCCGAGATCACGGGCCACCTCGCATTCTATCCGGACAAGGTGAAAATCGAGGAAGTGGCGTGAGTTAGCCTACACCCTGAAGATCGTAAGCCCGAGGATCAGGAGCACCAGGAAGATCACGACGAAGATGTAGAACAGGATGCGGGCGATATCGGCCGATGCCGCCGATATGCCGGTGAACCCAAGAAGTCCGGCAATAATCGACACCACCAAAAAGACCAGCGCCCATCTCAATAGCGTCATCGCCTGTTCCTCCAGCTTGCGTGTCTTCCATGCTTGTTCGAAATCGCTGGTGCAACTTCCGGCCACAAAACTGGTTCCTACGCGCGGCTTGGCGGCGATTGGGCCCATTCTCAGCGTGATATCGCGCTAAAATGCCCTTGCTGAATCAGGTCCGTGGCGGCAACATCGTGACTGTTCACCCGGCCGGGGCGCACATGACGACGATCTCCCAATCTGCTGTACCGGCGGACGTCAAGGCAGCGCCCAAAGCCAAGGCGCGCAACGCCGCGCTCGATCGCGCCCGCACGTTCCTGACGCTCGTGGTGCTGCTCCACCACGCCGTCATCCCCTATACCCATTTCGGTCATACTGATCCCAAGTCGTGGATCGGCTTTGACATGATCGTTCTCGCCACCGACAGCTTCTTCATGGCGATGTTCTTCTTTCTGTCAGGCCTGTTTGTGTGGACGGGTCTCGCTCGAAAAGGACCACTGAACTATTTGCGCGATCGCCTGCTCCGGCTTGGCCTGCCATTCGCGATCTGCGCATTCACACTTATTCCGATGGCGTACTACGCGATTGCGTTGCGCCAAACTCCGGACCTGAGCTTTACCGCGTTCTGGTGGAAGACGATCACCGTCGGACCATGGCCGAGCGGGCCGCTTTGGTTCCTCTGGGTCTTGTTTGCGTTCGATCTCGTTGCAAGCGTCTTCTACAGCCTCTCATCGAGACTCCTCGATCCGATCAATCGACTGTCGTTGCGCGGCCGTGATCGACCGGCCCAATTCTTCGCGGTGCTGCTTGCTGTCACTGCCGTGTTCTACATTCCCGGCCGAATCCACTTTGGAGCGGGCAGTTGGTTCGAGTTCGGGCCGTTTTCAGTCCAACACGGCCGCGTGCTCTTGTACGCGACCTACTTCTTTTTTGGCGCCGGCATAGGCGCTCAAAATTTGGATCGCGGCCTGTTGAGCGCGGACAGCCGGCTGGCGAGGAGCAGCTGGGGCTGGGCGAGCATAGCGCTGGTGCCGTATTGCCTCATGTGGGCGCTGATCTACGTCAAGCGTGAAATACTGGGAAACCCGGAGCGGCTGCCGGCTTGGTATGAGGGGACCTACGGTCTCTTCTTCGCGACGTTCAGCGTCGCCATTATGTTTGTGATTTTGGCCTATTTTCTACGATTCAAACAATCAGGCTTAAGCATCCTCGATCCGATGCAGCCGGATGCTTATGGCATATTCCTGGTGCACTACCCGATCGCGCTCTGGCTGCAATATTGGATGCTCGATTTCGACATTCCCGCCATCGCCAAGGCTCTTGTGGCCTTCGTGTTCACCGTCCTCTTAAGCTGGGCAACGTCGATGCTTCTGAGGAAGATTCCGGGCGCGACCCACGTGCTCTAATCCAAAAGTCTAAGAGTTGGCATCAAACCTGCATGAGGCTCCATAGCGTTTTCAAGCGAAGTGGAAACCGGTTCGCGTGAAGAAAACGCGTCAAAACAAAAGAATTAGGAGATGTGTCCAAGGGGTAGCCAGGAAAGGACACCATCAAATGGGATTATCTGCCATTCTGATCGCGACCGCGCTCAGCCTGACCATGCTTCTGGCAGTCGCAGATCTGCCGTGAAAATCCAACCAGCCTTTCAGCCGGTTAGCTTGCGCCGTTCATGTAAGCTGGCAACCAGCGCTCGAAGGCCGACTTTAGCGAATCGATCGAAACCGGCGCTTCCCCTGCCACCGTGATGGCGTCGCCGCCGGTGGTGCCGATCCGCGTGCAGGGCACGCCGGCGCCCCTCATCTTCGCCAGTACCAATCCTGCTTGTTCAGCCGGCACCGTCACGATGTAGCGCGCCTGGTCCTCGCCGAACCAATAGGCATGCGGCACGATCGAGACTGCTGCTGCCAACAGTTCGGCGCCTAGTCCACCCGCGATCGCCATCTCCGCCAGTGCAATCAAAAGCCCGCCGTCGGAAACGTCGTGCACGGCGGTCGCGGTGCCGGCATGGATCATGCCGCGCACCACACAGCCGTTGCGCTTCTCGGCAGCGAGATCGACCGGAGGCGGCGCGCCCTCTTCGCGGCCGCAGATATCGCGCAGATAGACCGATTGCCCAAGCCAGCCGCGGGTCTCACCGATCAACAGGATCGCCTCGCCTGGCGCCTTGAATGAAAGCGTCGCGGATTTGGTGAAATCATCGAGCAGGCCGACGCCGCCGATCGAGGGCGTCGGCAGGATGCCGCGGCCGTTCGTCTCGTTGTAGAGCGAGACGTTGCCGGACACGACCGGAAAATCCAGCGCACGGCAGGCCTCCGAGATCCCTTTCAGGCAACCAACGAACTGGCCCATGATCTCTGGCCGCTCCGGATTGCCGAAATTGAGATTGTCGGTGATGGCAAGCGGCCGTCCGCCCACGGCGGTGATGTTGCGCCAGGCTTCCGCCACTGCCTGCTTTCCGCCTTGATAGGGGTCGGCCTCGCAATAGCGCGGCGTGACGTCGACGGTGAGCGCGAGCCCCTTCGGTCCGTCCGAAACCCGTACCACGGCGGCGTCGCCGCCGGGACGCTGGACGGTATTGCCGAGAATGACGTGGTCATATTGCTCCCAGACCCAGCGCTTGGAGCAGAGTTCGGGCGTTCCAATCAGCTTTTCCAGCGCCCGCGAAATTCCAAGCGGCGGCTCGACGTCCCGCGCATGGATGACCGGCTGCGGCGGTGAGGCGACGTGCGGCCGGTCATAGACCGGCGCTTCGTCGCCCAGTTCCTTGATCGGCAGATCGGCCATGACGTCGCCGCCGTGCTTCACGACAAAGCGCTTGCTCGGCGTGGTGTAGCCGACCACGGCGAAATCCAATCCCCATTTCTTGAAGATCGCCTCGGCCTGTTTTTCCTTTTCGGGTTTGAGCACCATGAGCATGCGCTCCTGGCTTTCCGAGAGCATCATCTCGTAGGCGCTCATGTCGGTCTCGCGCGTCGGGACGCGATCGAGATCAAGGTCGACGCCAAGATCGCCCTTGGCGCCCATCTCGACCGCCGAGCAGGTCAGCCCCGCCGCGCCCATGTCCTGGATCGCGATCACGCAACCGGCTTCCATGATCTCGAGGCAGGCTTCCAGCAATAGTTTTTCCGCGAAGGGATCGCCGACCTGCACCGTCGGGCGTTTCTCAGCGGAATCGTCGTCGAATTCGGCCGACGCCATCGAGGCGCCGTGAATGCCGTCGCGGCCGGTCTTGGAGCCAAGATAGACGATCGGCATGTTCACGCCCGACGCCGCCGCATAAAAAATCTTGGTCGTCTCGGCAAGCCCGAC
Source organism: Alphaproteobacteria bacterium (assembly GCA_005884765.1). Classification (GTDB taxonomy): domain Bacteria; phylum Pseudomonadota; class Alphaproteobacteria; order Rhizobiales; family Xanthobacteraceae; genus Bradyrhizobium. Next base: position 20,532 of record VAZV01000162.1, read on the forward strand.
CGCCATCGCGTTGACCAGGATGTTGCCATCATAGCGGGTGTGGAAACGCACCTGACCGCCGACGGTCGGCACGCCGAAGGAATTGCCGTAGCCGCCGATGCCGGCGACGACGCCCGACGCCAGATGGCGGGTTTTGGGATGTTCCGGCGCGCCAAAGCTCAGCGCGTTGAGGCAGGCGATCGGGCGCGCGCCCATCGTGAAGACGTCGCGCAAAATACCGCCGACGCCGGTGGTCGCGCCCTGATAGGGCTCGATGTAGCTTGGATGGTTGTGGCTCTCCATTTTGAACACCACCGCCTGGCCGTCGCCGATGTCGATGACGCCGGCGTTCTCGCCCGGCCCCTGGATCACCCAGGGCGCCTTGGTCGGCAGACCCCGCAAGTGAATGCGCGAGGATTTGTACGAGCAGTGCTCGTTCCACATCGCCGAGAAGATCCCAAGCTCGGTGAAGCTCGGCACCCGCCCGATCAGCCTCAAAATGCGCTCATACTCGTCCGGCTTGAGCCCGTGGGCAGCGACGAGTTCGGGGGTGATCCTGGGTTCGTTCATGCGGCTTCTTGCAGGGGCTGAGGTCCCTTTCTAGGGAGATCGAAGGGCTGCGAAAAGGCCTTTTACGGCGCATTTTTGCGCTGTCCAGAGCTTTGCGGCTGCACGGGCAGGAACGAGGGTTTGCACTTATCCAGCGGATCGGATTTAAGGACCGAAACCAGTGATAGAAGGCCTTTTCGCGTGGACGACCTGACCAAATCCGCATTCCTCAACCGCCCCGACCTGCATGTCGAAACCGAGGGCGAATTTGCCGGCTGGCGCACCTGGAGCCGCGACAATTTCGAGACTCACAATGGGCCATTCTACCACCGCATGGAGGACGACGGCAGCATCCATTGCGCCTTCCGCGTCCAAACTAAGCATCTCAACGGCATGAAAAACATCCACGGCGGCGCCTTCATGTCGTTTGCCGACTATTGCCTGTCTGCGACCGCCACCCCTGTGCTGCAAGGGCCGGGTGTGACGGTGTCGTTTGCCTGCGAGTTCCTCGATGCCGCACGCGAAGGCGAGCTGGTCAAAGGTCTTGGTGAGATCACCCGCGCCGGCGGCTCGATGATTTTTCTGCGCGGCCTTTTGACAAACGGCGCACGCAAGCTGTTCACGTTCTCCGGTACCCTGAAGCGGGTGAAGCCGCGAATGCCTCCGGTCGCGAACAACGACCCCGCTTAGCCGGAGCAAATACCGGTTGGGATGATTGGCCTCGTGGTTCGAGACGCGCGGCGTTGCCGCGCTCCTCACCATGAGGAGTTAGACCTCATCCTGAGGAGGCCGCAAAGCGGCCGTCTCGAAGGATGAAACCACCACGCTCGAAAACGCTTCTTACTGCATGCTGACCAGCGTCATATCCACGAACCACGATTGCGGTGAGACAAAGCCCCTGACCTTCGGGCTCATCGCGCGCGGGTTGAGATCGTGGACGATATAAAGCCACGGCGGATTGTCGACGAGGCGTTCATGCGCCTTGCGATAGGCGGCCGAGATCACTTTCGGGTCGGTCGCTTCCGAAATCGTCTTTAGCGCGCCCTCGAACTCGTCGTCTTTCCATTGTTCGAAATTAAAACCGTTCGGCGAGAAATTGGCGGCTGAAAAATACCGCGCCATCACGCCGGCGTCGGACGACGGCGAGGAGATATTGAGCGCCATCGCGCCTTGCAGGGCGGGGCTGTCGGGCGTGGCGCGGGCCGCCGTCAGCAAAACCTGCCATTCGATCACGTCGAATTCGACGTTGACGCCGCAGGCGTCTTTCAGATTTTGCTGCAGGAATTCGTTCATCGGCAACGGCAGCATTTGCCCGGAGCCGGAATTGGAGATCATCGCCTTGAACGATAATGCTTTGGCCGGCGTATAGCCTGCCTCCGCGAGCAGCGCCTTGCCTTTGGCGGGATCGAATTTATAGCGGTTCGCTGGCTCACCGAAATCGGGATCGCTGGTCTTGAGCCAGCCGACCGAGGGCTCGGCGGTGCCGTTGAGCAACGACACCAGCCCTTCGCGGTCAATGCAATAATTCAACGCCTGGCGAACCCTGACGATGCTGTCGGCGGGCGGCACCTCGATCCAGTCGACCTGACCGGAACGCAGCGCGGCCAGCCGCGAATTCGCCTCCGGGATCGGCATCAACACGACATTGTCGACCTTGGCCGTCCTGGCGGCGTCCCAGTAGCCGCCCCAGCGCGCCAGATCAGCCTCCTGCCGCGGCACGATCTTGGTAATGCGGAACGGCCCGGTGCCGGCCGCCGGCAAGGAGGCGACCTTGGCCCAGTCGTGACCAGCCTTTTCGAACGAGGCGGGCGAGGTGAACAGAAGATAGACCGCCATATAGGGAAAATAGGATGCGGGCTTGGTCGTGGTGATCGCGACCGTCTGGTCGTCGATCTTCTTGTAGCTGCCCATCACGGGAACGCGCGCCCGCGACATCGCCGAACTCGGCGGTTCGAATTGTGGGCTGGTCGAGTTGAAATAGCGATCGAGATTCCAGATCACGGCATCGGCATTGAAATCCGTGCCATCGTGGAATTTCACGTTCCTGCGCAGATGGAAGATCCAGGTCTTGTTGTCGGCCGGATCCTGCTCCCATTTCTCAGCCAAGCCGGGACGCAACGTCGCCAATCGGTCGGTTCGGGTCAGATCCCACAGCACCAACCCTTCAAAGATCGGGTAACCGAGGAAGCGCATGCCCTCAAAGCCGTTGTTCGGCAGCCCGGTTGCGGTGGGGATATCGGACGCTGTCATGCCGATGCGCAACGTGGTCTCGGCGATCGCGCCCTGGTACGGCAGCAACGCGGCTGCGAGCGCGAATGTGCAGAAAGCCTTACGAATAAGCATGGTGCCTCCCTTGCGACGACCGGCGTCCGGCGATGGAAGGAGCAAATTTCAGGCCAGCCGGCGATGTAGCGGCCGGCGGCCGCTCAGCCACACGCGATTGTTATTGCTGTGCTTGCCGTTATGGAGACTTACGCCGCGTTTTCCAGATGCGCGACAAGGCCTGCAAACAGGCCGCGGCCATCGGTGCAGCCCATGATGTCTTCGACGTGGTTTTCCGGATGCGGCATCATGCCGAGCACATTGCCGCGATCGTTCACAATGCCGGCGATCGCGTGCGCGGCGCCGTTGATGTTGGAGGCATCATCCACCACGCCATCAGGCGAACAGTAGCGATAGAGCACCCGCCCTTCGCCTTCGAGTTGCTTGAGCGTCTCTTCGTCCGCTTCGTAGTTGCCCTCACCATGCGCGATCGGCACGCGGATCACCTGCCCGGCGTTATAGCCGCGCGTGAACGGCGTGTCGGAACGCTCGACCCTTAAGTGAACATCGTGGCAGATGAACTTCAATTGCGCGTTGCGCATGAGCACGCCGGGCAGAAGACCGGCTTCACACAGAATCTGAAAGCCGTTGCAGACGCCGAGCACGAGACCGCCCTGGGCTGCGAACGCGCGCACTGCGTCCATCACCGGCGCGCGCGCGGCAATCGCGCCGCAGCGCAAATAGTCGCCGTAGGAAAATCCGCCGGGCACCACGACGAGATCGGTGCCATCAGGCAGCGATGCCTCGGCGTGCCAGACCATCGCGGGCTCGCGGCCCGAGATCAGCCGCAGCGCACGCGCCATGTCACGCTCGCGATTGATTCCGGGAAAGACGAGGACGGCGGATTTCATATCGGGAAGGCCCTGGGAAAGTTCTGCGAAACCTCGGACCAGCGTTGTCTACCCAACGACATATCCCGATTGGCAATTCGCATTTCGACCAGCAGTTCGTCGATCGAAGCTTCAAGTTCAGTAACGTCGCGCAAGATGTCCAACGCCAGATCATAAATCTGCTGGGTGGAAGTCTCGTCCATCGACTAACTCAAAACTTCAACCCGGTAATTCTCGATCACCGTATTGGCCAAAAGCTTGTCGGCGGCATCCTTCAATGCCGCCTCGGCCTTGGCCTTGTCGGAGCCGGACAGCTCGATGTCGAACACCTTGCCCTGGCGCACGCTGGCAACGCCATCGACGCCGAGGGATTTGAGCGCGCCTTCGATGGCCTTGCCTTGCGGATCGAGGATGCCTGATTTCAGCGTTACGGTGACGCGCGCTTTCACATTTGCCTCAGCTCTTGACCAGTACCGGGCCGGAGCCGGCGGGCCGCTCATTCTCCATCAGGATGCCGAGACGCTTGGCCACTTCGGTATAGGCTTCCAGCAAGCCGCCAAGGTCGCGACGAAAACGATCCTTGTCGAGCTTCTCGTTCGACTTGATGTCCCACAGCCGGCACGAGTCGGGCGAGATCTCGTCGGCGACGATGATTCGCATCATCTCGTTCTCGAACAGCCTGCCGCATTCCATCTTGAAATCGACCAGGCGGATGCCGATGCCAAGAAACAGTCCGGTCAGGAAATCGTTGACGCGGATCGCCAGCGCCATGATGTCGTCGATCTCCTGCGGCGTGGCCCAGCCGAACGCCGTGATGTGCTCCTCGGAGACCATGGGGTCGTTGAGCTGGTCGTTCTTGTAATAGAACTCGATGATCGAGCGCGGCAGTTGGGTGCCCTCCTCGATGCCGAGGCGCTGCGACAGCGATCCCGCCGCTACGTTCCGGACCACGACCTCGAGCGGCACGATCTCGACTTCGCGAATCAATTGCTCGCGCATGTTGAGGCGGCGGATGAAGTGGGTCGGCACCCCGATGTCGTTGAGGTGCTGAAACAGATATTCCGAAATCCGGTTGTTGAGGACGCCCTTGCCCTCGATCACCTGGTGTTTCTTGGCATTGAACGCGGTCGCATCGTCCTTGAAGTGCTGGATCAGGGTTCCCGGCTCCGGACCTTCGTAAAGGACTTTTGCCTTGCCTTCGTAGATACGGCGCCGACGGCTCATTGGGATGTACCGGGTTTTGTTGAAATCCATGAAATTGGTGTGCTCCGGATGACTAGGGACCAAGACCCACGACGGAGCTGCCGTGAAGGCCTGGAACCTGACGAAACAGAACAAGAACCGGACCTTATGGCAACCTATCTGATTGGCCTATCCAGCACAATCGATCCGGTCTCTTGGAGCTGAGTTTTACCGCGGTCTCTGCGGCGCCACGCGTCGTTGTTTTAGCCATTTTCTCCAGATATCTAGGTGCTCGGGTGGGCTGCCGCAACGCGAGGCTAGTGCCCCTCGAGCTTCCCGGTTGGAATCGGAGCCCCAAGGCCATGACCACCTTCGACAAGCGTGAGGAAGGTTTTGAGAAGAAGTTCGCAATCGACGAGGAGCAGAAATTCAAGGCGGGCGCGCGCCGCAACAAGCTCCTAGGATTATGGGCGGCGGACAGGCTCGGAATCACGGGCGATGCGGCCGCCGCCTATGCCAAAGAAGTGATATCAGCCGAATTCGACGGAACCGGCGATACCGGCGTGATTCGCAAGGTGATGCGCGACTTCGGCGCCAAAAGCGTCGTGGTTGGCGAAGCGGAACTCCGCGCCAAGATGGCCGAGCTGATGGCCGAGGCTATTGCCCAGGTCAAGGCGGGGGTCTAGAGCCCCTCATGCCCCCTGTCGTGCGCGTGGGCTTGCCGACCCGACGCTGACCGTCGATCAGCTATCCGCCGCCGGCGTCACGCGAATCAGCGTCGGAGCGGCGATGGCGCGACGGGATCTGCTCATCCCTCCTTGAAGCCATATTCCGGCACGTTGCCGCTGGCGCCATAATATTTGTACGGCAGGAATTTTCCGGACATCGTGATCTTGACGCGATCGCCCTTGGGATTGGGCAGGCGCTCCATCACCATGTCGAAATCGATCGCCGACATGATGCCGTCGCCGAACTCTTCCTCGATCAGCGCCTTCCAGGCGGGACCGTTGACCATCACCAGTTCGTAAAAGCGATAGATCAACGGATCGGTCGGCGGCATCGGGATCCCCTCACCGCGCATCGGCGTTTCGTTGAGCAGCGTCGTTTCCGATTTCGAGAGACCGAACAGCTCGCCCGCATTGGCGGCCTGCGGTTTTGTAAGCTTCATCTGGCCGAGGATAGCGCCGACGATCAGCACCTCCGAATAGCCGCCGACCTTTTCGCAGATGTATTTCCAGCTCCAGCCCTTCTCGCGCTTGATGTCGAGCAGCTTTTCGGTGAGGTCGGATCGTTTCATGTGTCGTCTCCCTTGCTCCCGTCATGCCCTGGCTTGTCCCGGGCATCGACGTCTTTCTCTCTCTTAAACCTAAGAAGACGTGGATGGCCGGGTTTGTCCCGGCCATGACGTCTGTTTCGATTCCTCGTGCATTGCTTCGGACACCGACGCGATCACCAGTTCGGGTCTACCGATCCGCACCACCGGCACGTTGCGCGGATCGTGAGCGGGTACCTCGGCCGCGAAGCTCTTGCTGCGGCTGACCAGAAAATCGACCACGTGATTGCGCACCGCATAATATAGGGGATGGCGGTGCAAATCGAAGCGGCCACGATCCTTGGGCAGCGGGTTTTCGACGATCTCGGCCAGCACCGCACCGGGGCCGTTGGTCATCAGGAAAATTCTGTCCGCGAGATAGATCGCCTCATCCACGTCATGGGTGATCATGAAGGCGGTCTGCCCGGTCTCAAGACAAATCCGTCGCACTTCATCCTGCAGCGTGCCGCGCGTTAGCGCATCCAGCGCGGAGAACGGCTCGTCCATCAGCATGATCTTGGGCGTGATCGAGAGCGCGCGCGCAATGCCGACGCGCTGCTTCATGCCGCCGGACAATTCCGACGGACGTTTGTGCTCGGCGCCGGTCAGGCCCACGAGATCGATGAAGCTTTGCGCGTGCGCCTTGACCCTGGCGCGATCCCAGTTGCGCCATTTTGAGGTCACGGCATAGGCGACGTTGCCGAGCACGGTGCGCCAGGGCAACAGCGCATGGCTCTGGAAGATCACCGCACGGTCGAGGCTCGTGCCTTCGATCGCCTGTCCGTCGACGATCACGGTGCCATCGCTCGGCTCGTCGAGTCCTGCGAGAATGTTCAAGACCGTGGTCTTGCCACAGCCCGAATGCCCGATCACGCAAACAAATTCGCCGCGCACCATCGACAGCCACAGGTTCTCGAACACCGCGATCTTGCCGCCATCAGCGCCCGGGTAACGTTTGGCTATACCTTCGATGGAAATGAACTTTTCCGAGCTCATACGCGCTGCTTCCACGCTAGCAGTGAGCCCCCTCGCCCCGCCCTTTTGTCCGCCGAAGCCCGCCTTCGGGCGAAGGCGGATCGCGGGGAGAGGGTTGGGGTGAGGGCCTTTCTCCAAGAGCTCAGCTCGTTGAGAGTCCCCCTCACCCGACGCGCTTTGCGCGTCGACCTCTCCCCGCATCCGCCTTCGCCCGAAGGCGGGCTTCGTCGGACATGAGCGGGGCGAGGTGGAAGCGCGACGATGCTCGTGCAATTCAACAATGCATCACTCCGGAAAGGTGACCATGCGCGTGAAGCGCGCGAGGACCTGGTCGAGCAGCATGCCAACAATGCCGATCAGGAGGATCGCGATGATGACGTTGGTGATCGAGAGGTTGTTCCACTCGTTCCAGACGAAGTAGCCGATGCCGGTGCCGCCCACCAGCATCTCGGCGGCGACGATCACGAGCCAGGCGATGCCGATGGAAATCCGCATGCCGGTCAGGATGGTTGGCGCCGCCGCCGGCAAGATCACGGTAAAGGCGCGCCTGAGGGTGCCGACTTCCAGCGTGCGCGCGACGTTGATCCATTCCTTGCGTACGGAGGCCACCCCGAACGCGGTATTGAGCAGCATCGGCCAGACCGAGCAGATGAAGATCACGAAGATCGCCGAGATGCCGGAATCCTTGATGGTGTAGAGTGCGAGCGGCATCCAGGCGAGCGGCGAGATCGGCTTCAAGACCTGGATGAACGGGTCGAGCGCCTTGCTGATCAAGGGCGACATCCCGATCAAAAAGCCGAGCGGAATGGCAACCATCACCGCGAGCAGATAGCCCAGGCCGACGCGCGCGATGGAATAGCCGAGCTGGATGCCAAGGCCCTTGTCGTTCGGCCCGTTGTCGTAAAATGGCCGCTTGAGGTGCTCCCACAATTTGGCGCCGACCTCTGATGGCCCCGGCATCGCCGACTTGCCCTCGGTTGCGGTTGCGCCCATCAGCTTGGCGTATTCCGGGCTCATGGTGGCGACGCTGGCTGTGCCGCGCGTGGCGAGGTGCCAGATGCCGATGAAGGCGAGGAACAGCGCCACCGACACGATCGCCGCGCGGAAGCGAAGCGAAGTGGTCATCTCCTTCTCCACGCCTTCACCACGCTCACGTCACCTTCCTGATCTTGAAGCTGGCGAGATAATCCTCGGGCTTGGCCGGATCGAAGGTCTTGCCCATCACCGAGAACGATTTGTAGGACGTCTCAGGCGGCGCGAGCCCCATCTCGGCCATCACCTTGTGGGTATCGGTGGCGAGATAGACCTGCTCGGCGACCTGCTTGTAGTCGACATCGCCCTTGATCTGGCCCCAGCGTTTCATCTGCGTGAGCATCCAGACCGCAAAGGACTGCCAGGGGAACGGATCAAAATCGACGCGCTTGGCATCGGTTTTAACGCCGCCCAGTCCGTCGGCATAGGTCCCGGTCAAGACCTGCTCCAGCACGGTGACGGGCGCGTTGATGTAGTTCGCCGGCGCAATCGCCTCCGCAATCTGCTTGCGGTTCTCAGCCTTCGAGGCATACGCCGTCGCATCCACGATCGCGCGCGTCAATGCGGCAAAAGAATTCGGCGATCCCGTGATAAATTCGCGGCTCGCGGCAAAGCTGCAGCAGGGATGGCCGTCCCAGATTTCCTTGGACAGGATGTGCATGAAGCCGACGCCGTCATAGATCGCGCGCTGACAGATATTGTCGGGCGCGAGGAAGCCGTCGATGTTGTCGGCGCGCAGATTGGCGACCATTTCCGGCGGCGGTACCGAGCGCAACTGCACGTCGGTATCCGGATCGAGCCCGTGCTCGGCGAGATAGTAGCGCAACAGATAATTGTGCATCGAATAGTCGAAGGGAATGGCGAATTTCATGCCCTTCCAATCGTTCGGGTCGCGCTTGTCCTTGTGCTTGACGGCGAGCGTGATCCCCTGCCCGTTGATGTTCTCGATCGCGGGCACGGCAAACGGGATCGGCTGTGCGCCCAAGCCCAGTGTGATCGCAATCGGCATCGGCGCCAGCATGTGCGAGGCGTCGTATTCCTTGTTGATGGTCTTGTCGCGGATCACGGCCCAGCCGGCGGTCTTGACGACGTCGACGTTAAGGCCGTGCTTGGCGTAGAAGCCGAGCGGTGCCGCCATGATGATCGGGGTTGCGCAGGTGATCGGGATGAAGCCGACCTTGAGGTCTTTCTTCTCCGGCGTGCCTGCTTCCGCAAAAACGTCGGTCGCTGTCTGAAGCGGAAAGAATTGCGACAGCGCGGCAAGTGCTGTCGAGGCGCCGACCGATTTCAGAAAGGCACGCCGCGCGGCCTCCTTTGGAAACATCGCCCGCATCAGCGCCGAGGCGACCACGCCCTCGTAGCGCTTTTCCAAGCTCTCTGCCTGGCTTTGGACCTGATCGCAACGCAACGCCCGCTCGGCATGGTCGTGCTCGGCGCTTGACCGATGCTGGCCGCAGACGCAGCCGAAGCGCGAAAGCTCGCAGCTCGAATCGAAGGGATCATCGAATGTCGACATCTTCACGCCCCTGTGCACAGCGGACGGGCGAAACCCCGCGCGCTCCCAAGAATTCATCGCCCAGCCGCCCTTTTTGTGCGGCCGGGCGATGGTGAACATGCACGTTCTATGCCGCTTTGCCTGTTAACCGGGCAGCCGAGAGCAGGCCTTCATCGATCGGTAGCGAGGGATCGCGCGACCATTCGTTCCAGGATCCGAAGTACATCCGCACGTCCTTCACGCCGGCATTCTTCAGCGCCAGGAAGGTATTGGACGCCCGCGCTCCCTTGAAGCAGTAGAGATAGACCGGGGTATTTTGCGAGATCCCGACGGTCGCGCATTCCGCCAGAATCTCGTCCTTGGATTTGAAGCGCGGGCCCTCCGCCGTCGGCTTCATCATGCGGTACCATTCGAGCCAGACCGCGCCGGGGATCCGTCCCTTGCGCGGGCAGAAATCTTTGCCATAGGGCGAAGAACTTTCGCCGATCCACTCGTCGACGTCGCGCACGTCGAGCAGTGCGATACCGGGCTTGCCGAGCGCAGCCAGCATCGTCTTGGCGTCGATCAGGATGTCGGCAGCTTCCGGCAGAACCGAGAACGAGGCCTTGACCGGCTTCGGCACATCCTTGGTGACCGGAAGGCCTGCAGCCGCCCAGGCATCGTATCCGCCATGCAGCACCTTGATCTTGGGATAGCCGAGCATGGTGAGCAGATAGTAGCCGCGGCAGGACTGGCCGAAGCCGGAATTCATCGACTGCTCGTAGATGACGGCGGTTTCCTTGCCCGACAGGCCGGCGCTTCCGAACGCGTCGGCGAATTTCGTCTTCAACTCGTGCATGCCCTCCGGCGTCGAGGTCGCGAGAAAGGTGAAGATCTCATGCACATTGACCGCGTTCGGGGGGTGTCCGGCGCCGTAAGCGTCGGGGTTGCGCGTGTCGATGACGACACAAGGCTCCTTCTTTAAGAGATCGGCGAGTTCGCCGGCAGAAATCAGAACGTCCGTCATGGCAGGCCTCTCCTGTTTCTTGGGTTGCAGTTTAGGGTGGATCCGAAATCCTGTTGGTGCCGGCCCCGGACGCTCAGGTGTCTTGCAGCATCTTGCGGAGCTGCTTGGTGGCGGGCGTGACGATGGCGACGAAATAGGCTTCGCGCAGGCGGCGCTGGACGCGATGACTTCTCAGGTAGCCGCGCGCGCCGCAATGAAGCATCGCCGCATGCGCGGCAGCGACGCTGGCCTCGCCCAACCGCAAGCGCAGCGCGACCACGCGGCGCCAATAGCTGTCTTCAGTATTGAAGGGGTCGCGCGCCGCCGCCATGGTCTCGGCTTCGAGATCGGAGAGCAGATCCTGGAAGTGCACCGGTTGCTGCGGCAAATAGCGGTTGACGTGGCCGAGCGAACCATCGACCTCGGCCATGATCGCAATGCAATCCTTGATCAGGCCGAGCGCCATGCCGGCCTGCAGCAGGATGAACCCGGCTCTGATTTTCTTGACGAATGGCGCCGCTTGTTCGGCGAGGATCAGATCGTCAGGCACGAAGAGGTCGCGGAACTGCACGCCATAGGTGCCGGTGCCGTCCATCGCGAGGAACGGCTTGCACGGCTGCAGCGTCACGGCCGGATCGGAGCAATCGGCGAGGAACATCACGATGCCGCCGGGCTCGTCCTCACGCTCGAAGATGGTGCCGAAGAAATGTCCGGCGCCGAGGTTCGACACCCACGGCAGCGCGCCGCGCACAAGGTACCCGCCGTCAACCTTTTTGCCCTTCAGTTTGAGCTTCTCGATGCCGAAAAAGCTCTTCATCGGGTTGGAGAGCCCTGTGCCGCCGAGAATCTGTCCTGTTGCGAATTGGTCGGCGAACTTGGCGATCAGGCCAGGATTGTCCGAATTGGCGGCATACCAGACCAGCGTGTTCTGGCACCACGCCATGAAAGCGGTCGCACCGCAGACTTCACCAAGCGCTGAGATCGATTGAATGGCGCAGCGCAGATCCGCCGCGCCATTCCTGGGTTGATGGCTGCCCCATGCGCCGACCTCGCCGAGGCGGCGTAGCAGGTCCTGCGGGTAGAGCGAGCCGGCATCGATCGCGGCCGCAAGCGGCGCCAGATCCTTGCGCGCGATGGCCGCAACCTCATCGGCGATCGATGCCGATGAGAGATCTACGTCGTCAGCCAATCGCGACACCGCCAATGAACCCATCACGCCCTCCGCTGGTTTGACGCTTGCCGCAACGATCAGGCGCTGACCTCGAGATTGACGGGCCGCGTAAAGGTGTTGGCCACCGGCGACCACTTCTTGACGTGGGCCACCAGCGCATCGATCTCGCTTTTCGGAACGCCCTCGCATTCCATGTCGACCTTGACCCGCACGTCCGTGAAGCCGACCGGCTTCTCGCTGACGTCGCCGGTGCCCCAGACCGCGGTGATGTTGAGATCGGTACACCGCATTGGCATGAAGGCCCACGGCAAGACACGAGCCGAGCGCGGCGAGCGAGGCTTCCGACGGATTGGGCGCGGTGTCGTCGCCGAGCAATCCCGGCGGCTCGTCGACGATGTAAGGTGCGAGGTTGCGGATGTAGTTGGCGTGGCGGAACTTGCCTTCGGCCACCGTCTTGCATTTCAAGGTCTTGATGACCTTGGGATTGGCCTTGCCGTTGGCAATCAGCTGTTCCAGCCCGCCTCTGTCGATGGGCGCGAGGCAGCCTGTCAGCACTGTTTTTTGAACGACCGCAGTCATTTGTTTCTCCCTAGGAGCCGAGGACAGAGAAGCAGAACCGAAGTGGAAACCTGGAGGATACCGAACGGTCTGTTTTCTGCATGAAGCGTGCCAGACGCCATGCAAATCAAAAGCTGAAGCTTTGTAGCCGCTTAAGGGGAATTGCCTTCGAATTCACCAGCCGCGCCGTGCTCAAAGGCAAAGCAGTTGCCGCTTCGCTTGCGATTATTTTGAGCGCATGAAGATGCGACTTGAAGATGCGACTTGCTGAAAACGCCGCGGTTCGATTTACTGCAGGTCATGCGCAAATCATCTGCGAAGAGGAAATCCGCCGCTGCCGCTTCTCGCGCAGGCGATGATGAGTCCGCGCGCGGGCGCCTGCTCAGCGCCGCGACGCATTTGTTCTGCAAGGACGGCATCAACGCCACCGGAATCGATGCGATCATCAACGAAGCCGGTACCGCCAAGACCACGCTCTACAAATTGTTCGGATCGAAAACCAATCTCGTGCATGCGGTGCTCGAGAGCGAAGGCAAGCAGTGGCGCGAATGGTTCATCGGCGCCATCGAGGCCGGCGGCGGCGATGCCGAGAAGAAGCTGTCGCGGATCTTCCCGGCGCTCAAAAGCTGGTTCGGCGAGGAGCGCTTCTACGGTTGCCCCTTCATCAATGCTGTCGCCGAGCACGACAAGGATCAGAAGCAGTTCCGCAACATCGCGATGAAGCACAAGAAGGTCGTGCTGGCGCATATCGAAAGGCTCGCCACTGAGATGGGCGCGGCGGAGCCGGAAGTTCTCGCCCATCAGCTGGCGTTGTTGATCGACGGCGCGATCGTGGCCGCGATGGTGTCGCGCAATCCCGGCGTTGCGGATATGGCGGGACTGGCCGCCTGCTCGCTGTTCGGGCCTTCGAAAGCGAAAAAGCCGAAGCGCGCGAGCGGAGCAGCAGCGCAGCTGGTTGCGGTGTAGCGCAGATCGTGGGGTGGGTTAGCGAAGCGTAACCTACCGATATTTGCACCGGTGGCGGGAATGGTGGGTGACGCTGCGCTAACCCACCCTACTTTTTCTCGCGCAGGCTTGTTTCAAGCCGTGCCAGTTCCTTTTCAAGATCGTGCTCCACATGGGCGGCCTTCATCTCTATGACCCGGTAGCCGCGGCTCCCGAGCCAGGCCTTGCGCGACGCGCGATCGCTGGCGATCGCCTCGGTTTCGCCAGGGTTGACCAGCTCGATCGCGATCCGGTGCACGAACGAGACGAAGTCCGGGATGTGGCGGCCGACCGGGGTCTGGCGCTTGAACTGGCCGGCGAAGCGGCGGTCGCGGGTCAGCGCCTGCCACAAGATGCGCTCGGCGTCGGTTGGATTCCGCCGCAGCAGCCGCGCCAGCCCCCGCACCGTGCTACTCGTTTCCGACGTGGAGCTTGCCTGCTCGTGCTCGGCCAAGAGGGCGCGCAGCCGCGTCGCCTGTGCGCCGTCCAGCACACCGCCTTTGGCCGGACCCTTGCGCCCCTCGGCGATCGCCATCACTACCCCGTGCAGCGTGTGCATGTCCTGCTTGGTCGGCTCCATGCGCGTGAAGATATTGCGCAAGTTCACCAGCATGGTCTCGCGCTTTTCCGCCGGCCTCAAGAATTCGACCCGGTCGAGCTCGCGAACCAGATTCTCGAAAAACGCCTGCATCTGGTGCTGGGAGGCGCGCTCGGAGCGTTCGGGCATGGCAAACGGCAGCGCGCCCTCGGTCGAGAGCTTGAACCATTCGTAGCCGATCAGGAGCACCGCCTGCGCAAGGTTGAGCGAGGCAAAGCCCGGATTGACGGGAAACGTGATGATGCGGTTGGCAAGCGCGACCTCCTCGTTCTGCAGGCCGTAGCGCTCCCGGCCGAACAGGATGCCGGCCTTGCCGCCGCCAGCCACGTGCGCCACGATCTCGGAGGCAGCGCGCTCCGGCGCCACCACGGGCTTCGCCTGGTCGTGGGCGCGGGCAGTGGTCGCGAACAGGAGCGTGAGGTCGGCGACCGCCGCCTCGACGCTGTCGAACAGCTCGGCGTGCTCCAGGATTAGGTCGGCGCCAGCCGCCGCGCGCTGCGCGCTGACGTTCGGCCAGCCGTCGCGCGGATTGACGATCCGCAAGCGCGAGAGCGCGAAATTGCCCATGGCGCGCGCCGCCATGCCGATATTCTCGCCGAGCTGCGGCTCGACCAGAACAACGACGGGCCCGGCCAGATCGAAGCCGGTCTTGGTCTTGTCAGTGCCCGCGCCGGTCATCTCGTGCCACTTTCCGATTCAAAGCCAATTGAGAACTACTCCGCCGGACCATTTCGATTGCCTGTCCGACAAATTTTCTCAAGCGAAATAATAGGGTTAGATTCGACTTTTGACTTCGAGCTGAAACCCTGGGCGGACGTCGGCATCGCGGCTCGTGCTTGGCTGCAAAAACACTGCAGCGGCGCCCGCAAGCTAAAAGATGGGCTCAAAGTGCATAACCGCTTGGCTTCCGCCAACGCGCTTGCGGTGCTATAGCGCGGATATCCCGCTTCATCCCGCCTAGCGCGTTCCCAAGAGGCCTTCCCGACCATGGCAAAAATCAAGGTGACCAACCCCGTCGTCGAACTCGATGGCGACGAGATGACCCGGATCATCTGGCAATACATCAAGGACAAGTTGATCACCCCGTTCCTGGACATCCAGCTCCAGTACTTCGACCTCGGGATGGAATATCGCGACAAAACCAACGACCAGGTCACGGTCGATGCGGCCAACGCCATCAAGAAGGTCGGCGTCGGCGTCAAATGCGCCACCATCACCCCCGACGAGGCTCGGGTGAAGGAGTTTGGGCTGAAAGAGATGTGGAAGTCGCCGAACGGCACCATCCGCAACATCCTAGGCGGCGTGATCTTCCGCGAGCCGATCATCTGCAAGAACGTGCCGCGGCTGGTGCC
>VAZV01000163.1 GCA_005884765.1 Alphaproteobacteria bacterium
CGGGTTGTTCGTATTGGAAGCGGTCTCGGTGATCGTGCAGGTGGCCTCATTCAAGCTGACGGGAAAGCGCATCTTCAGGATGGCGCCGCTGCATCATCACTTCGAGCAACTGGGCTGGACCGAACCGCAGATCGTGATCCGGTTCTGGATCATCTCGGTGATGCTTGCGCTCGCCGGTCTTGCCACGCTGAAACTGCGATGATTGTCGCGCCATCATGATACCGGTCACTTCCTTCGCGGGCAAAACGGTCGCGGTATTCGGCCTCGGCGGTTCGGGGCTCGCAAGCTGCCACGCCCTGAAAGCCGGCGGGGCGGAAGTGATCGCGGGCGACGACAGTGCCGACAACGTCGCCAAGGCGGCCCAGGCCGGTTTCATCGCCGCGGATCTGCGCAACGTTTCCTGGGCAAATTTCGCCGCGCTGATATTGACGCCGGGCGCGCCGCTCACTCATCCCAGCCCGCATTGGTCCGTGCTGATGGCACGGCAGGCCGGCGTCGAGGTGATCGGCGATATCGAGCTGTTCTGCCGCGAGCGGCGTCGCCATGCACCGGATGCGCCGTTCGTCGCGATCACCGGCACCAATGGCAAATCCACCACCACGGCGCTAATAGCGCATCTGATGCGCTTTGCCGGTTACGACACCCAGATGGGCGGCAACATCGGCACCGCGATCCTGTCGCTGGAGCCGCCGCGCAGGGGCCGGGTCCACGTCATCGAGATGTCGTCCTACCAAATCGATCTGGCGCCCTCGCTCGATCCAGGCATCGGCATCTTGCTAAACGTCAGCGAAGATCACATCGATCGGCATGGCACGCTCGATCATTATGCCGCCGTGAAGGAACGGCTCGTCGCCGGCGTGCAGGTGCAAGGCACCGCGATCGTCGGCGTCGATGACGGCTTTTGCCGCAACATCGCCGACCGCATCGATCGATCCGGCAAGCGCGTGGTGCGCATCTCCGTGAGGAATCCGCTGCCCGACGGCATCTATGTCGAGCGGGAGACCATCGTGCTTGCCGCGGGCGGCGCGCGCAGCGAGATTGCGAGACTTGGCGGCATCGGTTCGCTGCGTGGCCTGCACAACGCGCAGAACGCGGCTTGCGCCTCGGCCTGTGCGCTGGCGATGGGCCTGACCGGCGATGTCTTGCAAAATGGCTTGCGCAGCTTTCCGGGCCTTGCGCACCGGATGGAACAGGTCGGCAGGTGCGGCAATGTGCTGTTCGTCAACGACTCCAAGGGCACCAATGCCGATGCGGCGGCGCATGCGCTGTCATCCTTTTCCGACATCTTCTGGATCGCCGGCGGCAAGCCGAAGGCGGGCGGCATCACCGGCCTCGCCGAGTATTTCCCCCGCATCCGTAAAGCCTATCTGATCGGCGAGGCGGCGGCGGAATTTTCCGGCACGTTCAGTGACCGCGTCCCGCACGAGATTTCGGAAACCCTCGAGGTGGCAGTTGCGAGCGCCGCGCGTGACGCGGAGGCCTCGGGGCTGGCCGATGCGGTGGTGCTATTGTCGCCGGCCTGCGCATCGTTCGACCAGTACCGCAATTTCGAAATCCGCGGCGGGCGCTTCCGCGACCTCGTCACCGCACTGCCCGGCGTCAAGCCGGTGGTGTGACCACTCCTTGTCATCGCCCGGCTTGACCGCTTTCGCGGGTATGACGGCTTTGTTGTGACGCGACCGCGCTGTTCCACGTCAAAAGTTACCCATCCCATTAACCTTCCGGAAACCCTCATGGGCGACCAATGGGCAAACCCCCGTTGTGTTGGGAATGCCCATGCTCTCCCGTGATTCGCTTGCGGCGAGCCCGCCGGTGGCGACCAGGATCGGGCTCGACCCATTTCATTTCTTCAACCGCCATGTGCTGTTCCTGCTGCCATCCTTCATGGTGCTGGTCGGCGTCTCCTTCATGTCGCCGCGCCAGATCCGGCGCAGTGCGCTGATCGTATTCGCAATCTCAATCGCGCTCATCGTGGCGACGCTGCTGGTTGGCCCCGAGGTCAAGGGCTCGCGGCGCTGGATTACGCTGATCGGCGTCAATATCCAGGCCTCCGAATCCGCAAAGCCCGCTTTCGTGGTGATGGCGGCGTGGTTGTTCGCCGAATCCACCCGGCGCCCGGAAATGCCGGCGACCTCAATGGCGCTGGTGTTGCTCATGACGCTGGTGGCGCCTTTGGTGATGGAGCCGGATTTCGGCCAGACCATGCTGATCCTGATGGCGTGGGGCGCGCTGTTCTTCATTGCGGGCATGCGGATGATCTGGGTGCTTGGGCTTGCCGGCGCCGCGGGCGCCGGATTGTTCGGTGCCTTCCTGTTGGTGCCGCACGTCGCCGGACGCATTAAGCGCTTCGTCAATCCCGCCTCCGGCGACACCTTCCAGGTCGACACCGCCATGGAGGCTTTCTGGAACGGCGGTTGGTTTGGGCTGGGGCCGGGCGAAGGCATCGCCAAGCGCAGCCTGCCGGACAGCCATACCGACTTCGTGTTCGCGGTCGCGGCAGAAGAATTCGGCATCATCCTTTGCCTGGTGCTGGTTGCGCTGTTTGCCTTCATCGTGATCCGCACGTTGTCGCGCGCCTATGCCACGGAGGACATGTTCTCGCGGTTTGCTGCGTCGGGCCTTGCGATCCTGTTTGGCGTGCAGGCCGCGATCAACATGTCGGTCAATCTGCAACTGATACCGGCCAAGGGCATGACGCTGCCGTTCATCTCCTATGGCGGCTCCTCGATCGTCTCGCTCGCTTACGGCGTCGGCATGATGCTGGCGCTGACGCGGCTCAGACCCCGCACGGAAGTCGAGTCGATGAGTGCCGCCAACGGATTGCGCAGCTACGCTTGACCTCGCGGTAAGTCTCGCCCCGTCATTGCGAGGAGCCAACGGGTCGGCGCAAAGCGCCGCCCGATGACAAGCTCCGTGACGAAGCAATCCATATATCCGATATGCGGAGGTATGGATTGCTTCGCTTCGCTCGCAATGACGGCTCGTTGCCTATAAAAGAACTCCCCATGGACACTTCGCCCTTGATTCTGCTGGCTGCGGGCGGGACCGGCGGCCATTTATTTCCCGCCGAGGCGCTGGGCGTCGAACTGATCAAGCGGGGTTATCGCGTTCGTCTCGCCACCGACGCGCGCGCGCTGCGCTATAGCGGATTGTTCTCCAAGGACATGATCGACGTGGTGCCGAGCGAGACCGTGCGCGGCCGCTCGCCGTTCTCGCTCGCTTACACCGGCATCAAGCTGGCCGCCGGCACAATCGTAGCGTTGCGGCTGATCCGCCGCTTGAAGCCCGCAGCCGTGGTTGGCTTCGGCGGTTACCCGACGTTGCCGCCGCTCATGGCCGCGCGGTTACTGGATGTACCCCGACTTATTCACGATGCCAACGCGGTGCTCGGGCGTGCCAATCGCTTTCTGTCGCGTCACGTCAGCGCGATTGCGACCTCGTTGCCGGGTGTGCTCGACCGCGATCCGGCGCTGGCCGGAAAGACGGTCACCGTCGGCACGCCGATGCGGCCCGCGATCCTTAGCGCTGCCGCGGTAAACTTTGTGCCGCCCGAAACCACCGGGCCGTTCCGGCTGCTGGTGGTCGGCGGCAGCCAGGGCGCGCGCGTGATGAGCGATATCGTGCCCGGCGCGATCGAGCGTCTCGAGCCTGCGCTGTGGCGACGCCTGGTCCTCACCCAGCAAGTGCGTGAGGAAGACATGCATCGCGTTCGCAGCGTTTACGACCGGCTCAAGATCAACGCCGAACTGGAGCCGTTCTTCTCTGACCTGCCGGCGCGGCTGGCGTCGAATCACCTGGTGGTTTCGCGATCCGGCGCCGGCACGGTGGCCGAGCTTGCCGCCATCGGCCGTCCGTCGATCCTGGTGCCGCTACCCGGCTCGATCGACCAGGATCAATTCGCCAATGCCGGCGTTCTTTCGAAAGCCAACGGCGCCCTGCGGATCGCGCAGACCGACTTCACCCCGGACCGGTTGGCTGCGGAGATTTCCGCGCTTGCCGCCGAGCCCGCGCGTCTTGGAGCGATGGCGGGGGCAGCGCGCACCGTCGGCAGACTGGATGCGGCCGAGCGGCTGGCCGATCTGGTGGTGAAAGTCGCCGGTATTTAGGCGGCGGCAACCGATTTTGTTCTTGTCATGCCCCGCGAAAGCGGGGCATCCAGTATCTCGCGCAGCTGATTTGAGCCGCAGCTTTCGTTGACAACCGCTTTCGCGGACGATGACGCCCAGGGGAGCACCATGAGACTGCCGCGCGAGATCGGACCCATCCACTTCGTCGGGATCGGCGGCATCGGCATGAGCGGCATCGCCGAGGTATTGTGCAATCTCGGCTACACCGTGCAGGGCTCGGATGCGTCCGAGAGCGCCAATGTCGCGCGCCTGCGCGACAAGGGCATCAAGATCAGCGTCGGCCACACAGCCGAGAATGTCGACGGCGCCGACGTGCTTGTGGTGTCGACCGCGATCAAGCGCGACAATCCCGAATTGATGGCGGCGCGCGCGCAGCGCATTCCCGTGGTCCGCCGTGCCGAGATGCTTGCGGAACTGATGCGGCTGAAAAGCTGCGTCGCGATCTCGGGCACCCATGGCAAGACCACCACGACCTCGATGGTAGCGGCGCTGCTGGATGCCGGCGATCTCGATCCGACCGTGATCAATGGCGGCATCATCAACGCCTACGGCACCAACGCGCGGCTCGGAGCCGGAGACTGGATGGTGGTCGAAGCCGACGAGAGCGACGGCACTTTCTTGAAGCTACCGGCCGATGTCGCCATCGTCACCAATGTCGATCCCGAACATCTCGACCATTTCAAGACCTTCGAGGCGGTGCAGGACGCGTTCCGCAATTTCGTCGAGAACGTGCCGTTCTATGGTTTTGCCGTGATGTGCATCGACCATCCCGTCGTGCAGAGCATCGTCGGCAAGATCGAGGACCGCCGCATCGTCACTTATGGCGAAAACCCGCAGGCCGATGCCCGGCTGGTCGACCTGATGCCGATGGGCAGCGGTTCCAGCTTCAAGGTCACCTTCCGCGATCGCAAGACCGATGCGGCGCACGAGATTGCGGGTGTCACGCTGCCGATGGCGGGAAGGCACAATGCGCTCAACGCCACCGCGGCGATCGCGGTAGCCCACGAGTTGGGACTTTCCGATGATGCGATCCGCAAGGCGATCGCCGGCTTCGGCGGCGTCAAGCGGCGCTTCACCAAAACCGGCGAATGGAACGGCATCATCGTGATCGACGATTACGGCCATCATCCGGTCGAGATCGCGGCGGTCCTGAAGGCGGCGCGGGAATCGACCAACGGCAAGGTCATCGCCGTGGTGCAGCCGCATCGCTTCAGCCGCCTGCAATCGCTGTTTGAGGAATTCTGCACCTGCTTCAACGATGCCGATACCGTTGTGGTGGCCGAGGTCTATCCGGCCGGCGAGGCGCCGATCGAAGGCATCGATCGCGATCACTTTGTCCTCGGGCTGCGCGCCCATGGCCATCGCGAGGTGATCCCGCTGCCGAATTCCGCCGCGCTTGCGGGCGTGATCCACGGCCTCGCCGGCCGCGGCGATCTGGTCGTCTTGCTCGGCGCCGGCAATATCACGCAATGGGCCTACGCGCTGCCGGGCGAATTGAAGGCGCTGGGGTGATGATCGCAGCGGTGCAACCAAGATCGTCATGGCCGGGCTTGTCCCGGCCATCCACGTCTTTACTGCGTGATCGTCGGATAGAGGTCGTCCCAGTCCGGATTTGCAGCGACGATCGTGCGAACCTTCCATGCGCGCGACCAATGCTTGATGTTGTGCTCGCGCTGGATGGCGTCGCGAATGTCGTCAAATCCTTCGAAATAGACCAGCCGTTTCAATCCATACCGCTTGGTGAAGCCGTCGACGAATCCGGAACGGTGCTCAAACACTCGACGGACGCGATCGTTCGTGACCCCAACGTACAAAATGCCGTTCGGGCGGTTTGTGAGAAAATAGACGTACCCACCTGCCATGCGGACAGTCTGCAAGACGTGGGTGGCCGGGACAAGCCCGGCCATGACGAATTGGAAGGCTTTGCATGACCTTTCCCGACATCACGCCCGAGCTTAAAGCCGCGATGCCAAACTTGCGCGGGCGGCTGCTCGCCAACCAATCGCTGGCCGAGCTGACGTGGTTTCGTGTCGGCGGTCCGGCGCAGGTGCTTTTTACGCCATCGGACGACGATGACCTTGCGTATTTTCTGGGGCAGCTTCCGAACGAACTTCCACTCCATGTCGTCGGCGTCGGCTCTAACCTGATCGTGCGCGATGGCGGCATGCCGGGCGTCGTGATCCGCCTGTCGCCCCGTGCCTTCGGCGACGCCGGCACTGAGGGCGAGATCATCAGCGCGGGCGCCGCCGCGCTCGACAAACGCGTGGCCGAGATGGCAGCTGCGGCCAATATCAGCGGGCTGGAATTCTTCTTCGGCATTCCCGGCACCATCGGCGGCGCGCTGCGCATGAACGCCGGCGCCAATGGCTCGGAGACTAAAGACGTTTTGGTCGAAGCGACCGGCCTCGGCCGCGATGGCAAGACGCTCATCTTCAACAATAGCGACATGAAGTTCACCTATCGCAATAGCGCCGTCGATCCTTCGGTCATCTTCACCTCCGCGCGCTTTCGGGGGACAATCGCCGCGCCGGAAGCGATCCGCAAGCGGATGGAGGAGGTGCAAAGCCACCGCGAGACGGCGCAACCGATTCGCGAAAAGACCGGCGGCTCGACCTTCAAGAACCCGCCGGGCCATAGCGCGTGGAAGCTGATCGACGCCGCCGGCTGCAGAGGTTTGCGCGTCGGCGGCGCGCAGGTCTCGGAAATGCACTGCAATTTCCTCATCAATACCGGCAACGCCACCGGCCATGATATTGAAACGCTGGGCGAAACCGTGCGCGCGCGGGTGAAGGAAAATTGCGGAATTGAGCTACACTGGGAAATCAAGCGGATTGGGATCGAACCGGCGTGACGCGGACTACCATTCTTTTCGGAGGCACGAATACCGAGCGCCTGGTATCGGTAGCGTCGGCTCAGGCGCTGCATCAGGCCCTGCCGGAGGCCGATCTGTGGTTCTGGGACGTCGCCGACACCGTGCATGAAGTGCGCTCCGAAGCGCTGCTCAACCATGCGCGGCCGTTCGAAGACGAGTTCAAGCCCGGCAATCGCGGCATTGCGCTGGAGCGGGCGCTGGATCAGGCAAAGGCCGAGGATCGGCTGTTGGTGATGGGTCTGCACGGCGGCAGGGCAGAGAATGGCGAGCTTCAGGCGATGTGCGAGCTGCGGGGCATCCCGTTCACGGGATCGGGCTCGGCCTCCTCGCATCTCGCCTTCGACAAGATCGCCGCCAAGCGTTTTGCCGCGATTGCAGGCGTGAAAGCGCCAGAGGGCATCATGCTGGAACAGCTGGATGCGGCGTTGGCCGAGTACGGCAGACTGATCGCAAAACCGGTACGTGACGGATCGAGCTACGGCCTGATATTCGTCAATTCCAAACAGGACCTGGTCGCCGTTCGCCATGCCGCCAAGACCGAAGATTATCTGATCGAACCCTGCATCGCGGGCGTGGAGGCGACGTGCGCCGTGCTGGAGCAATCCGACGGTTCGCTGATCGCGTTGCCGCCGATCGAGATCGTGCCCGCGGACGGCGGGTTCGACTACGTCGCCAAATATCTCGCCAAGTCGACGCAGGAAATATGTCCCGGCCGCTTCACCTCCGAAACGACTGCTGAGATCAAGGATCAGGCGCTTCGGGCGCACCAAGCGCTATCTTGCGCCGGCTATTCCCGTTCCGACTTCATCGTTTCGGACAAGGGCTCGATCTATTTGGAAACCAACACTTTACCGGGCCTGACCAACGCTTCGCTTTATCCCAAGGCGCTCAAGGCGCAGGGCATCGAATTCGCCGATTTCCTGCACGACCAGATCAAGCTCGCGGCACAGCGCGCGCGGAAATAGCGGAAATCTCGCGCGGCAGGTCCGGCGGGGCGCGTGAATCGGGCATCCAACAGGTAAAATTATTAATATTTTGCGGCAAAGTACTCACAGGGCGGATCAAATCACGCCCTGGGCTGACCTGATTTACACTTTGTTTACCAGGAAGTCAGAAGGTTAACGCTGGCGGCGCATGTGGCGCTGGCTGCCGGGGGCGTGAGCTGTTGCGGATTTTCCGCGTTCCGCGACCGCATCGAGGGAACTCGCAGCCCGGCGCGGCCAGGACATCATTTGTGCCAGAAACTCGCAAGCGTTTGCGGGCAACATGTGACGAGCTCGTGCAATGGACGGTGCAGGACGCCTCGCTCGATCCGCAAGATCGCTGGGGCCCGAGTCTGACCTAAAAGCGACTGACGCGAAAGCGACCGACCTGAAAGCGGCCGCCATTGGCGCGGTCGTGCTGCTGCGCGAGCAGCTCCGCCGTCCGCGCCCCCAACTGACGCTCGATCGCGAGCCCTCGCATCGCTGGATTGCACTGGTCGAGCGTTATATGCCGGCCCGCGCCGGCATCGCCGCCACGGTGCTGATGCTGCTCGGCAGCGCCGCTTTTGGCGTCGTGAAGGGCGGCCATCTCGAGGAATTGAGCCGGGCTGCGAGCGATACGCGCAACGCCATCGCCAATTCAGCCGGCTTTCGGATCGCGTCCGTTGCGATCAATGGCCGTAAGCAATTGAGCCAGGACGAGGTACTTGCGATCGGCGGCGTCAACGGCCACTCGTCGCTATTGTTCCTCGATGCCGCGACCGTGCGCGAGCGCCTGAAGGCCAATCCATGGATCGCCGAGGCCACGGTACTGAAATTCTATCCGGGCCAGCTTCAGATCGATATCGTCGAGCGTTCGGCATTCGCGCTGTGGCAGCGGGACGGCAGGATCTCGGTGATATCGAATGACGGCGCCGTGCTCGAGTCCTATCTGCCGCAGCGCTTTGTGTCGCTGCCGCTGGTGGTAGGAAAGGGCGCCGAAACCCATGCCAAGGATTTCCTGGCGCTGCTGGCGCGCTATCCGCAGGTCAGCTCCGTCACCAAGGCTGCAGTCTTCGTCGGCGAGCGGCGCTGGAATCTGCGGCTCAAGGACGGTGTCGACGTTCGCCTGCCGGAAAACGATGTCGACAATGCGCTTGCCGAACTGAGCAAGCTCGACAGGGAAGAGAAGCTGTTCTCGCGCGACATCGTCGCCGTCGACATGCGCCTGCCGGATCGGCTGACGGTGCAATTATCCGACGATGCGGCAAAGGCCCGCGAAGAACTGTTCAAGGAAAAGAAGCCCAAGAAGAAGGCCGGCGAAGCATGACCGGCCTTGACCGCAACCAGACGCCGAAGACGCGCCCGATGGCAAAGCGCACTGCGCTTGCGGCTTCGCTCGATATCGGCACCAGCAAAATCGCCTGCATGATCGCGCGGCTAAAGCCATGCCCGCCGAGCGGCGCCTTGCGCGGCCGCAGCCATGCCGTCGAACTGATCGGCTACAGCCAGATCCAATCGCGCGGCGTCAAGGCCGGCGCGGTGGTCGATCTCGCCGAATGCGAACAGGCGGTGCGGCAAGCGGTGGCGCTGGCCGAACGCATGGCCAAGGTCCGGGTCGAATCAGTACTGCTCCCGGTATCGGGCGGCCGGCTGCAGGGCCAGTTGATCGAGGCCGCCGCCGATATTCACGGCGGCGCGGTCACGCCTGCCGACGTCACCCGCGTCACCTCGACCGGCATGCGGCACGCCACCGCGGCGGGGCGCACCGTGCTGCACGCGCTGCCGGTTAGCTACGCCCTTGACGGCGTCAAGGGCATTCGCGACCCCAGAGGCATGGTAGCGCGGAAATTCGGCGTCGACATGAACGTCGTCACCTCGGATGCCACGGTCGCCAGGAACCTGATGCTGGTGGTCGAACGCTGCCACCTCAATGTCGAAGCCATGGCGGCGAGCCCCTATGTTGCCGGCCTGTCGGTCCTGACCGACGACGAGGCCGATCTGGGCGCCGCTGTGATCGAGATGGGCGCCGGCACCACGACGATTGCGACCTATTCCGGCGGCCGCTTCCTGCATGCCAGCGGCTTTGCCGTTGGTGGCCACCACATCACCATGGACCTGGCCCGGGGTTTGAGCGCCTGCATTGCAGATGCCGAGCGAATCAAGACGTTATATGGCACCGTGTTGACCGGCGGGTCCGACGCGCGTGAGTTGATGTCCGTGCCGACCGCCGGCGACAACGAGCGGGAAGTTCCCCAAATTGTATCCCGCGCCACGATCGCCAACATTGTGCGGCATCGCGCCGAGGAGATTTTTGAAATGGTCCGGGACAGGCTTGCGGATTCTCCCTTTGCGGCGGAGCCCAAGGCGCGGGTTGTCCTGAGCGGCGGCGCCTCGCAGCTCGTCGGCCTGGTCGAGCTTGCGACGCAGGTGCTCGGCCGGCCGGTGCGGATCGGCCGTCCGCTCGGCTTCGGCAGGTTGCCCAATGAAGCGAAAAGCGCGTCGTTCGCGGTCCCCACGGGTCTCCTGGTCTATCCCCAATACGCCCACCTTGAGCATGTCGAACCGCGGCATCCGCGTCAGCTCAGGACGGGGACTGACGGCTATTTCGGAAAGGTCGGCCGATGGCTTCGCGAGGGCTTCTGATGATCTTTCTCCGCACCTTCCGACTTCCACCAAAGCCCGCGGCCGCCGGCCGGGGCGAACCAACGCGCGCGTAATCGAGAGGCACCCATGGCACTCAATCTCACTCCCCCCGACATCAGCGAGCTGAAACCGCGCATCACCGTCTTTGGCGTCGGCGGAGCAGGCGGCAATGCTGTCAACAACATGATCACCGCCGGGCTGCTGGGCGTCGATTTCGTCGTTGCCAACACCGACGCGCAGGCGCTGACGATGTCGAAAGCGCAACGCATCATCCAGATGGGCACGCAGGTCACCCAAGGCCTCGGCGCAGGCTCCCAGCCGGATGTCGGCGCCGCCGCGGCGCAGGAGGTGATCGATGAGATCCGCGATCATCTCTCCGGCGCCAACATGGTGTTCGTCACCGCCGGCATGGGCGGCGGCACCGGCACCGGCGCGGCACCCGTGATCGCCAAGACCGCGCGCGAACACGGCATCCTCACCGTCGGCGTCGTCACCAAACCATTCCACTTCGAAGGTCAGCGCCGCATGCGCACCGCCGAGGCCGGCATCGCCGAGCTGCACAAGGTGGTCGATACGCTCCTGATTATTCCGAACCAGAACCTGTTCCGCGTCGCCAACGAAAAGACCACCTTCGCGGACGCCTTCGCGATGGCCGACCAGGTCTTGTATTCGGGCGTCGCCTGCATCACCGACCTGATGGTCAAGGAAGGCCTGATCAATCTCGATTTCGCCGACGTCCGCGCCGTGATGCGTGAGATGGGCAAGGCGATGATGGGCACCGGCGAGGCGAGCGGCGACAAGCGCGCCTTGACCGCAGCGGAGGCCGCGATCGCCAATCCGCTGATCGACGACAGTTCGATGAAGGGCGCCCGCGGACTCCTGATCTCGATCACCGGCGGCAAAGACCTCACGCTGTTCGAGGTCGATGAAGCCGCCACGCGGATTCGCGAAGAAGTCGACCAGGACGCCAACATCATCGTCGGTGCTACCTTCGACGAGAGCCTCGACGGCATTATCCGCGTCTCCGTCGTTGCCACCGGCATCGAACAGGCACAGATCGCGCGCAACGCGACGCCTTCGCCGGCAACCGTCAGCAATGCTGCGCCTGAAAACCGCCTGGCCGACCTGACGGCGCGTCTGCGCGCCGACAATGCGCGCCTTGCCGAGCGTACCCAGAAGCTGGAGGCGCATGCTCCGGCTTCCGCCGCCGCCGCGCCACAGCGCAGCTCAAACAACCACGAGCGGGCTACGCTGGCGGCGATCGCCGCTGCCGTTGCGCCCGACGCGCCGCAGCCGGCCGCGGCCGCGCCGGTGCAGCCGGTGTCCTACGGCGATGTCACGGTGCGTCCTATCGCGCAGAAGCCCTCGCTGTTTCCGGATCATCGTGCCGCGCCGGCGGCGTCCGACGAGCCGATTACGCCGGAAACATTCATCCCGCAGGCGGCCGAGCGAGCGCCGGCCCGCTCGCCGAGGATGCCGAAGTTCGAGGATCTGCCGATGCCGGCGCAGGCCGAAATCCGGCACGCGCGTGGCGAGCCCGAGGAAGACCATCCGCAGAAGAACCGAATGTCGCTGTTGCAGCGGCTTGCCAATGTCGGCCTCGGCCGCCGCGACGAAGAGAGCGAACCGCCTATTGCGGCACGCAGCTCTGGCCCGGGGATGCCGGCCATGCCGCCGACGGAACGGAAGCAGCCCCGGCGCACGGGCGGCGACCAAATCGCGGCGAACGAGCCGGTATCAGAGTATGCTCGCCGTCCGGCGCCCCAGGGTTTGGATGCTCATGGCCGCCCCGCACCTGTTGCGCCGGCGCCACAGGGCGATGACCATCTTGATATCCCCGCCTTTCTGCGCCGCCAGGCGACGTGAAGATTGTTACAGCTCAGACCATGAAAAAGGTCCCGGCTCGGCCAAGCCGGGACCTGCTTTTTTTGGCCGGGAGCGGTTCCCAAGTCACCTCTCAAGGTACTGATTTTAAACCATTAATTATTTATTCCATGATTAGATAGCCGCATCAGACGGGCTCCCGGGCGAGCCGTAATTTGGTTAAGCTTTGACGCGAATACGGCAGAGATAGGGTAACAATCAGTAAAAAAGCGTGAGTTGGAGCTCTTTGGGGCAGTGACTATGGTCCTGCCGTGACTTGGGGATCTTAGAGTGCGAATCGGCCCCGCGGTATTGGGGTATCGGGTCGGTTAGGGCTCTGGGATAAGTCAGTGGGCGGTCTGCGCATGAAATTGAACCGGCAAACAACGCTTCGGTCAGAAGCAACCGTGACGGGCGTTGGCGTTCATTCCGGATTACCGGTCAGTCTGACCATCGGACCTGCACCTATCGATGCAGGTTATATTTTTGTCCGCACCAGTCTTGATGGCGCCGACCGCGAGGTCCCGGCGACGGCCGAATCAGTGATCGCAACAGAATTTGCGACCGTGCTGGGCGACCGTGAAGGACCGCTGGTTTCCACCGCGGAACATGTGCTCGCCGCGCTGCGCGGGATGGGCGTCGATAACGCCACCATCGAAATTGACGGTCCGGAAGTTCCGATCATGGACGGCAGCGCCGCTGCCTTCGTCGCCGCGATTGATCAAGCGCGGGTTGTTACGCAGTCGGCGCCACGCCGCTTCATCCAGGTTTTGAAGCCGGTGCAGGTGGCGATGGGCGATTGCTTCGGCGAGTTGCGGCCCTATGCGGCCGGTTTCCGCGCCGAAATCGAAATCGACTTCGCCAATCCCGTGATCGGCCGTCAGAAATATACGCTCGATCTCAGCCCGGAACGCTTCCGCCGCGAGATCTCCCGCGCCCGTACCTTCGGCTGCATGAACGACGTGGCGCGGCTCTGGAGCGCCGGTTTTGCGCTGGGTGCGTCGTTCGAGAATTCGGTGGTGTTTGACGAGACCCGCCTGCTCAACAGCGAAGGGCTGCGCTACAGCGACGAATGCGCCCGCCACAAGGTTTTGGACGTCGTCGGCGATCTCGCGCTCGCGGGCCTGCCGTTGCTCGCCGCCTATCGTTCGGTGCGTGGCGGCCACAGGCTCAACCACGCGGTACTGACGGCCCTGATGGCCGACCGCAGCGCTTGGCGGATCGTCGAAGCCGCCGAGGCAGCGCGCCGTTCGCGCTCTCACACCGAAGCCGGCCATGGCATCGTGGGGGGCATGATCGCCCCCGCCTACGGTCCTGACGTTTCCTGAACCCTGAACTCGCGCCGAAGCCAGCCCCTTTCGGGGTCTTTCTGGTGCGAGAAAGGCTCCAGACCGGCGATCGACCGACGGTAACCATGATTGGGAGCGATGCCGTGGCGACCGCCTTAATGCGGGCGAAATGCCTGCCTATGCGGTTGGTCAACGGTAGTTTTTTGGGTACATAGGCCTTGGTGGCATGGCAGGCGCCACATGCTGGGCAAGTATCGCGTCCATGACGGCATCATGGCGCGGCCGATACCGCATCAACGTCAGGTTCCAGGATTGGCGTCAGGTCTCAGATTCATGTCAGCACAGCGTATGACGAGCGGACTACGCAGGGTCTCGGCTGGTGCCGCCGCCCGGCGGCTGCGGCTGGCCACCTCGCTCATCGTGCTTGCGATTCCGTTGAGCGGATGCGGCACCGGCGCGCTGTGGGACAAGTTCCTTGCCAAGGACGACACCTTCGTCGATGAGCCCGCCGACAAGCTCTACAATGAGGGCTTGTACTTGATGAATCAGCGTAAGGACGCCAAGGCAGCCTCGAAGAAATTCGAGGAAGTCGACCGCCAGCATCCTTATTCCGACTGGGCGCGCAAGTCGCTGTTGATGTCGGCCTATGCCTATTACAACGCGGGCGACTACGACAACTGCATCGGCTCGGCGACGCGTTACGTGACCTTGCACCCGGGAAGCCCCGACGCGGCTTACGCGCAATATCTGATCGCGGCCTCGCACTATGATCAGATTCCAGACGTTACCCGCGATCAGGGACGAACCGAGAAGGCGATCGCTGCGCTCGAAGAGGTGGTGCGCAAATATCCGACCTCTGAATATGCCGTCAGCGCCAAGGCCAAGCTCGAAGGCGCGCGCGACCAGCTGGCCGGCCGCGAGATGACGATCGGCCGCTATTACATGGAGAAGCATGACTACACCGCCGCCATCAACCGCTTCAAGACCGTGGTGACGCAATATCAGACCACGCGGCATGTCGAGGAGGCCTTAGCGCGGCTGACCGAAGCCTATATGGCGATCGGTATCGTCGGCGAGGCGCAAACGGCTGCAGCCGTGCTCGGGCATAATTTCCCCGACAGCCGCTGGTACAAGGACGCCTACAATCTCGTAAAATCCGGCGGGGTCGAGCCGAGCGAGAACACCGGTTCGTATATCTCCAAGGCGTTCAAGAAGCTGGGTCTCGGCTAGCCTTTTGTTTTGACGCGTTTTCTTTGCGCGAGCCGGTCTCCACTTCACTCCAAAACGCTCTAGTATCCCGAATCCGAAATTTGCTAGCCTGCAACGCCCGTTTGGGGCGAATTGCAGATTCGTAATCGAATCACCACACCAGGGTTGATCTCGCATGCTGGCGCGTCTGTCGATCCGCGACATCGTCCTGATCGAACGGCTCGATATCGAATTTTCGCGCGGCCTTGCTGTGCTGACGGGCGAAACCGGTGCGGGCAAATCCATCCTGCTCGATGCCTTTGCGCTCGCGCTCGGCGGCCGGGGCGATGCGGGCCTGGTCCGGCATGGCGTGGAGCAGGGCCAGGTCACTGCGGTATTCGACGTGCCGAAGGGCCATCCGGCCACGGCCATCCTTGCCGACAACGGGCTTGAGGATAACGGCGAGATGATCCTGCGTCGCGTGCAGCTTGCCGATGGGCGCACCCGCGCCTTTGTCAACGACCAGGCGATCAGCGTGCAGACTTTGCGAGCCGTTGGTTCAGCGCTGGTGGAAATTCACGGCCAGCATGATGAGCGCGCGCTGGTCGATGCCTCGACCCACCGCCGCCTGCTCGATGCGTTCGCCGGCCTCGAGAAGGATGTCGCGGCGGTGGAGCAATTGTGGGACGCAAGGCGCGCTGCCCACACTGCGCTTGGCGAACATCGCGCTGGCATGGAACGCGCCGCGCGGGAGGCTGATTATCTTCGCCATGCTTCCGAGGAATTGAAGACGCTGGCGCCCAAGGACGGCGAGGAAATCCTGCTTGCCGAACGGCGCACCACGATGATGCAAGGCGAAAAGATCGCGGCCGATTTGCGCGAGGCGCAGGAAGCGGTCGGGGGCGATCACTCTCCGGTGCCGGCATTGTCGGCGGCGGTGCGGCGGCTGGAGCGCCGCGCTGCCAATTCGCCGACCCTGGTCGAGCCTGCGGTCAGGGCGATTGATGCTGCGATCAACGCGCTGGAGGAGGCCGATCAGCATCTTTCCGCAGCGCTGGCCGCGGCCGACTTCGATCCGGCCGAGCTCGAACGCATCGAGGAGCGGCTGTTCGCCTTGCGTGCGGCTTCCCGCAAATATTCGACGCCGGTTGATGGGCTCGCAGCACTTGCCGCGAAATATGCCGCCGACGTCGCGCTGATTGATGCCGGCGCGGATCAGTTGAAGCAACTCGAGGTCGCGGCCGATGAAGCCGACCAACGCTATGGCGCCGCCGCGGCAAAGCTCTCTGCAGCGCGCGAAAAATCGGCGCAAAAACTCGACAAGGCCGTCAATGCCGAGCTCGCGCCATTGAAGCTCGAGCGCGCGACGTTCACGACGCAGATTGAATCTGATCCGCAGTCGCCGGGCCCGCAAGGTTTTGATCGTATTGAATTCTGGGTCCAGACCAACCCCGGCACGCGGCCGGGCCCGCTGATGAAGGTCGCCTCCGGCGGTGAGTTGTCGCGTTTTCTTCTGGCGCTGAAGGTCGTGCTGTCCGATCGCGGCTCGGCGCCGACCCTGGTGTTCGACGAAATCGATACCGGTGTCGGCGGCGCGGTGGCGGACGCGATCGGCGCCCGGCTTTCGCGGCTCGCCTCCAAGGTGCAGGTGATGGCGGTAACGCATGCGCCGCAGGTCGCCGCAAGGGCCAATCAGCATTTGTTGATTTCCAAGGATGCCCTCGACAAGGGCAAGCGCGTCGCCACCCGCGTCAATGCGCTCGCCGCCGATCACCGCCGCGAGGAGATCGCCCGCATGCTGGCCGGCGCCGAGATCACCGCCGAGGCGAGGGCCGCCGCGGAACGCCTCTTGCGCGCGGCGACGGCGTAAGCTCCTCCCTCGCCCCGCGGTCGCGCCATCTTTCGTCCGCTCCAGCTTTGTCCTATTTATTGTCCATGGCCAAGACTGCAAAAGCAAAAGCCCCGACTGACGTCGCTGACCTCACCAAGGCGCAGGCCAAGGTCGAGCACAAGCGGCTGGCGCTGGAAATCGAGAACCACAACAAGCTCTATTATCAGGAAGACGCGCCGAGGATTTCCGATGCCGAATATGACGCGCTGCGCCAGCGCTTCGATGCCATCGAAGCCCGCTTTCCGGAATTCGTCACCTCGGAATCGCCGTCGCAGAAAGTCGGTGCCGCGCCGTCTGGACGCTTCAAGAAGGTCCGCCACGCGCTGCCGATGCTGTCGCTCGACAACGCGTTCGCCGAGCAAGACGTGCTCGAATTCGCCGGCCGCATCCGTCGTTTTCTCAAGCTCGGTGACGACGACAAGATCGATTTTTCCGCCGAGCCGAAGATCGACGGACTGTCGATGTCGCTGCGCTACGAGGGCGGTGAGCTTGTTACCGCCGCGACCCGCGGCAATGGTGCGGAGGGCGAAGACGTCACCGCCAATATCCGCACCCTCGAGGACGTGCCGAACAAGCTGAAAGGCCGCAACGTGCCTGAGATCTGCGAGGTGCGCGGCGAGGTCTACATGACCAAGCACGCTTTTCTCGCGCTGAACGAGCGGCAGAAGGCCGCCGGCGACACCATCTTTGCCAATCCGCGCAATTCGGCGGCCGGCTCCTTGCGGCAGAAGGATCCGTCCATCACCGCCTCGCGTCCGCTCGGCTTTTTCGCTTATGCCTGGGGCGAGATGAGCGCGATGCCGGAGGCTACGCAATCCGGCATGATCGGCTGGTTCCAGCGCTGCGGCTTCAAGACCAATCCGCTGACCAGGCTTTGTCATTCGCTCGAGCAGTTGGTCGCCTTCCACCGCAAGATCGAAGAACAGCGCGCCGAGCTCGACTACGACATCGACGGCGTCGTCTACAAGGTGGATCGCATCGACTGGCAGGAACGGCTTGGCTTCGTGTCGCGCACGCCGCGCTGGGCGATCGCGCATAAATTCCCGGCGGAGCGCGCCATGACCGTGCTCCGCGATATCGAGATCCAGGTCGGGCGCACCGGCTCGTTCACGCCGGTCGGCAAGCTTGAGCCGGTCGGCGTCGGCGGCGTCATCGTGCAGAACGTCACGCTGCACAACGAGGACTACATCAAGGGCATCGGCGGCGACGGCGAGCAATTGCGCGACGGCCGCGACATCAGGATCGGCGACGCCGTCGTCGTGCAGCGCGCCGGCGACGTGATTCCGCAAGTGGTCGATGTCATCCTCGACAAGCGGCCGAAGAATACGAAGCCGTTTCAGTTCCCGAAGAAGTGCCCGTGTCCGCTGCATACCGATGTGGTGCGCGAGGAGACAGCGACCGGGGAAGAGGGGGCGCGCGCCCGCTGCACCGGCGAGTTCGCCTGTCCCTACCAGAAGGTCGAGCACTTGAAGCTGTTCGCCTCGCGCCGCGCCTTCGACATCGACGGCCTCGGCGAAAAGCAGATCGAATTCTTCTTCGAGCAAGGATGGGTGAAGGAGCCCGCCGATATCTTCACGCTGGAAGCGCGCAACAACAAGATCAAGCTTGAGGAAATCGAAGGTTACGGCCAAACCTCGGTGCGCAATTTGTTCGATGCGATCAGGCGGCGGCGTGAGATCGCGCTCGAGCGCTTCATCTTCGCGCTCGGCATGCGCCATGTCGGCGAGACCACGGCGCTGGCGCTGGCGCGCGGCTCTGGTTCATGGAAATCGTTTCATGACGGCGCTCTCAAGGTCGCCAAGGGCGACGAGGATGCGATCGCGGAGATGGATGCGCTGGATCAGATCGGCGATACCGTGATCAAGGGCGTGGCCGCTTATTTCGGCGAGAGCCACAACCGCGGCGTCGTCGAGCGGCTGACCAAGGAAGTGACCATCCTTGATGCCGAGAAGCCGAAGAGCAACTCGGCGGTCGCCGGCAAGACCGTGGTTTTCACCGGCGCGCTGGAGCAGATGACGCGTGACGAGGCCAAGGCCACCGCCGAGCGGTTGGGGGCGAAGGCCTCCGGCTCGGTATCGAAGAAGACCGATTACGTGGTCGCCGGTCCCGGCGCCGGCTCCAAGCTCGCCGAAGCCAAGAAGCACGGCGTGCCCGTGCTGAGTGAAGACGATTGGCTTAAGCTGATCGGGGAGTGAGGGAGACGCCGTACCTACCGTCATCATCCGCGAAAGCGGATGATCCAGTATTCCAGAGATGCCTGAGATAGAATCGAGAGGCCGCGGCGTACTGGATACCCGCTTTCGCGGGTATGACGGCAGTGAGTGCGGGGCTCACGCGATTCCCCTTACAGCATCCTCCTCCGCCTGTTCCATCAATTCCTCGCTGACGACGACCTTACGGCGCGGCACCAGGAAGACCATGGTCGAGGCGCAGGCGGCGGACAACACGAAGATCGCCGCCGTCAGCGGCAGCGTCGTCGCAAAGTGGCCGCCAAGGTAAGCGCCGAATTGCGAGACCAGGGAGCCTATTCCCATCTGCAAAAACCCCATCGCGCCGGACGCGGTGCCGGCGGCGTCCGGGCGGACGCTGATGGCGCCGGCCGCCGAGTTCGACATCACGAAGGCGTTGGCAAACATCACGATCATCTGGGTCCCGAACAGCCATGCGGGCGCCTGGTTGATGCCGCTGACGCTCCAGGTCAGGTTCAACAGGCTGCCGCTGAATTGCAGCGCCAGGCCGAACCAGATCAATTTCTCCAGCTGATGGCGCGGCGCAAAGCGCACGCAGAAGAGATTGCCGATCAGATAGGCAAATCCCGTGGTCGCAAACCACGCGCCATATTCGGCGCTGGTCCGGCCCATCTGCGTCACCACGATATAGGGTCCGCCGCCGGCGAAGGCGAAGATGATCTGCGAGGCCAGCACCTGGCACAGGACATAGCCGATGAAGGCGCGGCTTTTGACGAGGCTGCCGACGTCGCCGCGAAATCCGCGTCCCTCGACGCGGTCGCGCCGGGTCTCCGGCAGCGCCAACGCAATGACAACGGCGATGGTGAGCGACGCCGCAGCAACCACATAAAAGATCGCGCGCCAGCCGAAGGCGGTCTCCAGCAAGCCGCCGGTCAAAGGGCTCAGCATCTGTGCGATCATCATGACCGCGATGACGAGAGAGATCATGGCGCCGATGCGGTCGCGTTCATAGAGGTCGCGAATGATGGCGCGGCTCACCACCATGCCGGTGGCGCCGCCCAGCGCCTGCAGGAAACGCGCCGCAATCAGTTGCGGCAGGTTTTGGGCGAACATGCAGCCGATGCTTGCCGCCACCATCAAGGCGAGACCCCACAGCAGCACCGGGCGGCGGCCGAATTTATCCGACAGCGGCCCCATGATGATCTGCGAGCAGGCGATGCCGACCATGTAGAGCGACACCGTCATCTGCGCGACAGAAATGTCGCGCTGAAACTGGATCGCCAGCATCGGCAGCGCCGGCACCAGCATATAGAGGGAGATCGGTGCTACGCCGGTCATCGCGACGAGCATCAGCAACATCAGCCGCGACGTCGCGATGTTGTCATTTGTGGCGGCGCTGGGCTTGCTGCCCATCACTCCATGCATGCGGGTCCGATCCGGTTTTTGCGAATCGGACTGTAACGTCATCGTGCCAGCGGAATACGGACGTTTCGGAATGCGGCTATTCCGATTTCGGGACGGTTTCGCCGTCGGCAGCTCGCGCCGCCCACACCGATGTCTTCATCCGCGAAGGCGGATGATCCAGTATTCCATAAAAATCTGTTTTGGATCGAGAGGCCGCGGCGTACTGGATGCCCCGCTTTCGCGGGGCATGACAGCTATGTCTGCGGCGAGAGCGCCGCCGTCGCCTGGTCGAGCCACGCCTTGGTCGCATCGTCGAGGTGCGAGCGTACCTCGGCCGCAACGCTGGCATGGTAGTCGTTGAGCCAGTCGAGCTCGGCCTGGCTCAGCATATTGACCTCGATCAGCCGCCGGTCGATCGGCGCCAAAGTCAGCGTCTCGAACGCGTTCATCGGCTTCTCGGCGCCCGCGATCTCGGTACCGACGACAAGCTCCAGATTCTCGATCCGGATGCCGTAGGCGTCCGTTTTATAATAACCCGGCTCGTTGGACAGGATCATGCCGCGCTTGAGCGGCGTGGTGCCGAGTTTTGATATTCGCGCCGGGCCTTCATGCACCGACAAATAGCTGCCGACGCCGTGCCCGGTGCCGTGCTCGAAATCGATGCCGGCCTGCCACAGGAATTGCCGCGCCAGCATATCGATCTGGGCACCGGTGGTGCCGTCCGGAAATACCGCGCGGGCGATCGCGATATGGCCGCGCAGCACGCGGGTGAAGCGGTCGCGCATTTCTTCACTGGGCTCGCCGACCGCGATGGTGCGCGTGACGTCGGTGGTGCCGTCCTCATATTGCGCGCCGGAATCGACCAGCAGCAGGTCGCCGCGCGCAATGCGCCGGTTAGTCTTGCGGGTAACGCGGTAATGCACGATGGCACCGTTCGGCCCGGTACCGGCGATCGTGGGAAACGAAACATCCTTGAGCGCGCCGGTGTCGCGGCGAAACGTCTCCAGCGCCTCGACCGCGTCGATTTCAGTCAGCGCTCCGATGGGGGCTTCGCGGTCGATCCAGGCGAGAAACCGCGCCAGCGCGACGCCATCGCGCCGATGCGCAGTTCGGGTGCCCGCGATCTCGGTTTTATTCTTCACCGCCTTCAAGAGGCTCACCGGGTCATTGCCGCGCACCGCCTTGCCGCCCGCCGAACTGATCAGGCGGTTCAACGCGTCAGCGGCGGTCGCATTGTCGAGTGCGATCGAGGCGCCGGCTTGCGCCAGCGCGGTCAAGCTCGGCGTCAGCGCGTCGGGCTCCCTGACGTCGGCGGTCTGTTCGAGATGGTCGCGCGCACTGTTGGAGAGTTTGCGATGATCGATGAACACGGTCGGCCGGCCGTCCTTCGGCACCAGCGCATAGGACAGGGGCAGCGGCGTGTGCGCGACATCGGCGCCGCGGATGTTGAAGGTCCAGGCCACCGCGTGCGAATCCGACAGCACCAGCGCGTCGACGCCGAGGTTGCCGATCTCCTGACGGATATTTTTGAGCTTTTCCGTTTCGGCTACGCCGGCGAATTGCGTGCCGTGCACGGTGACCGGCGCCAGCGGCGGGGCGGGGCGCTCGGTCCAGATCGCATCGATTGGGTTGGTCTCGACCGCGACCAGTTCCGCGCCGGCCTTGGCGCAGGCGGCCGTGAGCCGCTCGGCCGCTGCCGCAGTATGCAGCCAAGGATCAAAGCCAAGCCGGTCGCCGGCGGCAAGGTGCTTCGCCAGCCAGCTTTCCGGGGGCGGGTCGATCAGCGGCTCGACGGCCCAGGCTTGGCCGTCGACCTGCTTGCCCGCCTGCAGCGTATAGCGGCCGTCGACGAACAATGCGGCCTGTTTGGCTAACACGATCGCCATGCCGGCCGATCCGGTAAAGCCGGTCAGCCACGCCAGCCGCTCTTCCGAGGGCGCGACATATTCGTTTTGTTGCTGATCGGCGCGGGGAATAACGAATCCCGTGAGCTGGCGCCGTATCAGCTCCTCGCGAAACGCGGAGAGCCGCGCGGTCAGTGCCACGCCGCCTTCGGGCTCCTCGAATGTCTGGAAATGCGCTTCGAACATCGGCTGGGAGTGTAAGATTCTAAGGGGACGTCCGCAACGTGACGTAATTTTGCTCAATTTGGCATAGGTTATGCTTGAGTATGTATAGCTGAGACGGAAGATTATTGTTAGATAGGCTTCGTCTAACGATTAACAGGGGAAATACCGGGAGTGTTTCAACTCAACGACGAGGGGATACACCATGCCTGTCTTCACGTTTGAAAAGATTTCGCCGCCGGTCCGCCGCGGTCCGCTGCCGCCGATCGTCAAGAAGCAGCGCGGCGTTATCGTGCAGATTCTGGATCGTTTCGTCGAGGCACGCGTCAAGCGGTCGCTGCGCAAGGAAGAGCGCTTGATCGCCCATCGCCAGCGGAAATCGGCAAAATAGATTTACCGCGTATACCGCAAGTGCAGGCTGCTCCAGCCTTCGATCACAAGATGATGCACCGGCACCAGCCCGCGCGCGCGGTATGCCGCGATCACGCCCGGGGCCTGATGGCTCAACAATCCCGACAGGATCACCGAAGCAGACGGCGCGAGATGACCCGCCATGGGCGTCGCCAATTGCCGCAGGGGGTTGGCGAGGATATTCGCCAGCACCAGGTCGAACGGCCCCTGCGTGGCAAATTGAGGCGCTGAAAATCCCGTCGCGCGGATCACCTGCACCAGATTTCCCGTTTTGTTGAGCCGCGCATTCTCGCGCGCGACCCTGACCGAAGGCGCATCTATGTCGCTTGCCAACACGTGGTGGCGCAGCGCCTTGGCCGCCGCGATCGCGAGCACGCCGGTGCCGGTACCGAGATCGAGCACGCGGCGAGGGCGGCTTGCCTTGAGCACGGAATCGAGCAGCAAGAGGCATCCGCGCGTGGTGCCGTGGTGGCCGGTACCGAACGCCAGCGCCGCTTCGATCTCGATACCGAGCTTGTTGGGTGCCACCCGCGCGCGGTCATGGTGGCCATGCACGACGAACCGTCCGGCGGGGACTGGGACGAGATCCTCGAGGCTGGCCTTGACCCAATCCTTGGCCTCGACAGTGTCGAAGCCGATCCCTTGTGCGATGGCCTCGCCGGCGGCCTTGCCGACGACCTCACGGACCAGCGCCTGGTCCGGCGCGTCGGCAAAATGCACGGTGACATCCCAGCGCCCGTCCGGCCGCTCGAAGGCGGCGATCGCGGCCGGGTGTTCCAGGAACGGGCCCTCGGAGAAGGTCTCGGTGAGGACGTCGACCACGCGTTTGGCGGCCTCTTCGCCGCCGATCGCAACGCTGGCACGGTGGGTGGCGGGGGTGAGGGCTGAGGGCATCGGGCAATTGGCGCTTTTTCGTTAAACTTGAGTGAATATCTTCTCGTACTATCCGTAAAACTTACCGATGGCGCGTTCACACAACTTTAGGTCTGGAGACTTACGGTGCTCAGTCAATTCAACCCAATCCGGGTGGAGGCGAAGTTGAAGCGCACATTTCTCGACTTTTTGTCCAATGAAAAGGGCGCGACCGCGATTGAATACGGCTTGCTCGCGGCCGGTATCTCGCTGGCAATTATTGCCGCAGTGAACAGCGTGGGTGGCAACCTCAACGCCAAGTTCACCTCGCTCAATACGTCATTGAAGTAGTTCGAATGCTCCCTTCACTGGGAGTGCCCAGCTTTCATGACCATCAGTTTGAACGGGAGCCGTGCGACCCGTCGCGCGGGCATTAGGTATCGCCAACCGGCAGTGCTGCCCACGGCATAGGCGCCCGCGAACCCCACACACTGTCGATATCAAATTCAAGGGCTATCCACAGCGTTATGCACGAAAACATAACCGATTTCGGCGTGTGATTTGCGCGAAGTATCCACCACCTTCTCCACAGCGTCTGCAATTGGTTTTGCACAGTTTATCCACGGACTTGTCAACGGGATAAGACGGTATGGCGCGCTGTCCATCCAGCGCGTGCGCCGTCCACTCTCACCCAAACAGCGCTCGATGATCCCTCAGGATCACCCGCGCGGCGTTGTGGCCGGGGGCACCGGTGACGCCGCCGCCGGGGTGCGCGCCGCTTCCGCAATGATAAAGGCCCTTCAGCGGCCCGCGATAATCCGCGTGCCCCAGCATCGGCCGTGCCGAGAACAACTGGTTCAACGTCAGCGCACCGTGAAAGATGTCGCCGCCGAGCAATCCGAATTGCCGTTCCAGATCGAGCGGCGACAGGATCTGCCGTCCGATCACGTTTGCCGCAAACCCCGGTGCATAGTTGTCGACGGTCGCAATCATGAGATCGGCGACCTCGTCGCGATGATCGTCCCAGGATTTGCCGTCGGGCAATTCCGGCGCGACGTGCTGGCAGAACAGGCTGGCGACATGCTGGCCCGGCGGGCAAAGCGTGTCGTCGAGTGTCGAGGGGATCAGCACCTCGACGACAGGCTCCCGGCTCCAGCCATGCGCGCGGGCGTCGAGCCAAGCGCGATCCATGTAGGACAGGCTGGGCGCCAGGATAATGCCGGCGGTGAGATGATCGCCATCGCCGGGCAACGCCGTGAACGAGGGCAGGGCGCTCAACGCGACATTCATCCGGAAAGTGCCGGAGCCGTTGCGCCACCGCTCGATGCGGGTGAGGAATTTTGGCGGCAGCGCGCCTGCCGGTACGAGACGCGTGTAGAGCAGCTTCGGATTGACGCCCGCCGCGATATATTTGGCGCGGACGGCTTGGCCATTATCGAGGACGATGCCAACCGCGCGGCCGCGCTCGACCATCACCTCGCGTACGCCGGCGTCCAGCTCGATCTCGGCGCCATGCTCGCGCGCGGCGCGCGCCATCGCCTGGCCGATCGCGCCCATGCCGCCGATGGCGTGGCCCCAGACGCCTTTCCTGCCGTTCACCTCGCCGAACGCATGGTGCAGCATCACGTAAGCCGAGCCCGCGGCATAGGGGCTCGCGTAGTTGCCGACGATGGCGTCGAAGCCGAACAGTGACTTGACCAGATCGTTCTCGAACCGGGCGTCCAGCATCTCGCCGGCCGAATGCGTGAACAGATCGAGCAGATCGCGGCTCTGCTCCAGCGACAGGCTGCGCAGGATGTTCGCGGTGCCGAGCGCGTTGAAGGTCTCGCGCATCGCGCCGACACCAAGGCCCTCCACGAGGTTTGGCGGCGCGCGCAACACGAACTGGCGCAATACATCGGCGATCGCCTCAAGCTCTCGCGAGAATGCCTCGATGCGATCGGCATCGTGTGCACTGAGCTTTTTGACCGATGGAAGCGTGCGGCCTTCGCCCGACAGCAGATAGCTGCCGTCCGGCGCGGGCAGGAAATTCTGGGCGCGGCGCTCGACGATCTCAAGGCCGTGCTCGCGCAATTTGAGGTCGGCAATAACTTTCGGGTTCAGGAGACTGACGGTGTAGGCCGCGACCGAATTGCGAAAGCCGGGATGGAATTCTTCCGTGACCGCGGCACCGCCCACCACCTTGCGGCGTTCGACCACCTTCACGCGCAAGCCCGCCATCGCGAGATAGGCCGCGCAGGCGAGGCCGTTATGCCCGGCGCCGATGATGACGACGTCCGTCTCGTTCATGTCAGCTTCATGGAATGTTGATTACACCTCGTCATTCCGGGTTCGTACTTTCGTGTGCCCCGGAATGACGATCTCTTAGCGAAGACGCAACACTCCGCCCAGCGATTTCGCAGGCCCTCCGCATTGCCCGCACTGTCGTCCTATGCTCTTTTGCGCCCGTCCAGCGCCCGCCGGGGGCAGTCCCTCGTCCCAGAAACGCTTTTCCCGGAGCTTTCATGACCGCCCCCAAGCCGTTTGCCGCCACGGACCAGTTGTCTGCTTCGCGAAACCGGCTGGTGCTGGCGGTCTATACCGCCGCCATCTTTGTCAGCGCGCTGCTCTTGTTCTCCGTGCAGCCGCTGTTCACCAAGATGGTGCTGCCTCGGCTCGGCGGCTCGCCGGCGGTGTGGTCGGTGGCGATGGTGTTCTTCCAGTCGCTGCTGCTCGGTGGCTATTCCTATGCGCATTTCCTGATGCAAATCCGCAACCGCGTCATACCGGTCGCCGTCCATCTGACGCTGCTGGTCGTGGCGTTGTTGATGCTGCCGCTGTCGATCGCAAACGGCTTTGGCGAGCCGCCGACATCGGGCTATGCATTGTGGCTATTGGCCCTGTTCGCGGTCTCGATCGGGCTGCCGTTCTTCGCGCTCGCCGCCAACAATCCGCTATTGCAGGCCTGGTTCGTCCGCACGGGTCATCCCGCCGGGCCCGATCCCTACTTCCTCTACGCTTCGTCCAATATCGGCAGTTTCCTGGCGCTGTTGTCGTATCCGGTGCTGCTGGAGCCGGTATTCACGCTGCGCACGCAAAACCTGATCTGGACCGGCGGCTACGGGCTGCTGATCTTGCTGATCGCGGGCTGCGGGGCCTTGCTGGTGCGTTCGCCTGCTCCAGCGGTGAGCGATGCGCAGACCGAGGAAACCGATGCGCCATCGCCTCCCTGGATCCTGCGCACGCGATGGATCTTGCTCGCCGCGGTGCCCTCGGGCCTCCTGATCGCGGTGACCGCGCATATTTCGACCGACGTCGCCGCGGCGCCGCTGTTGTGGGTGCTGCCGCTGTCGCTTTATTTGTTGACCTGGGTGCTGGTGTTCCAATCGCGGCCATTGCTGCCGCATAAATGGGTATTGCTGGCCCAGCCGCTGGCGATCGCCGGCGTCGTCATACTGCTTGCGGTCGGCGGCGAACAGAATCTGTTGCTGACACTCGGCGGACATCAGCTCTGTTTCTTCGTCATCGCGATGGCCTGTCATGGCGAGCTCGCGCGCACGCGGCCGGCCGCGAAATATCTCACCGGCTTCTACGTGGCCCTGTCGTTCGGCGGCATGGCGGGCGGGCTGTTCGCAGGCCTGATCGCGCCGTATGTGTTCTCGTGGATAGCCGAATACCCGATCCTGTTGGCGTTGGCTGCGTTGTGCCGGCCGGCTCATGGCGACGAACGGCTGCCGCGCTGGAGCCGGTGGTATTGGCCG
This sequence comes from Alphaproteobacteria bacterium, assembly GCA_005884765.1. Taxonomy (GTDB): domain Bacteria; phylum Pseudomonadota; class Alphaproteobacteria; order Rhizobiales; family Xanthobacteraceae; genus Bradyrhizobium. The sequence goes on from VAZV01000163.1 coordinate 27,501, forward strand.
TTCCTGGCCGTACTCGCGGCGACCCTGATCGGATTTTCCTATTCCACTGGCAAGCCCTCGTGGTGGCTGGAAGACCATCGGGCCTGGGTCGCCGGCGCCGTCGGCGTGCTCGCCGCCTTGCTTGCGCTGGCGTTCAACGCCACCCGCTGGAAGATCTTTGCGACCGTCGTGGTGGCGCTGGTGCTGATCCGCCTCTATCCGGCGGACGAGGGGCGCGTCGAAACCGTGCGCAGCTTCTTCGGCGTCCACAAGATCGTGGTAACGCCGCACGGCCAGTATCACGTGCTGATGCACGGCACCACAATCCACGGCGCCGAGAGGTTCCTGAACAATGACGGCACGCCCGTAACCGGCCGACCCGAACCGATCACCTATTATCACAGGGACGGCGGCATCGGGCAGGCGATCGCGGCAATCCGCGAGCGCAAGGGCGCGCCGCTTCGCGTGGCGGTGATCGGCGTCGGCTCGGGCACTCTGGCTTGTGCGTCGGAGGCGGGCGAGACCTGGAAATTCTTCGAGATCGATCAGACCATGGTCGATACCGCGCGCGATCCGAAATATTTCACCTACATCCAGAATTGCCAGCCCGACCTCAAGCCTGTGATCGGCGACGCGCGGCTGACCTTCGCCAAGGAACCCGACGGCGTCTACGACCTGATCATTGTCGACGCCTATTCATCGGACGCAATCCCGGTTCATCTGGCGACCGAGGAGGCGATGAAAATCTACCAGGACAAGCTGGCGCCGCAGGGAGCGGTAGTGATGCACGTCTCCAACCGCCACCTCGAACTGGCCAGCGTGATCGTCGGCATTGCGGATGCGAACGATCTCAAGAGCTGGGTCTATAGCGAGGATTCCGGGCGCGACGACGAATATATCTTCGCCACCTCGGTGGTAGTCTCCGCGCGCGAGGAGGCCGACGTCGGCAAGCTCGCATCCTCCGATCAGTGGGCGGAGACCGAAGCCAATGAGAACCAGCGGGTCTGGACCGACGATTATTCCAACGTGCTGGGGGCGGTCTGGCGGCGGCTGCGCGACGGCGAGCAGTAGCAATCAGTCGAACAGTCCGCGAGGCTGGTAATATTGGCGCTGCTGCTGTTGGTAGTAGCCCTGGGGCGGGGCCGGTTGCCCCGCATAACCAGGGTTGTTGTAATACTGCTGTGGATTAGCCTGCGCGTCATAGAGACGACGGCGCGGCGCGGGATAACGCTGGTCGGTCGCGCTGCCATCGGCCGGATAGATGTAGCCGTCGTCGGTCTGCACCTGCGGCGCGATGCGGCGGCCGGGCAGCAACTGCGGCTGCGGCGTCAGTTGAACGGGTTCGCCGACGGCACCGTATTGCTGGTCTTGCTGGTACTGCTGATCGTATGGCTGGGCCCGCGCGACAGCGGTATTGCGGCGCGGGTTGCGGGCCAGCGCAATCTGAGACGAGCCGGTCAGCGTTACCGTGGTGTTGAGCACGCCTTGCTCCTGCACCAGCGCATACAGCGTCGAGGCATTGGCTTTCGACAATCGCACGCAGCCGTGGGAAGCGGGGGTGCCGAGCCTGCTCTCGGAGTCGGTGCCATGGATGGCGTGGCCGATCTTGGTGAAGAAGATCGAATGCGGCATCGGCGCGTCGTCGAATTCCTTGGAGAAGTGGTCTTCCTCCATGCGGAAGGTGCGGAAGCTGCCGTTCGGCGTCTCGTAGGACGGGATGCCGGTCGAGACCGGCCAGTGGTAGCGCTCGACGCCGTCGACGGCGACCGTCATCATTTGCGCATTCTTGTCGACGGTGATCGCGACATTCGCCTGAGCGGCGGTGGTGGCGAACAGCATCAAACCAGCGAAAGCAGTGAGGAAGGAACGCATTTACGTTTGGCCTCCGAGCCTTGTCTGCAGCGCCGCGGTTCTCTGTCCCCGGCACCTAATATGCCCGGAATCCGGCCATTGTTCCAGTGACCAGCCCTGCAACGTTAACGCCTGCGGAGGCGCAATCAAGGCCGCGCAAGGCGCAATCCGGCGGCGAGCGCTGACTTTTTCGCGAGCGCTTGGCTGCCTCCTCCAGTTCGTCACCGAAACGCAACCTTTTGGCCGCACCGGCGTTTCAGATTCCCGCCAGTCGACATCGACCTCTAAAGGAATGAAGATGACCAAGAATGCGAACAAGACCGCAGCGATGCCTGCTGGTCTGACGATGCGGCTGGTTTTTGCCGCTGCTGCCATCGCTTTGGGGCTGTCGGCGATCCCGCACGCCGGCCATGCCCAGGGCATCGTGCGCGGCGCGCAGGAGGGCACTTACGAAGGCAATCGGATCGCCGGTCCGGTCGGTGGCGTGGTCGGCGGCGCCGTCGGTGCCGGCGTCGGCGGCGCGGTGGGCGCCATTCATGGCGTGCTGGGAATTCCCTATGGACACCATTATCACTGCCGCGGCTTCTACGACCGCTACGACCATTTCCACTGCTATCGGTAGCCCCGAACGACGCGCTTTCGCGCGTCAATTCTTGATCCGATATCCGGTCTTAAAGATCCACCATACCACGATCATGCAAATGACCAGGAACGCAGTCGTCATTCCGAGGCTCAAGGCGACGCTGACGTCGGCGATCTCGTAGAAACTCCAGCGGAAGCCGGAGATCAGGTAGACCACGGGATTGAGCAGGGTGATGGTGCGCCAGCCCGATGGCAGCATGTTCACCGAATAGAAGCTGCCGCCGAGGAAGGTCAGCGGCGTCACCACCAGCATCGGGATCATCTGCAGCTTCTCGAAGCCGTCGGCCCAGATCCCGATGATGAAGCCGAACAGGCTGAAGGTCACGGCCGTCAGCACCAGGAAGGTCAGCATCCACCAGGGATGGTGGATCTGCAGCGGCACGAACAACCCGGCGGTGGCGAGGATGATCAGGCCAAGCACGATCGACTTGGTCGCGGCCGCTCCGACATAGCCGAGCACGATCTCGAAATAGGAGATCGGCGCCGACAATATCTCGTAAATCGTGCCGACGAATTTCGGGAAGTAGATGCCGAACGAGGCGTTGGCAATGCTTTGCGTCAGCACCGACAGCATCACCAGCCCCGGTACGATGAAGGTACCGTAGCTTACGCCTTCGACCGATGTGATGCGTGAGCCGATCGCCGCGCCAAACACCACGAAATACAGCGAGGTCGAGACCACCGGCGAGACGATGCTTTGCAGCAGCGTGCGCCAGGTGCGCGCCATTTCGAACAGATAGATCGCGCGGACCGCCTCGAAATTCATCGCGTGTGCTCCGCCGCCGAAGTGCGCACCAGGCTGACGAAAATGTCTTCGAGCGACGACTGCATGGTGTCGAGGTCGGAGAAACGGATGCCGGCGTTGCGAAGGTCGCTCAGCAGGCTAGTGATGCCGGTGCGCTCGCCCTTGGTGTCATAATCGTAGGTCAGTTCGCAGCCACCGTCCGACAGCTCGAGCTTGTAGGGCGCAAGCTGGGGCGGGATCGCATCGATTTTGCCTTGCAGATGCAGTTTCAAGCGCTTCCTTCCGAGCTTCTCCATCAGCGTGGCCTTGTCTTCGACCAGGATGATCTCGCCCTTGTTGATGACGCCGATGCGGTCGGCCATCTCCTCGGCCTCTTCGATGTAGTGCGTGGTCAGGATGATGGTGACGCCGGAGGCCTGTAGCGACCGCACCACTTCCCACATGCCCTTGCGCAATTCGACGTCGACGCCGGCGGTCGGCTCGTCCAGAAACAGGATTTGCGGTTCGTGCGACAGCGCCTTGGCGATCATCACGCGACGCTTCATGCCGCCGGACAGCGTGATGATCTTGTTGTCCTTCTTGTCCCACAGCGACAGGTCCTTGAGCACCTTCTCGATATGCGCGGGATTCCTCGGCTTGCCGAACAGGCCGCGGCTGAAGCTCACCGTCGCCCACACGGTCTCGAACGCATCGGTGTGCAATTCCTGCGGCACCAGCCCGATCAGCGAGCGCGCGGCCCGATAGTCGCTGTTGATGTCGTGGCCGCCCACCGTGATGCGGCCCTGGCTTATATTGGCGATTCCGCAGATGATGCTGATCAGGGTGGTCTTGCCGGCGCCGTTCGGCCCGAGCAGTGCAAAGATCTCGCCGCGCTGGATGTCGAGACTGATGTCGTTCAGCGCCTTGAAGCTGGAACCAAAGGTCTTCGAGAGATTCTGGATGGAAATAATTGAGGACATGGCGGCTTGATAGGTTCAGTCGGAAATGTGGCGAAGGACAACGCGGCAGGTGCGCCGGTCGGGGGGAGGGTCGGCCACAGATAGGAACGCCGGGGGCGTTCCGCAATCGCTGCGAAGCCGGATCGGGCCGCGTGGTCGAACGGAGGTTCGTTGCGGGGGCAGGCCTGCACCGCCTGCAAGGTCTGCTACCAGCAAATCCCGCGAACTGTTCGTTCGCTCACCTGAAATAACCGGTGACGATCTGCAGGTCGGATTGGGCGGCAGCCGTCCCGTTCAGGCTTGCGTCAATGACCCGTCGACAAGCTTCGACGGTAACGTCGTCGCCGAGATCGTTGGCGGCCTCAAGAACGTTCCAGGCCGCATCGAGCGACTTGTCCGGCGTCGGCTCATCGGAGGCGATGCCAGGGCGTTCGCATGCGGCTGCGCCGAATGAGATTGCGTTCATGGTGATGTCCCCGCCGATTTCATATCGGTCATCTCTGCCCAAGACGTTATCGCCCAAGAAGCGCGGGCTGGCGCTTGACGTCGGAATCGGCGGCCGCGGCGTGCTTGCGGGACTGATAAAATTCCAGAATGCTCCGGGACGTCTCGACGTTGAGGCGGCCAAACTCGCTTTCCAGATCTTTCAAGTCGAGCGCGGTGATGCGATGATCCTTGGCGCCGAGAAAAAGCAGTGCCATGGTCGTATCCCACGAAAAGTCGAGGGCTTTGGCCAGAATCAGCAGGGTTTCCCGGTTCCTGTCCATAAGGGCTCGTTCGATCACATCGCCCGGCAGTGAGCATAGCAAGGACAGTCCGATCGTAACCTCGTCAACCCGGTGGGCGCGAGCGTGTCCGGAGATGCTGTTCTCGTTCAGGTTGCCTTGCCGATGCTGGGTCGTCACGACCTTCTTTGCGACAAAATGGCTTCTTGATGCCGGGCCGAGCTTGGACTGCAGCGCGCCCGCGACATCGGTCACCGACGACTGGATCTGATTGACCATGTCGGGACGCTCGCCTTCGAGCCGCTTTCTTACGTTCTCCGATGCCTTTGCAATCAGCTGCTGGAAAACCTGCCTTGGGATGTCCTTGCGCAGACCGAGCTGCTCGGCGAGAATCGAATCGCCTTCGGCCCGTTTGACCATGTGCAAAAAGCCGAAATCCGAGAAGCGCGCGCCGTCGTTGGTTGCGACGGAGTTGACGACGTCCTGGTTGCCGCGGGTGACCAGCACGTCCGTGACCGACTCGTCGATCGATGTTCGTTTCGATATCGCGAGCAAATGGGTCTGGCTTTTGAGACAGGCATTGGCGACCAGGGCATAAGGCTCGAGCCGCTTGGAGTCGCGGAGTACGGGGCCGGCGACTTCGATCGCGTCGTCAAATGCAAGTTTATGGATGATATTGACCGGGGCGCGGTCGAACTCGGCCAGCCGCTTTGCAAGCTGTGTGCGGGCCACCACTTCGATCTCATCCGCGAGCCGACCGATCACCTCGCCGAAGGTCCATATCTCGTCGTCGCTGTAGCCGCCGGCGATCATGAGATCGGTGGTGTGGCGCAACGCCCGCAGGCGGCTTTCGGCCGATCCGCGCGAAATCGCGTCATCGATATCCCTTAGAAACAACTTTGTCTCATTCATTTGGCAAACCTTGCGACAGACGCGCACAAACGGCATCCGGTTGGGAAGCATATCCGCCATACGCGAGTTTTCGGTAAAAATGGCGGATAAGTATTGCTTCTAAAAATCCGTTAAAATGCGGATGGTGTTAATTAGTTTTCCCGCTCGCCCAGGTCGCGCGTGCTTCGAATCGCGGCGATAAGCTTGACCCTGGTCGTCCGACCGAAGGTTCAGCTAGTCGATCGATTGGTCGTTTACCGACTGATAACGAAATGGAAGCGTTACCCGAAGAACACCAAGATTGCGCTCGCGCCACGAAACTTTCGATCACCTTTTTCTGGCCGGCTTTTTCGGGGGCGGTGGCGCGTGCGCTGCGGTCGTTCGGTCGGGTTGCTCGGCCTGGTCGGCCATTTTCGCCGCGGTGATGATCTGGATCTGCTGGTTGACGGGAGCGGTGGGGTGCGCGGCGTCCAGCAGTTGCTCCTCGCCCAGCCCCACCGACTGCAAGCGCTTCGATGAGATCTTGAAAGTGTTAACCAATACGTCGCGGATCGCATCGGCCCTTCTTTGGCTGAGAAGCGCGTTGCTTTCGCGCTTTCCGTTCGCCTCGATGTGGCCGACGATCAGGAATCCATAGGGCAGCATGGTGGAGTGGACCATGGCATCGGCGATGCGTCCCAGCGTCTGGTAGGATTCCGGCTGGACGATCGGGGTGTCGGTGTCGAATTGGATGTCGACATTGAAGCTCGGCAGCTTGGCAAGCTCGGGCGCGATCGGCGGCCGCTTTTGCGGCGGCGGCTCGTTTCTTGATCTCGACTGCGATCGCTGCAGCACCTGCTGGCGCAACGCCGCGACGTCGAGATCAAGTGCTGCGTCAAGGCGGTTGAGTTGATTGACGATGTCGTCCCGGGTGAGGGCGTTCTCGGCGCGCGCGGCAGGCGCGGACGCGGCGAACAGGATCAAGGCCCCCGCCAGCAGGCCAAGGTCGCACAGCCTTCGCCTCGCCGATCGCATTATCGATACCCCGCGTCGTCGATGGCCTGGGTACAGTTCCTGCTCACGCCATGCGTGGTCGCCAGGCAGGGGACAGATTTGCTGGTTTCCTTGGTCGAGCCTGCGCACAATTTGACGATCTCCCGCGCGCACGCGTTGGCAACAGCCGCGCGCGCGGCCACCCGTTTCTGGATCGCGTCGAAGCTGCGGAGATAGTCGCCCTTGCATTGCGGCGACAACGCATCCTGGTTGCGGGACAGGCACTCCTTCAGGCGGTTGGCGTCGAAATTGACGCCGCGGCAATTGGCGGTGATCTCGGCGCCGCAGCTCTTGGCCAATAACGCCGCGGCATCGCCAAAGCTCATCGTCTCCGCAGCCGCCGGCGACGGCGCGGTGAGCGCAACGACAAGCAGCATAGACGCTCCCCTGACCATGGGGCATCTGAGCCGATCAAGTTGCCGATGGTCAAGGCCTGCGAAGGGCGGAAGGCCCCGTGTCACACCCGCTCCACAAAACTATCGACCACCTTTTTCTTGTCGCCCGCGCGGGTCAGCGGTCGCGGCCAAGCCGAACAGGTCGCATGAGCAGTGACTCGAATCGATGATGGCATTCATTCAGCCGCGTGGGCGCGAGCGGGAAGTTCGACGAGCGCGACAATATAGGTCTTGATATCTTCAGCGATTTCCGGATCGGCGCTCAGCTCTGTCAATGTGCGTGGGCCAGGCATCGGCTTGCCATCCGCTGCAAAGCTCTCAGCATATAGTTCTAGCGCCTCCGGCGCGTTGCGTAAGGCCTCGTCAATATCGTCACCCGCGGACGTGCAGCCGGGTAAGTCCGGAAACCATACGCCTACGGCGCAATCCGGTCCTGCATCCTCAATAATGGCAATGTAATGTGCCACGGTGAACCTCAGTCAGGCTTCCATCCTGCCCCCTTATAAATGGCACGAACCAAGCCTTTTCCCAAGTCCTTCTTGGGGTGCGGAACGACCACTGTTTTGCCCGAGATGGTACTCTTGAAAACGTGATGAGAACCGGTGACGCGAACAAGCGTCCATCCGTCCCGCTCAAGGCGGCGAATGACGTCGCGGCTGTTGGTCAACATGAAACGCCTCCCACCGAAGCATAGGATGGAAGGCCAGTAACACCTAGTCCGCGTTAAGTGAGAGCTAGACCCGCTCCACAAAACTGTCGACCACCTTTTTCTCGCCGGCCTTCTCAAAGGCGATGGTGAGCTTGTTGCCGTCGATCTTCACGACGTGACCGTAGCCGAACTTGTCGTGAAACACCCGGTCGTCCAGCGAAAATTCCGAAACCGTGCCGGTCGATTTCGCGACCAATTCGCCTTCGATGGTCAGTGGCGCGCGCTTGTTGCGCGCGAAACCACCGCTTTCGCCGCGCGAGCCTGAGGCATCGCTGCGCGAGCCTGAGAACGGCGATTGCTCCTCCTCGAAGCCGCCGCGGGCCTGCCCCTTGCGGTTATTCTGGCCGCGCGCACGGTTGGCCTGGGCGCGCTGCCAGCCCGGCGTCGTGTAGCTGGAGCCAAAGGATTCCACATTGTCGAATCGCGAAGGGCCATAGCCGCCGCTGCCGCCCCAGCCCGAGCCGCCCTTGGATTCCGTGATCTCGACATTGGGCGCGGGCAGTTCGTCGAGGAAGCGCGACGGGATCGTGGTCGACCAGGTGCCGTGAATGCGCCGGTTGGTGGCGAAATAGAGTTTGGCGCGGCGCCGCGCGCGGGTCAGCCCGACATGGGCCAGACGGCGCTCTTCTTCCAACCCGGCGCGGCCCTGTTCGTCGAGGGTGCGCTGGCTTGGAAACAGTCCCTCTTCCCAGCCGGGGAGGAAGACATTGTCGAATTCCAGCCCCTTGGCCGAATGCAGCGTCATCAGCGAAACCGCTTCGTCCTCGGCGCCGCCGTCGCGATCCATCACCAGCGAGATGTGTTCGAGGAAGCCTTGCAGGTTCTCGAATTCCTCCATCGAGCGCACCAGCTCCTTGAGGTTTTCGAGCCGGCCGGCGGCGTCGGCGGAACGGTCCTTCTGCCACATTTCGGTATAGCCGCTCTCGTCGAGCACGATTTCGGCGAGCTCCGTATGCGAGGTCACCTCGCGTTGCGCGCGCCAGCGGTCGAATTGCAAAATCAGATCGCGTAACCCGCCGCGCGCCTTCGGCTTGAGCTCGTCGGTCTCGACCACGGCGCGCGCCGCCTCGAACAACGGGATGCGGCGCTTGCGGGCGTGATCGTGCAGCATCTGCACCGTGGCGTCGCCGAGGCCACGTTTGGGCACGTTGACGATGCGCTCGAATGCCAGATCGTCGGCCGGCGAATTGATGGTGCGCAAATAAGCCAGCGCGTCGCGGATTTCCGCGCGTTCGTAGAAGCGGGGGCCGCCGATCACGCGATAAGGCAGGCCGAGGGTGACGAAGCGATCTTCGAATTCGCGCATCTGGAACGAGGCCCGCACCAGGATCGCGACCTCGTTGAGGTTGTTGCCACCGCGCTGCAACTCCTCGATCTCCTCGCCGATGGCGCGGGCTTCCTCTTCCGAATCCCAGGCGCCAGTGACGGTGACCTTCTCGCCGTCGACGTCCTCGGTGCGTAGCGTCTTGCCGAGCCGGCCTTCGTTGTGCGCGATCAGATGCGAGGCGGCAGCCAGGATGTGGCCGGTGGAGCGGTAGTTGCGTTCGAGGCGAATGACCTTGGCGCCGGGAAAATCGTGCTCGAAGCGCAGGATGTTGTCGACCTCCGCACCCCGCCAGCCGTAGATCGACTGGTCGTCGTCGCCGACGCAGCAGATGTTTTTGGCGGGCGGGGAGGGCGCGGGCGTCGCGGTATGCGCGCTCTTCTCTCTCTCCCCGTCCTTCACGGGGAGAGGGTCGGGGTGAGGGGCAGCCTCCGCTGACTGAGCTGGTGGAGACTCCCCCTCACCCGATGCACTTCGTGCATCGACCTCTCCCCGCGAGCGGGGCGAGGTGAGAGAAGAGGGCGCCTGCGCCAGCAATCGCAGCCACAAATACTGCGCGACGTTGGTATCTTGATATTCGTCGACCAGGACGAACTTGAAGCGCTGCTGATACTGCCGGAGCACGTCGGGGTGCTCGCGGAACAACCGGATGTTCTCCAGCAGGAGATCGCCGAAATCGGCCGCGTTGAGAATCTTCAGCCGCTCCTGATAGCTCGCATAGAGCTTGCCGCCCTTGCCGTTGGCGAAGATCGCGGCTTCGCCCGGCGGCACCTGCGACGGCATCAGGCCGCGGTTCTTCCAGCCGTCGATCAGGCCGGCCAGCATGCGCGCCGGCCACCGCTTGTCGTCGATATTCTCCGCCTGGAGGAGCTGCTTCAACAGCCGCACCTGATCGTCGACATCGAGCACGGTGAAATTGGATTTCAACTGCACCATCTCGGCATGGGTGCGCAGGATGCGTCCGCCGATCGAATGGAAGGTGCCGAGCCACGGCATGCCTTCGACCGCCTGGCCCAGCATCTGTCCGAGGCGCAGCTTCATCTCTCGCGCCGCCTTGTTGGTGAAGGTCACCGACAGGATATCGCTGGGACGGGCGCGGCCCTGGCTCAGGATGTGGGCGATGCGCGTGGTCAGGACACGCGTCTTGCCGGTGCCGGCCCCGGCCAGCACCAGCACCGGGCCCTCGAGCGTCTCGACCGCCTCGCGCTGTTCCGGATTGAGGCCGGCGAGATATTTCGGCCCGCCGGCCGCGGCACGCGCACGCGCGGCGATGCCGCCAGCCGGAGGCTGGTGGTCGGGAACGCCGGAATGAACAAGTTTGCTCGGCTCAGTCATGCGAATCGTCTTCATCCCCACGATGGCACCGCGGGGCCGCGAAGGGGAGCTTTCTTAGCAGGGATTAAAGGCGATATGGGGTTTCGATGGCCGGTTTTACAGACTTATCCGGCAGCTCCGCCGGGGCGCCATTTCGAGATCGAGCAGCGGATTTTGTTCCCTTAATTCCCGGCAATTTTCAGTATTTCCCAGCCCGGAACCTTCATTTCCGGACCGGATTGGTTCTTGGGCTGCGCTGCAAACAGCAGGCGCGCCGGCTGCGTCCAGAATTGGAGACAGAAGGTCCTGACCATGGACATTTGGGTTGTTGCGTTCCTGATCATTGCCTTGATCGCAGCTCTTGTGCGCTACGGCGGTATCACCGGCGCCTCCATCCAAATCGCCAAGGTCCTCTTCTTTCTCGCGGTTGTGCTGTTCGTTGTCTCGGCCGTGGTCAGTGTAGCGCGCGGGCGCCGGCCCGAGGTCCTCGCTTGATGCGCTATTTCGGCGGCATCGCGATCTTGCGTCCGATGCCCTCGGGGCGCGGCACGGCGGCGTGGGCATTGGCGACGGCTTGAATGCGCTCGCCAATGTCGGGCGGAAACGGCGCGGTTTTGCGCGCATTCATGTCGATATGAATGGTCATGTTTTCGGAAGTGGCCGACAGCCAGCCTTCGGTCGCGTGACGCAGCTCTTCGAACGTATGTAGACGTTTCTCGTCCGCACCGATCAGCAGGATCGAAATCTGCACGGGATCGCCGAGATTGATCTCCCGCAAGTAGCGAACATGGCATTCGGCGGTAAAGGTTGAACCGTGGCGCTCCTTCATGTAGGCCGGTCCGATCCCGAGCTTGAGCCATAATTCGTCGATGGCGCGGTCGAACATCACGTTGTAATAGGCCATGTTGAGGTGGCCGTTATAGTCGATCCATTGCGGCTCGATTCTCATCACCGAAGATACAAAAGGCGCTGGCGGCAGCGGCAACTCTTTGGCGGCGGCAACGGTCGTCATTATCCATCCCTGTCTGTTGGACCTGATCTCTTGACCCCTTATATATCCTTTGTCACGGTCCCCTGAAGCTGGGAGGGATTTTGTGGCGACAACGACAACAAGCAATTTGAAGCGTCCGGAACCGCAGGCGCTGGCGAGCACGCTGCAAGCGCTCGCAGCACGGTTCGGCAACCGGCTGATCACCTCGCAGGCGGTGCGCGATCAGCATGCCCATACCACCACCTGGTTGCCGCCGCAGCCGCCCGACGCTGTGGTGATGGCGCGGGAGACCGCCGACATCCAGGATACGGTGCGGATTTGCGCCAAATATCGCGTGCCCGTGATCGCCTTTGGCACCGGCACGTCGCTGGAGGGCCATGTCAACGCGCCGGCCGGCGGCATCTCGATCGACCTGCGCGACATGAACAGGGTGCTCGAGGTCCACGCCGACGACCTGGATTGTGTGATCGAGCCCGGCGTCACCCGCAAGGCTTTGAACGAGTATCTGCGCGATCAGGGCGTGTTCTTCCCGATCGACCCCGGCGCTGACGCTTCGCTCGGCGGGATGGCCTCGACCCGAGCATCGGGCACCAATGCAGTGCGCTACGGCACCATGCGCGACAACGTGCTGGCGCTCAAAGTGGTGCGCGCGGACGGCGAGATCATCAGCACTGGAACGCGGGCGAAGAAATCCTCGGCCGGCTACGACCTGACGCACCTGTTCGTCGGTGCCGAGGGCACGCTCGGCATCATCTGCGAACTCACTATCAAGCTTCGCGGCATTCCCGAAACCATCGCGGCCGCCGCTTGTTCGTTCGACAGCGTGGGCGGCGCCTGCCAGGCCACGATACTTGCGATCCAAACCGGCATTCCCGTCGCCCGGATCGAGCTGCTCAACGCCGAACAGGTCAAGGCCTGCAATGCTTATTCGAAATTGTCGCTGCCGGAGACGCCGTTGTTGCTGCTGGAATTTCACGGCACTGCGAACGAGGTCGCGGAGCAATCGAAAAATTTCGGCGAGATCGCGAAAGAATGCGGGGGCGGCGAGTTCTCCTGGACCACGCGGCCCGAGGACCGCAACAAGTTGTGGCAGGCGCGGCATGACGCCTATTGGGCGGTGAAGGCGCTGCGGCCGGGCGCAGGCGTCGTGGCGACCGACGTCTGCGTACCAATTTCCCGGCTTGCCGATTGCGTCACCGAAACCGAAGAGGATCTAAAGCGCCTCAAGCTGCTCTCGCCGATCGTCGGTCATGTCGGTGACGGCAATTTCCACTGCTCGCTGGTGTGCGACGTGGACGACGGCGAGGAGATGGCTCGCGGCGAGGATTTCATGCACCGCCTGGTCGAGCGCGCGCAGTCGATGGGCGGCACCTGCACCGGTGAGCATGGCGTTGGCCAAGGCAAGCAGAAGTACTTGGAGGCTGAACTCGGCCCCGAGGCGCTCGATGCCATGCGCGCGCTGAAGCGGGCGCTCGATCCGCAGAATATCTTCAATCCCGGAAAGATCGTGCCGGCGGCGTAGGGCCGACACGGAACCTTTGCCTCACCTGTGCGTCTTTTCCGACGGTGCCAAGTCAAGGGGACGCGGGGAGGGTGCCGTGCTCAAGCTAATTAGCGGGATTGCCGTCGTTGTTCTGGTGAGCGCGCTATCGGGCGCCGCGTTCGGCCGCGGCGGCGGTGGTCATGGCGGCGGCGGCCACGGTGGCGGTGGCCACGGTGGCGGCGGCCACGGTGGTGGTCACGGCGGCGGCCACTTCCACGGTGGCGGCCATTTTCATGGCGGGGGCGGCCACCATGGCTTTCACGCTGCCCATTTCGGTGGCGCGCGCCACATGGGCGGCAGATCCGCATTTTCCCGTTCGGCCTCAGTCCGAAATGTCCGTGGCGTCCACCACGCGCTGAACTCGCTCTCGCGCGGCGGCGCCTTGCGCAACGGGCGCGTGCTGGGCAATCCCGCGGCTCGCGCGCAAATTGCCGCCGGTGCCGCGCTGGCAGGCTGGCATGGCGGCGGCGCCGGTGGATGGTGGCAGCACGGCAATGGCGGATATGGATGGGTCGGCCCGGTGTTCTGGCCGTTCGCCTACTACGATATCTATGACTACGCGATGTGGGGCTATGGATTTGGCGCGCCGTTCTGGGGCTACGGCTACCCTGATATTTACGCCGGCATATTTGCGCCCTACGGGTACGATGAGCTGAGCGGTTACTACTATTCGCCGCGCCGCGCGTCCCGTAGCCGGAATACGGCTATCGATCGGCTGGCGCAGTTGTGCGGCGACGACAGAAGCGAAATTGCCGGCCTTCCGATCGACCAAATTGCGCAAGCGATCGAGGCGACCGAAGGGCAGCGCGCCGCACTTGACGATCTTGCCAACGCGTCGATCGCGGCCGCCCAGAGAATTCGCGCAGCGTGCCCGACACAGATGACCCTCACCGCGCCGGGCAGGCTGGCAGCGATGCAAGCGCGCATCGAGGCGATGATATCAGGGGTAGCAACGGTGCAGCCGCCGCTGGAGAAATTCTACGGCCTGTTGAACGATGAGCAGAAGGCGGGGCTCAATGGGATCGCCGAGAATGAGCGCAAGAAGCAGGGCAATGGGTCGCTCGTTGCGAGCTGCAGCGCTGCGCCGCCTGCCGCACTGCAGTGGCCGACCGCGGAGGTCGAGGCCCGATTGCATCCAACCGAGGCGCAACGCGCGAGCCTTGAAACACTTCAGGGTGCCAGTGCCAAGGCGGCGGACATGCTCAAGGCTTCGTGCCCAACCGACGATGCCGTGACGCCGCCGGCACGGCTCGCCGCGGCCGGCAACAGGCTCGACATGATGCTGCAGGCGGTCAAGCTGGTAAAGGCAGCGCTTGAAGACTTTTACGCAACGCTCAGCGACGAACAGAAGGGTCAATTCGAGGCGATCGGGCCGCGGCGAACGTCGTAAAAAGCATCTCGCCGATCCTGCCACTGCGTTCTATGCTCCGCCGATATTGCAGGGCATTGCGATGTGGTTGTTCAACAAGAGTAAGCCCACGGAAATCTGGGACGAGGCCATTCAATGGCCGCTCGGCGACATCGAGGCCGCCGACAGGATCCGCAACATCTGCCGCTCGGGCAGCGATAGTGCCGAGAGGGTCGGTGGTCGTGCCGCGCCCGCAGACAACAAGAAACCCAATAGGAAATCGAATATCAGGAACAGCGAACACGACACCGAAAGGTTCGAACGCGCCGCCAGGACCGCGATGGAGATCGCGATGAAGATGTCGGATGACCTGATGCGCGATGCCGCCGTCAGCGAGATCATCAACCTGTGCATGAAAGCCAATGATCTCAGGACGGCGCGGATCCTCTTTCGGGCGATCCAGGCCGTATCGATCCGGGAGGACGTGCTGAGTGCGCATCCAGAGCTGCGGCCATGACGGCGTGCCGGCAGACGCGACTTCGTTCAAGCCGCGGAGATGACGGCCGGCCTCTTCGCAAGCATCGTCCGTCGATCGTGAATCAGGCTCTCCAGTCGGTGCGCCGCTACGTTCAACGTGGCGTCATCGACCGCGGTCTCGTCGCCCGCAGCGGATCTGGCGCGTTGCTCCCTCAGAATTGTGTCGATCTCTTCTTCGATTTCCAAAAGCTCAGCCTCCGTGCCGGCGTTCCTGATCCGGCGCGCAAGGGCATAGAGGGAGTCTAAGGGGCCCTGTTTGGTCATGGGCGTGCCAAGCCCGAGAAATTTCCAGGCTGCGGCAAGCAGGGTGGCGGCACCCCCCAGTGCCATCGGCGTCAAATAAATCCAGTTGCTGTATTCATCCATGAAGCTCTGCTGGGTGCCATTGTAGAAGGCCGCCGCACCGGGGTGCAGAGGAAGGTAGGCGTCCGCGTCCGTGCTGGGCGCGGTGATCTGCGCGAAGAGC
The DNA here is from genome assembly GCA_005884765.1 of Alphaproteobacteria bacterium. Taxonomy (GTDB): domain Bacteria; phylum Pseudomonadota; class Alphaproteobacteria; order Rhizobiales; family Xanthobacteraceae; genus Bradyrhizobium. The sequence continues at coordinate 42,931 of VAZV01000163.1, forward strand.
GGTTGCTCCGCCATGAGTTCCCTGCGCACCTTCATGATCGTCTGCGTCAGACCGGCAATCAGGTCGGAGCTCAGCTTCTTGTTGGCAACCAGGTATAGCGAAGTTCTCAAGGTGGTCAGATCATCGTCCGGGACGGGCGGCGCGCCCCGCAGCGTACCTTTGGGCACGTCGAAACTTTCATAAGCGCGTTCGGTCTGTGCGATCGCCGCGGCTGAGTCGATCGGGACGAGCACCGGCAATACCTTTGGGCCCTGCTGGAATACGCCCTTCACGAGCGACAGATACTTTTCCGCCAGCGGGATCACGACAAGCAGCGCGCTCACCTCCTTGGATTGAATGGCGCGACGGGCATCCGGCACGGCGATGTCCTTGAACACCTTCGCCCGATCAAGCCCATATTCCTTGCTCAGCACGTCGACAATTTTGCTATTGGCGTCCCCGCCAAGCACGCCCACCCGGCGGCCCTTCAATTTGTCGACGCCGTCGATGGTCGAACCGGGTGGCGCAATGATGAGCGCGACCATATGGCTGACGACGACCACGGCCTGGGCCTGCGACAGGTCACCGACGTCACCGCGAACGACCGCGAGGTCCGCCTTGCCTGCTGCAAAGGCCTTGGCGGCTTCAAGTGCCGTGCCGCTGTCGATAACCTTGAAGCGCACCGGCGCGCCGGTCGCCACCAGCCGGCTTGCAATGGCCGACATCGCGTTGGCGGCCTCTCCGTCGACCGACCCGACCGCCACGCTCAGCGTAACCGGGTAAGTATAATACCGATAGGCAAGGAGGCACGCGCCTGACGCAAGACCCAAAACGCCGACAAGCAGGACTAAACGAAGCCAGAGCGGCAGATGCAGCGAAACCATGCTCGTCACCCCTCACGCATCGACCGATTGCCGAGACCTGCGTGCATTGGAGGATCTCGTCGCAAAATCCTGCATCCATTACGGTGCGGTCGCAAGCGTGTTGATCTGAGGACAGCGCGGATCCTCTTTCGGGGCATCCAGGCCGTATCGATCCGGCAGGACGTGCTGGGCGCGCACCCGGAGCTGCGGCAATGAGTCGTTTTGGGGAGGGCGGGAGTCTGGCTACCCTGGAATTCCAGCGTCTGGTATCGTCATGGCATTCCCGGGGTTAGTCTTTGGGTAACGTCGGCCAACAAGATCGCGGTTAAGCGACCTCACGTGTAATCGACATGGGTTGGCGGTTACGCCACAAAAGATCGAAAGGGAGGACCCCATGAAACGTCGTGAATTCCTGAAAGCGGCAGGCGCCGGGCTGGCCGTGTCCACCAGCGTTGCCGCGCCGGCCATCGCGCAATCGATGCCCGAGCTGAAATGGCGCTGCACCACGAGCTGGCCGAAATCGCTCGACGTTCCCTTCAGTGCCTCGGAGACGATTTCGAAATACGTCGCCGAAGCCAGCGATAACAAGTTTCAGATCCAGCCTTTCGCCGGCGGCGAGATCGTTCCCGCCCTGCAGGCGCTCGACGCGGTATCCAATGCCACCGTCGAGATGTGCCACACCGCCGCCTATTACTTCATCGGCAAGGACCCGACCTTCGCGCTCTATTGCTCCGTCCCGTTCGGGTTGAACTCGCGCCAGCAGAATGCCTGGTTCCAGGACCACGGTGGCCAGGACATGCTCAATGAGTTTGGCAGGAAATCCAAATTGTACGCCATCGCCGGCGGCAACACCGGCACCCAGATGGGCGGCTGGTTTCGCAAGGAGATCAATACCGTCGACGACCTCAACGGTCTCAAAATGCGGATCGGCGGATGGGCTGGGAAGACCCTTTCCAAGCTTGGCACCGTTCCGCAGCAAATCGCCGGCGGCGATATCTATCCGGCGTTGGAAAAGGGCACCATCGACGCAACCGAATGGGTCGGTCCCTACGACGACGAGAAGCTCGGCTTCTACAAGATCGCCAAATATTACTACTACCCCGGTTGGTGGGAGGGCGGGACGGCGCTGCATTTCTTCATCAACTCGGAGAAGTGGGATGCGCTGCCGAAGGCCTATCAATCGCTGCTCACGATCGCCTGCGGCTACGCCAACATGGATGTTCAGGCGCGCTATGATGCGCGCAACCCGCAAGCGCTCAAGCGCCTGGTGGCGAACGGGACGCTGCTGCGGCCGTTCAGTCAGGCGATCATGGAGGCCTGTCTGAAAGCATCGAATGAGGTCAATGCCGAGACCTCTGCCTCCAACCCTGACTTCAAGAAGATCTACGATTCGCAGATGGAGTTCCGAAACGACGAGAATCTCTGGTGGCAGGTCGCGGAATACTCCTACGAAACCTTCATGATCCGCACCCGCTCGAAAGGCTGAGCAGGATGAATGAAGGCCTCGTCAGGCCGCGGTCAGCACGCGGACCGCTTCGTCGACGCTGAGGAAGACACGCTCTTTCGGCAGGACCTCGTAAAGATCGAACCGTTCAAACGCGGCTTGCGCCCGCGTCGATTCAAGCCGCGCCACCGCGATCGTGACACCTTGCTCACGGCATGCCTTGAAGAGATCGAGCAGTATCTGCGCCGCGGTGAAGTCGATTTCCACGATGCCGCTGGCTTCCAGCACCAGCAGGCCGGGCTTCGCCGCCGGAGCTTGAAGGATGTTGAGCACATCGTTGCGGAAACTGGGAGCGTTGAGAAACGAAAGCGGCGCCTGCAATCCAACGACCGCCACGCCGGGAACACGTTCGCCCGCCATGTGCGGATTGGCCGGCCACCAGATCGTTGTGCCCGGCACGCGGTCGAACACGACAAGGCGTGCGCGGGTAACGCTCCAGATGCCGTGCAACAGCGACAGCGAGATCGCGAGGCCGGCGCCCTGCTGGATCGGCAGGACGATGATCAAGGCCGCGGTGGCGACGATCAACAGGAATTCGGCTTTCGACTGCCGCCAGATCATGGCGATCTGGCGCAGGCGGATGATCCGCAGCGCCACGAACAGCAGGATGCCGCCCAGCGCCGCATCGGGAACGTGCTTCAGCAGCGTCGTGCCGATTGTCAGCAGCGCGAGCACGATGAAGACGGCGGCAAGCCCGGATAGTTGCGACCGTCCGCCGGTCTCCGACACGATGCCCGTCCGCGGCGGGCTCGCGTTCACCGGAAAGGCGCCGAACAGGCCTGCGAGGATACTGCCGGCGCCGGCGCCGAGAAAATCGCGGTCGACGTCGGCGGGCCGATCAGGATCGGAGGGGAACGACCGCGTGGTGGCTGCGGTCTGCACCATGATGACGACGACGATCACGAAGGCAAGCGGCAGCAACCGTACCCAACGCTCGGGCGAGATCTCCGGAAACGTCAGCGTCGGCAACGTTCCCGGAACCGCCCCGACCACCCGCACACCCTTGCCCTCGAGGCCGGCCCAGATCACGGCCGTGGTGGCTGCGACCAGTCCAATCAACGCGCCCGGGATCTTGGGGCTGATGGCCTCGGAAGCGAATACCACCGCCAATACGCCAAAGCCGATACAGACGGTAAAGATGTTGGCTTGGGAGAGTTGTTGGCCAAGGACGCCGATCCGATCGAGCGTCGATCCGCCTGGGGTTGACAGGCCGAGCACGCTCGGCATCTGCGAGACCAGGATGTGCACGGAGATACCGGCGAGGAAGCCGACCGTCACCGGAACAGACAGCAGGTTGGCGATCCCGCCAAGGCGAAATATCCCGCCTGCCATCAGCATCACGCCCACCATCAATGCGAGCGCGATGGCGAGCGCCTGGTATTCGGGAGAACCGGCCGCCGCCAAAAGCGCGAGCCCGCCGGCAAAAATTGGTGTGATGGTGGAATCGGCGCCACATGATAGGAAGCGATTGGCCCCGAACATCGCAAAGCCGAGCGATCCCGCCATGAAGGCGAAAAACCCGATCTGGGGGGAGAAACCGCCGAGACGCGCGGTCGCCATCTGCTCGGGGATGGCAATGGCGGCAAGCGTAAGCCCGGCGATCAGGTCGGCCGGCAAGAAGCTTGCCCGATAGGAGGCGAGCGAGCGAAACAGCGG
>VAZV01000124.1 GCA_005884765.1 Alphaproteobacteria bacterium
CCCCGTCTTGCGCCGCGCTGAAAGCAACATCAGCTCCGAGCGCTCGGCCTCGCTAAGAACCAAAACCGCCATCTTCGGTCCCGCCATCGCCAAATCCTCCCTGCTGCTCAGATTAAATCTGACACAGCTACGCGAATCTACGATGACTCGAACTTCTGATTCAGGACACTAGAGCGGGATGACCTTTCTTCGAATCGTCGTCCAGCTCTATGCTTTTGTCTGAGCATGACCTTTTTCGGAAAACCCGGTACCCATTTTTCCGGATCATGCTTTAGCAAATGCCTGTTTTGTGAGCCGGTTGCGCGCACCGCCATTGCGCGGCACAACTACTCCTCATGAAACCGGCAGCTTCGAAATCCGAAAGTTGGGCCAGCTCGAAACCGCCTTTGCTGCGGTTCCTCGATCGCTGTCATGCCGACTTTTCGTCGGAGACCGGCGGCGACGTCGCCGATTACATTCCTGAACTCGGCAAGGCCGACCCCGATCATTTCGGGATCAGCCTCGCGACCCTTGACGGCCACGTCTACGAGGCCGGCGATACCACGATACCCTTCACCATCCAGTCGATGTCAAAGCCCTTCGTGTTCGCGCTGGCACTGGATACGCTCGGCGCAGCGCACGTGGAAAGCGCGATCGGCGTCGAGCCATCCGGCGATCCCTTCAATTCGATCCGGCTCAATTCCGAAAACCATCCCTTCAATCCGATGGTCAACGCCGGTGCGATCACCTGCTCCGGCCTGCTCTACGAGACCAAGGGCCGCGATGCCTTCGACTATATCCGGCAGGCGCTCGGCCGCTTCGCCGGACGTGAACTCGGCGTTGATGAAGCCGTCTATGCCTCCGAGAGCGCGACCGGCGACCGTAACCGGGCAATCGGCTATCTCCTGCGCACCAATGCGGTGATCAAAGATAACGTTGCCGCGGTGCTGGACGTCTATTTCAAGCAGTGCGCGATCCTGGTGACGGCGCGCGATAGCGCCATCATGGCCGCCACGCTCGCCAATCGCGGGGTCAACCCGGTGACCGGCGAACAGGTGATGACGCCCTACGCCATCTCGCGCACGTTGTCGGTGATGACTTCCTCGGGCATGTACGACTACGCCGGCGAATGGATCTATCGCGTCGGCATTCCCGCCAAAAGCGGCGTCGGCGGCGGCATTCTGGCGGCGCTGCCGGCGCGGCTGGGGCTTGGCTGCTACTCGCCGCGGCTCGACAAGCATGGCAACAGCGTGCGCGGCATCAAGGTCTGCGAGGCGCTGTCGTCGCACTATGACCTGCACATGCTCAACCGCAGCGACGATGCGCGCAACAGCATCATTGCCGACTACACCATCGGCAAGAATCCGTCGCGGCGCAGCCGGCGGCCGCACGAGCAAAAAATTCTTGACACACATCACAGGGATGTCCGCGTCATCGAGCTTGTCGGCACGCTGTCCTTCTCCAACGTCGATTACGTCTCGCGCCGGCTCGCAGCCACGCCGCGTCCGCAATTCGTCATCTTCGACCTGCGCCGGGTCGCGGCCGTAACCCACGCCGGCGCCCGCCTGCTTGCGGAAGAATTCCGCGAACTGGAGAATTTTCAGGTCATGGTGATCCTGTCCGGCATCAAACGCTCTTCGGCGGGATGGAAAATCGTGCGCGAATGGACCGGCGGCCTTTCCAATCTGCGCGACTTCTATCTGCTCGATACCGCGATCGAATGGGCCGAAGACCAGGTGGTTTATCGCCACGGCGGATCGATTGACTTCCACGATGTGACCGAATTTTCCGAGCAGCCGCTGCTGGCGGGCCTGGCCAGCGAAGAACTTTCCGCTCTCGCTTCGCTTGGTACGGTCAGGAACTATCGGGCGGGCGAGAAGATCGTCGCTGCCGGCGACCCCGCGACCTCGCTGTTCTTCCTCCGGAGCGGGGTGGTTCACATCACGCTGCCGGACGGCATCAGGCTCGCGACGCTGACCGCCGGCATGGCGTTCGGCGAAATGGCGCTGTTGGAGCCGCGTCGTTCGGCCGACGTGCTGGCGGATGCCTCCGCGAGCGCCGTCGAAATCCCGATTTCCGGTTTTGAGCGCTTTCGCGATCAGCACCCCAAAGCCGGCGAGCGGATCATGCGCAATCTCGCGCAGCTCCTTGCCGACCGCCTGATCGTGGCCAATACCAAGGTCGATCTGCTGACGGCGACTTGAGCATCGCTCACACCACTTCCGTCACCGGCTGCAGGTCGATGGCAAAAGTCTCCAGGAATTTCGACGTCATGATGTAGAAACCGACCGAAAGCTGCAATTCGACCAGCGCGCCCGGCGTCAAGTTCGCGGCAATCGCGTTGAAGGTCGCCTCCGTCGGCTTGCGCAGCTTGACGACTTCGTCGGTGAAGGCGAGCGCCGCCCGCTGCACATCGCTGAAGCACGTCGCCGACTGCCAGTTTTCCAGCGCCTCGTTCTGCGCGTCGGTGACGCCGACGTTCTTGCCGATGCGCTTGTGCGCGACAATCTCATATGGCGCTTCGCATAGAATCCCGGTGCGCGTAATCGCAAGTTCGCGCACTACCGGATCGAGTTCGCCCTCGTGGCGGATGGCACGGCCGAGCCGGCAGTATTGTTCGAGATAACGCGGCGCGTGCGCCATCATGCGAAAAATATTGGCATTGCGATTCTTGCCGAGGATTTCGCGGGTACGTTCGCTTGATTTCGCGGGATCGCTATAGTCGATGCGGGCCATTCTTCACCCTGGGTTTTTCGAGACTTCTCGCCGGTATTTGATTTGGCGGGCGCCAAACCGTATCCGGCGGCAGACGCAAGAGCAACATAAGTGAGTCAAATTGCCGCCGCATTACTATTCGATTCTGGCTGGGTCGATATTCGCTGAGTGGGGACTCGTCAGTAGCGAATACTCGTCGTGGGGTGTTCCGGGTATAAGACCGATCGCGTCATCGAGCCTCTCCAGGCAACGATGACGTGCGCCCAAGTCTAGGGAGAAAGACATGAAGGAAGCCACCAAGAGGGCGGCCTCGGAAGCGTTTGCGCAAATGCTGGCGGTGA